>DAOUEM010000251.1:0-7611 GCA_034430555.1 Anaerolineae bacterium | reverse complement strand
CCCTAGAACCAGGTTTCACCGGAGGACCACATATGATCACCATCCGCCCGTTTCACCACGCCGACGCCGCACAGGTAGGGCGGCTCATCGCGGACACGTTCGGCGACTTCAATCTCGACTACGCCACACCCGAAGAACGCCAGCGTCTGCTTGGCCCGTTTCGGCACGCCTATTCCGATGACCCTGATCATGAAGCAGCCATCGTAAACATCATCCAGGCGGCGGTCATGCTGGTCGCCGAGGACGAAGGCCAGATCGTCGGGGTGCTGCGCGGGCGCGCGGACCGGCTGCAGAGTCTCTTTGTGCGCGGCGACACTCACGGTCAGGGGATCGGGCGGCGGCTGGTGGAGATGTTCGAGCAGGAAGCGCAACGTCAGGGAACAACCACGATCCGGGTCGCATCGTCGCTGTACGCGATTTCGTTTTACCAGCGGCTGGGCTACAAAAAAACAACAGGGGTACGCGCCAAGCCGTGTTTTGACGGCGACTGGTTCCCCTACCAGCCGATGATCAAACGTTTCGCGGCGCGCACGCGCGGCTGAACGATCGCATCTACCAGCCGGTTGCGCTACTTCCAGCGCGTCAGGATCGTCTCGCGCTTGAAGAGGCGCACTTCAAACTGCGTGCTAGACTGAGTCAGAAACATTAACTGATAGGGGGGGGCATGAAACGCCGACCGATGATCGTGTTGGCACTGCTGTTGGGTTTGTGGGTGGTGCCAACGGGGGCTGGAGCGCAAGGCGGTGACTCCTGTCCCACCATCGTACAAGCTGCGCTGAGCATCATCGATGAGCACTGTGGCGAAACAACCCGCAACCAGGCCTGCTACGGCAGCGATACGATCCAGGCAGATGCACAGCCTGATTCTACCGGTTTTCACTTCGAACAACCCGGCGACCGCATCGACGTCGCTGCCATTCGCACCCTGCGCCTCAGCGCGATGGATATAGCTTCGGAGGAATGGGGGACGGCCCTCTTGCAGGTGCAGGCCAACTTGCCGGACACATTGCCCGGCCAGAATGTCACCTTTCTCCTGTTTGGCGATGTCCATTTGACCAACGCGGCCAACGTCACGGAAACGCTGGCGATGACCACTACGACCCCTGTCAACGTACGCCTGCGCCCTCGCAGCGACCGGGAGAATGTCATCGGATCGCTGCCGCCGGGAACCGACGTCATAGCCACCGGACGCGCCACCAACAACTTCGGAGAAACGTGGATTCGCATCCGTTACGACGAGCATATCGAGCATACCGGCTGGGTTGTCGATTGGGCGCTGCACAGCGATGAGCAAACTTCCGTGCTCGCGGACATCGAACCAGGAACACCGGCCTGGGGGCCGATGCAGGCGTTTTACTTGACGACCGGCCTGGGAGACGCTCCTTGCACAGAAGCGCCCGACAGCGGGCTGCTGATTCAAACGCCAGCGGGCCAGGCAGCGGTCCGGCTGGCGATCAACGAGGTCACGGTCGACCTCGGTTCCACCGTGTATCTGCAAGCTCAGGCAGGTGGCGAGATGACCGTCACTACCCTGGATGGCTCAGCGCGGCTGACAACCTTCGGCGTGACCCAAACTGCCCCCGCCGGCACGAAGATTGTTGTACCGCTGGATGCAGATGGAGCCGCCTCAGGCCCGCCCGGCCCACCCCAACCCTACGAGGCGGATGCGCTGCAAGCCCTGGTATCCCTCATTGACCTGCTGCCGCAGCCCATCGTGATCGCTGCAGCACTGACCCAGGACGAGATTGATGCCCTGGTCAACCAGCCTGAGACCGAGACTATCGACGAAACCGAGGAATCAGCCGGACCGGCAGACGTCGGGCCAGATGACGCCTGTACCATCGTGCCGGACAGCACGGTCAACCTGCGCGGCGGGCCGGGCACCAACTACCCGCTCCACGGCCGCCTGGATGCAGGGCAAGCGGCCAACCCGGACGGCCAGGCAGTGGGAAATGATGGGTTAGTGTGGTGGCGGCTGCCCGGCGATTCCTGGGTGCGCTCGGATATCGTCCAACCGGCGGGGAACTGCGACCTTGTC
Organism: Anaerolineae bacterium; assembly: GCA_034430555.1. Classification (GTDB taxonomy): domain Bacteria; phylum Chloroflexota; class Anaerolineae; order Aggregatilineales; family Ch27; genus DAOTXK01. Next base: position 5,573 of record DAOUEM010000251.1, on the reverse strand, counting down.
CCGGAGGTCCAGGTGCCCGCACCGCCAACCGAGTCGCCGCCAGCAGCGTCGTCAAGCGCTTCGAATGACCTGTTCATTCCGACCTGCGCGTCCGAATTTGGAGGTGGGCCTTATCTGGCCGGGCAGACCATCAGGATAACCATTGGCGTGCGGCTGCCAACTGACGCACCGGCTTCCGACCTGGACGGCCATACCGCTACCATTACGGTGGATGGTGTACCACTTGATCTCTACTACGCCGGTGTCTCGTGGCACGTGGGCAGAGGGGTGCCGGACGGCTGGGGCAATGCTGCGATTGGGAATTGGGTCGCCACACCCGGCACACACACCATCGCCGGGTCATGGACTGTGCCCGAATCCTGGAGCGGCTCCTGCGTGATCACCATTCCCTAACATGAATCCGGGCGATGCCCGCCAGCGGGAGCATTCGAAGGGTGCTCTACACCACTAGAAAACAGATGGGGGCGAGCCGCCCGCGACGAGCGGTAGACGTGGTAGGGACATCCGGCCGGATGTCCCTACATACGAAATTTGACTAACCAGCGTAAGGCTTATTTCCAGCGCGTCAGGATCGTCTCGCGCTTGAAGAGGCGCACCGCCACCTGCAAGAGCACCAGGTCCACCACGGCCAGCCCGCCGGCGACGACCAGGGCTAGCTGCAGGTCGAAGACGAACAGCCCGGCGATCTGCCCGACCATCAGGGCCAGCACCGGCACGATCACGATCATACCCAACTGCTCGGCCACGCGCGGGTCGTCGACGCGGCTGCTCACGCTCAGCCCAACGGTGGTCGCCAGGATGGTCAGCAGCGGCGCAATGAGTCCAACGGTCACAAAAAACGAGGGCGAGAGCAGAATCGCTCGCATGAGAGGATTCGGCAGTACGACAGGCAGCGCCAGCGCATAGACCAACGCGCTCAGCCACGTTTCCAATACGCCCGGCCCGGCGGCGGCCAGGCTCTTGGCGGCCAGCAGTTGCGCCGTGCTGATCGGCGTCGCCAGCAGCGGCTCCAGGCTGCGCTCGCGCTTCTCCCCCACGATGCTGTAGGTAGCGATGGTCATCGGGATGGCCAGCGGCACGATCAGGAAAAGCAGGTTGAACTGCTGGCCCATGAAGGTTCGTTGGGCGTCGTGTGCCGTGAGCGCGTTATACGGCGGCTGCGCCACGAGCGCCGGGGGCGGGTCGTAGCCGAAACCGGAGATAAAACCGGGCGTAATGCCAGCGGCCAGCGCCACGACCGGCAGGCCCACGATGATCAACGGCAGTCCGAGCACCTGAATCAGCACCGAGCGATAACGGAAGACATCCGCCCACTCTTTTTCGATCAAGACGAAAATTTTGTTCACGTGCTCGTCCCCTTGCCGGTGAACGATCATTTTTGCACAACCGGACCTCGCCAATTGGTCCGCGCCCCTCAACAATTCAGGGCAGATTCATTGAATCCGCCCCTTACCACGCATCAGAAAAAAACGCTCTACTTCCAGCGCGTCAGGATCGTCTCGCGTTTGAAGAGGCGCACCGCCACCTGCAAAAGCACCAGGTCCACCACGGCCAATCCACCGGCGAAGGCCAGCGCCAGCTGCAGGTCGAAGACGAACAGCCCGGCGATCTGCCCGAAGATCAGGGCCAGCACCGGCACGATCACGATCATGCCCAACTGCTCGGCCACGCGCGGATCGTTGACGCGGCTGCTCACGCTCAGCCCAACCGTGGTCGCCAGGATGGTCAGCAGCGGCCCGATCAGCAGCACGTTGACGTAAAACTGCGGGGCCAGCAGCAGGTCGTGCACGGCGACGCTGCTCACCACCAGCGGCAGGGCGAGCGTGTACAGCAGCGCAGCCAGCCACAGGGCCAACACGCCCGGACCGGCGGCGGCCAGGCTCTTGCCGGCCAGCAACTGCGCCGTGCTGATCGGCGTCGCCAGCAGCGGTTCCAGGCTGCGCTCGCGTTTCTCCCCCACGATGCTGTAGGTAGCGATGGTCATCGGGATGGCCAGCGGCACGATCAGGAAAAACAGGTTGAACTGCTGCCCGGTAAAGGCCTGCATCGTCTCCTCCACGGACAGCCCTTCGTACATCGGCAGTTGGGCGATGTTGGGCGGGATGTCGCTGGTCACCCCGGAGATGAAGTCGGCGTTGCCGCCCAGGCCCATCACCACCAGCGGGATCACCACCAGCAGCAGCGGCATCAGCAGCACGATGAACATCACGTAGCGGTGGCGAAACACATCCGCCCATTCTTTCATCATCAAGATCGCGATTTTGTTCACGTTAAATCTCCTCGCCGCCGGTTTCGTCCCCGACCAGTTGCATATACACGTCTTCCAGGCTGGCCTGCGAGGGCTGGATGTACTGGAGCTTGGCTCCCGCCGAGACCAGCGCCTCGATCAGTGCCGGGTTGTCGCGCTCCGGGTCCGGCACGTCGACCAGCAATGTATCGCCTTCCACCTGCACACCTTTGACGAAGGGCAGCGCCGCCGCCGCCGCCCGGTGCGCGTCGACCAGGTTGGCGATCTGCACGCGCACGTGCTGCCCGAAGAGCCGCCGCCGCAGGGCGTCCGGCGTGTCGAGCGCGATCAGGCGGCTGCGCATCAGCCCGATGCGATCACACAGGCGCTGGGCCTCGTCCAGGTTATGCGTCGTCAGGAAGATGGTGCGGCCCTCGGTGCGCAGCTCCTCGATGAACTCGCGCACGGTGCGGGCGGCGGATGGGTCCAGGCCGGCGGTCGGCTCGTCCAGGAACACGGTTTGCGGCTCATGCAGCAGCGCCCGTGCGATGGCCAGCTTCTGCTTCATGCCCTTGGAAAAACCGCCGACCGGCTCCTTGCGTCGATCCCACAGGCCGAGCATGGTCAGGTACTTCTGCACCTGGCGGGCCGGGTCGTCCACCTCGTAGAGGCGGGCGTAGATCAGCAGGTTGTATTCGGCGCTCAGCCGGTCGTACAGACCGGGCGTCTCGGTCAGCACGCCGATGGTACGCCGCACCTGCATGGCCTCCCGCTGGACGTCGAAGCCGTTGACCAGGGCCGTGCCCGCCGTCGGGCCGATCAGGGCGGCCAGCACCCGGACGGTGGTCGTTTTGCCCGCGCCGTTGGGGCCGAGGAAGCCGAACACCTCCCCGCTGGCGATATCGAGCGACAGGTCGCTGACGGCGGTGAGGGTGCCGAAGCGTTTGGTTAAAGCCGATGTCTGGATCATAAGTTCCCCCTGCCATAGCAGACGGTTAAGCATTCACACGCAAATTCTGCACAACATTATCAATTTTGAGAATGGTAAGCCACCCCTAATTTTGAGGGGGTCGGCGGCGCGCCGCCCGCCGCAAAATGACCAGGCTGGCCCCGCCGATCACCGCCCAGATGATCGCGCCGGCCAGCGGCCCGGCCCGCGTGAACAACATCGGCCCGGCGATGGTCAGCGCGGCCCACAGCGCCGCCGTGAAAAACAGCCCGACCTCGCCCGTGCGGAACATCGTCCCGACCAGGACGGCCAGCGTCACGCCCAGGGCCAGCCGGCCCACCGCAGGCACGATCTCCAGCAGCGGTTCTGCCGCCGGGCGGCTGAAGTAATCGTCGAGGTCGGCCTGGCGGGCGCGAATCTCCTCGATGGGCAGGTCGCCCCATTCGCCGGCGGGCCGGTCCAGCAGACTCAGGTTGGCGAACAGCACCAGGGCCGCCAGCCCCGCCCGCAGCACGACCTCCACCCCGCCGAAACCGACGCCGACCAGGGCCACCTGCCGGACGGTCCGCGCGCCGGGGGCTAGATAGACAAAGACGGCAGTCAGCGCGCCCGCCGTCAAAAAGCCGCTGGCCGTGCCCAGGACGCCAGCGAACAGCAGCGACGGGGCCGCCTCGGAAGCGCCCAGGCCGGACGCCGCCAGCGTGACCAGGCCGCCGCCCAGCAGCGCCTCCAGCAGGAAGCCGACGATCTGCACGGCCAGCGCGGCGATCACGCCCGGCACGAGCAGGGTATAGGGGGCCTTCCCGCGGCGGCGGAGGAACATCGCCAAGCCCACCGGCACGAGCAGCCCGGCAGCCGCCTGGATCAGCGTGGTCAGGGTGATGGGAGTCGTCATCGCGCCGGCACGCCCCACAAACTTACGATGCCATCACCTTTGCCGATCACGAGCAGTCGTCCATCCGGACTGAACACGACATCCTGTCCTGGGCGACCTGTCATCCAAAGTTCTTCGAGCAACTCATGGGTTACCATATCCCACAACATCACAGGTCCTACTACATCATAGTACTGACCAATTGAGGCCAGCAGAGCACTATCCGGGCTGAAGGCCAGCCTGACCACCGCTTCGCCGGGCGTCTCCAACCTGATAACCTCATCTGATGTCCTGTCGCGTACGGCAACGTTTTCGGAGCCGCCCGTGGCCACCAGCCGCCCATCTGGGCTGAAATCCAGGCTGCCGACTGCATTCCTGTGATCACAGTAAATGTTTCGGTCGTCTACAGCCTCTGGGGCATTTGTCACGTCCCACGCTTCAATACTGCAAAACAACTCACTGCCAGCCATATCACCGACGGCAACCAACGTATCACCTTCTGGACTGAAAGCAATATCCCACACCCGTTCATAAAAAGGCAGGAAAGCCGAATCTGTTTTTCCGTCCAAAGTACCAGCCGTATCCCATAGTTGCACCCCACTGTTCAGAATGCCAAACGCCAGCAAACTGCCATCCGGGCTGAACGTTATTCTCCCTACCGGGCCAATGATGATTGTTCTGCTGATAAAATCGCTTGAAACCTCATTGCTGATCTCATCAACACTATCAAGAACGACCGGTTCTTCGCTTATCGGTGGGTCTCCGCTCACGCCCCAAAGACGAGCAGTGCCCTCTTCGGTGAGAGAGGCGATGATTGTCCCATCAGGACTGAAGGTTACGCTTGCCACATTCTCCGGGTGGCTGAACTCAGCCAGCAATTCGCCGGTCGTCATATCCCACAAAATGACACCACGCTTGATGTTACCGGCTGAGCCATAACCGGCAGCCAGGCGCGTGCCGTCCGGGCTGACCGCCACGCTGTTGATATAGTCGCTAATATACCCTTCCAGCGACATAACGTTCTCGCCGCTTGTTATGTCCCAGATTCGCACGGTACCGTCAAGACTGCTGTACGAAGCCAGCCGTTGACCGTCCGGGCTGATCGCTATTTCACTCACCGTACCGGTGTGGGCTTCCAATAAAGTTGCCGGCTCATTTGTCGTTCTGCCAGTATCCCATACATACACTTCTCCGTCCTCACTTCCAACAGCCACCAACGTGCGATCGGACTCGAATCCAAAGCTGAATCCGCCACGCCAGCTTGTACCTCGCGGCAACTCCAGCGCAGCAAGCGTCGCTTCTGTTTCCACGTCCCACAAATACGCGATATCTGGATGCCACCCTTCACTACGATACCCTAATACACTCAGGTCAGCGTTGAAGGTAGGACGGGCACCACGATAGTCACGATAATCTGCTAACTGCTGAGTCAAGCTTCTCTGGCCTGTCGCGAGGTCCCAATACCAGACAGTCCCCGCTGAATCGACAGCACCTAACGTCGTGGCGTCACCACTGAACGCCAG
>DAOUEM010000250.1:0-3657 GCA_034430555.1 Anaerolineae bacterium | reverse complement strand
GGCCACCCTTTCCCCTACGGCACCCTGGCCGTCAACGTGATCGGCTGCCTGGTGATCGGCCTGCTGGCCGGCATGGCGGAATCGCGCGGCATCTTTACGGGGGAATCACGGGCGCTGGTGTTCGTGGGGGTGCTGGGCGCCTTCACCACCTTTTCGACCTTCGGCTACGAGACCACCACTTTCCTGCAAGAAGGACAAACCGTGTCCGCGCTGACCAACATCGGCGTGCAGCTGGCCTTCGGGCTGGCGGCGGTCTGGGCGGGCAGTATGCTGGCCCGGTGGGTGGGCTGAGCGATCCGCATAAGCAGGCTGAGCATCCCTTCATCATTCCGAGTCATCACGCCCCCATTTGCGGTACAATGAGACTCGTCCGGTTGTCCCCAACCGGCCTGACCTCTTTAACACACAGCGAGCGAAGCCATGTCTTTATCCATCCGTCAGCACTGGTTTATCGATGCGCACGGGCGGCGCGTGCTGCTGCGCGGCGTCAACCTGGACGGCAGCACCAAGCTGCCCGCCACCCCGGACGGGGCCACCCACCTGCCGACCGACTTCAGCGATCACCGGGCGCTGTCCTTCGTGGGGCGGCCCTTCCCCCTGGCCGAAGCCGACGAGCACTACGCCCGGCTGCGGCACTGGGGCTTCAACAGCCTGCGCCTGCTCACCACCTGGGAGGCGGTCGAACACGCCGGGCCGGGCCAGCACGACGAAGCCTACCTGGATTATCTCTACCGGGTCGCCCAGAAGGCCGGCGAGTACGGCTTTTATGTCTTCATCGACCCGCACCAGGACATGTGGAGCCGTATGTCCGGCGGGGACGGCGCGCCCGGCTGGACGCTGGAACTGGCCGGCTTCGACGTCACCAAACTCGACGCTTCCGAGGCGGCCATCACCCACCAGCAGCGCGGCCCCGCTTACACCCAGATGATCTGGCCGACCAACGGCCGGCGGCTGGCCAGCGGCACCATGTTCACCCTGTTTTTCGCCGGGGACCGCTTCGCCCCGGACTTCACCATCGAAGGGGAAAGCGCGCAGGGATTCCTGCAGCGGCATTTCATCGCCAGCATGACGGCCATCGCCGAGCGCCTGGCCGGCTTCGACCACGTGATCGGCTACGACAGCCTCAACGAGCCGAGCGCGGGTTTCATCGGCGTACCGAGCCTGCACGATCCCATCCGCGTCATCAATGAAGGCCCGCTGTTCTCCATCTTCGAGGGGATGAGCATCGCCGCCGGCTACCCGCGGGATGTGCCGATGATGGTCGAACAGGCGGATACGACGCGGGTCCAGGCCGGCAGCGTGACCCTCAACCCAGAGGGCGTCTCGGCCTGGGCCGACCCGGCGGCGGACATCTGGCGGCAGCATGGCGTGTGGGATGTCGACTCCGGCGGGGCGCCGGTCCTGCTGCGGGAGGATTATTTCGCGGGGGTGGACTTCTTCCAGGACTGCGTGATCCCCTTCGCCTACCGCTACGGGGAAGCCATCCGGGCTGTCGACGCCGACGCCATCCTGTTCATCGAGGGCGAGCCGGGGTCGCCGGAGCCGCTGGTATGGGACAGCGACATCCCGGTGGTCAACGCCAGCCACTGGTACGACGTGCTGATGCTGCACACCAAACATTACGATCCGGCGGTGTGCCTGGCATGGGAGGGCATGCGGAAACCGGTCCACGGGGCGGAAGCCGTGCAGCAGAGCTTCATCAACCAGATCGGCGCGCACGTGGCCAACTCGCGCCGCTTCCTGGACAACGCCCCCACCCTGATCGGGGAGTTCGGGCTGGCCTACGACCTGGACGGCGGGCAGGCTTACCGCGATGGCGATTACACCGCGCACGTGCAGGCGCTGGACAGTTACTACAACGCCATGGACGCCCACCTGGCGCACACTGCCCAGTGGAACTACACCGCCGACAACAACAACCAGTGGGGCGACAAGTGGAACCAGGAAGACCTGTCCATCTTCAGCCGCGACCAGCAGGATAACCCCGACGACCTGGACAGCGGCGGGCGGGCGGTGCGCGGCTTCTGCCGGCCGCACGTGGTAGCCTGCGCCGGCACGCCAACCGCCCAGTCCTTCGACCTGGAAGCCGGCACGTTTACGCTGCGTTTCCAGGCGGAGAGCGGCCTGGCTGCGCCGGTTGGCGCGCCGACCACCGTTTACGTGCCGCGTATCCAGTACCCGGACGGCTTCCGGGTCGAGGTCAGCGCGGGGGCCACCAGCTACGATGCCGCCGCGCAGACGCTCACCTGGACGGTCGAAACCGCCGGCCCGCAGACGCTGACCCTCAGCCGGCGCTGAGCCACTGCCGGCCCCACCGATCAAACGAAAGCGGCCCCACCAATCCTGGCGGGGCCGTTGTTGTCACTTCCATTAAACCTGATACACAAGAATAACAGTAAATACTTCGCGCTAACAATAATTAAAAGTATCAACTACCAGTAAACCTCAACGAAAATATGATAACATTGGTAGATAAATGGCAGATGAGAGGCGCATAAGAAACGCATAATAAACGCCGGCGGCTGGTGGACCGGTGGTGGCCGGCCTTATCCTGCCCCTGGCAGCAGCGTCTGCCGCAGCAGGTCCAGGGCCTGCAGGGTGATCAGGTTGCGCCGCGTCATGCCCACGTACAGGTCCGACTCGCTGAAAGCGATGAAATTCCGGTCTTCCGGTTCCTGGATGTGAATCGCGTCTTCGTGCATGCCGTGATTGGGCAGCGGGTACAGCCCGACCCAGTAGTTGATCAGCGGCACCTCGTACTTGATGGCCGTCTCCACCAGCACGGCGTTAAATTCGAGCGCTTCCACGTACAGGTAATACGACTCGGCGATGGGGAAGGTGCCCAGCACCGGCAGAATGCCGCGTTCCAGGGTCTGCTCCACGATCAGCTCGATGTTGCTGCGGAAGTCGTCCAGGGTGTAATAGTGGATGTCCTTGGTGCCCAGCAGGATGAGCGCGATTCCGGGCTGCACCAGCCGATACTCGCAGGCCAGCGGCGACTCGCCAGGCTGGCACAGGGTCGGGTTGGCCCAGGTGGGGTCCAGCACGGCCCCGGCGGAGAAGGCGGGCGCGGCTGCCAGGCTGCGGTTGACGAAGGCGTTGGCCACCTCAGGCCGGGGCGAGATCATGAAATAATCGAGCGTCTCCTGCAGGGCGGCGTAGGGGCCCAGGTCGTAGTCGCCGGCGCCAAACGGGCGCAGGAAGTTGAGATGGTCGGTGTGGCAGTCGCCGACGGTGGTGAACAGGCGCGGGTTCAGGCCCAGTTCCCAGCCACGGGCGATGATTTCGGCGGCGTGCTCGGTGAGGGTCGGCATGACGGTAAAGGACCCCAGGTAGTCGTTCAGGGCGGTGATGCGCGCCGCCCGTTCCGCGCCGGCTTCCTCGGCAGCGGACGGCAAAGCAGCCAGTGAGGTGGTGGTGGGCAGGGACTCCAGGTCCACGTCGACCAGCAGCAGGCCGTCGGCGATGACCCAGCCGTGCAGGCCATCCTGCTCGACCCGGATCAGCATCCAGCCGTCGCCGGGGCTGCGCGCTTCGATGGTGACGCCCGTCTCCCGCACGATCCGGCCGATGACGGTATTGCGCATTCCGGGACCGGTGCGCACGTCCAGGTCGATCATGGCCAGGCTGGACTGGCCTTCCTGGGCGATCACGGGC
>DAOUEM010000249.1:0-5401 GCA_034430555.1 Anaerolineae bacterium | reverse complement strand
GAAGCTGTACAACGTCCCGGCGTCCGGCGAGTCGTCCCCGGCCAGCGGGGTCTCCGTATAACCGGAATCGAGCAGCGCCGCCGCCACCGCTTCGGATTCAACCCCCAGGTCGAGGACGGTGATCCAGTGGGGCGGCTGCCCGGCGGCCAGAAAACGGTCCACGTCGAAGAAGTTGAAGCCGTAAAAGTCGCGCTGGTGATCGGCGTCGCGGCCCAGGTACAGCACGCCCAGGCTGTCTGGCGGCGCGGTCTGGCGGTAGAGGATTTGCAGCCAGTAGGCGCGGTCGACGCGGTCCATCTGTTCCAGCGCGGCCTGCGAGTCCGGGCGCTCGATGCCCCAGCTTTCATGCCAGGCGGCCACGTCGCCATAAGCCAGGTAGGCGCGGATTTCGGGCGCATCCGGTACGAAACGCAGCAGGTCCAGCAGGGCCGACGCCTCCGGCGACTCATCCTGCCCTGCCGCCGGCAGAATCGAACCCAAGGCCAGCCCCAGCGTCAGCATCAATAGCAGCAGCCGTGCCCCCGGGAAATGCGTGTTCATCTGCCTTCCTTCTCTCACTCCACCTGGATCACGTGCCCGCCGCGCCGCGCATCGCCCGCGCCAGTCAGCGCGCCATCCGGGCCGCGCCGGGCCACGTGCGCCCCGCCGAAATACAAACTTTTCGCCCTCCAGCGTTTCACATTATACCCGCGCGCCGCCAGGACGTCCGCCGCCGCCGGGTCGAAGCCTGCTTCCAGGTCCAGCGTATCGTGCTCGAAGTGCAGGCGGGGCGCTTCCACCGCCTCGGCCAGCGGCATCTGCCAATCCAGCACGTTGCTCAGCACCTGCAAAATGGCGCTGCGCAGGCGGTTACTGCCGCCGCTGCCTACCACCAACCGCGGATAGCCCGCCGCATCGCCGACAAGCGTCGGCGCGCCAACTAGAGTTGGCGCCATCATGGAGGCCAGGCGCGATCCGGGCGGCCAGCAGTGGAAGCCGTCCGGGTTGAGGTCTTCCTCGCCCAGCATGTTGTTCATCAGCAGGCCGGTCTGGCCGACGGTGTAACCGCCGGTCTCGCCGGGCGTGGTGGTGATGCCGCAGGCCAATCCCTCGCCGTCGATCACGCTGACGTGGGTAGTACTGCTCGGCCCGCCGGGATCGTCCGGGCTGTGGCGGGGCGGGCCTTCCGCCAGAAAACGGGCCACGGTTTCCCGGTCGGCGCGGATTGACTCTTCGCCCAGCCACGCTTGCCAGGCGGCGGCATCGGGCAGATCGGCGGGACGGTCGCGGCGGCGGGCGGTGTTGGCGGCGCGTTGGACCTCGGCCAGCAGCGCGGCGTGATCGGCCTCGTAGTGGCGACCCGGCAGGTCGAAGCCGGCCAGCAGGCGCAGGGCGTAGGCGATCAGGATGCCGCCCAGCGACGGCGGCGGGTTGGTGGCGACGTTTTGGCCCCGGTAGCAGAAGCGCAGCGGCTCTCGCCGGATCACGCGGTAGGCGGCCAGGTCCTCGGCGGTGATCAGGCCGCCGTGGGCGGCGTGTTCCGCCAGCAGGGCCGCGGCCAGCTCGCCGGTGTAAAAGGTCTGCCAACCGGCGCGGGCGACGTGATCCAGCGTCTCGGCCAGGGCGGGCATGGCGAAACGATCGCCCTCGCCCAACAGGCGTCCACCCGGCGCGAAGATGGCCGTCGGGCCGGGCGTGTAACGGTTAATACCCTCCAGCAGGCGGAAGAGATAAGCCTGCGCCGCCGACAGCACAAAACCCTCGCGCGCCAGGGCGATGGCCGGCCCCAGGGCATCGGCCAGGGACAGCGTACCGGCGTCGGCCAGCAGGTGAGCCAATCCCGCCGGGTTGCCGGGCACGGCGGTGCTGCCCCGCCCGACGTGGTAAGTGCCCACGCTGTCCGTGAAAACGATGGGCAGCGCCGTGAAGTCCAGGTCGGCGGGGAGCACACCCCTACCGATTCCGGGGGCAGTACAGAAAAAATCGTAGACGAGCGGGTCACGGTCCGGTCCGCCGACGATGGCGAAGCCGCCCCCGCCCGGCGTGGAAATAGCGGCCTCCGCCACGAAGCCGGCCCAGGTCGCCGCCACCGCCGCGTCGACGGCATTGCCGCCCCCTCGCAAGATAGCGGCCCCGGCTTCGGCGGTCTGGCGGCTGCCCGCCGCGATGATACCTCTCAAAGCGAATTCCCCTGTTCCCGGCATGATGGTTCAATGAGGGCAGAGGATAGCCCGTTCGACCGGGGGATGTCAACTGGAAGCCTCGATCTGTGTCAAGCGCCGCGCTGGTGATCGGCCAGGACTGCTTCGATGGCGCGCCGGGCGATGCCGGCCAGCACGGGATTGGTGATCTTATAGTAGGGAAGCGCGACCAGGCCGAACCACAGCGCCCAGCCACGGCCCCGCGCCCAGGTCGCCTCGTCGACGGCCAGCGCCGCGCGGAAAGTGCGCCGAGCTTCGTCGGCGTGCCGAGCTTCGTCGGCGTGCCGAGCTTCGCCGCTAAACAGATTCCAGGCGGGCTGCAGGTCACAGGCCGGATCGCCCACGCCAAGGCAGCCAAAGTCGATGACCGCGCAAAGCCGCCCCCCTTGAGCCAGCAGGTTGCCGGACTGCAGGTCGCCGTGCAGCCAGACGGGCGGCCCGTCCCAGGCGGGCGTGCGGAGGGCTGCTTCCCAGGCAGCGGCTGCCGCGTCGGTGTCGATCATGTCGTGCAGTTCGGCCAGCGCGACACGGGCCCCCGCATCGAGTTGGGCCAGGGGCACGCCGCGGGAGGAGTTGGGCGGCCCAGGGATCGGCCCGCCGGTGGGATCGATCCGCTGCAAGGCGGCGATAAACATCGCCAGGTCGGTTGCCGCCTGGGCTGGATCGGCGATTCGGTCGAGGGTCGCGTTTTCGCCCTCGAGCCATCGGTAGATGGACCAAGGCCAAGGATAGCCCTCGCCCGGCGTCCCTTTCGCAAGTGGGGCAGGGATGGCCAGCGGGAGGAGCGGGGCGAGTTTCGGCAGCCAGCGCTGTTCTTTGTCCACCTGCCTGGTAGCCCCTGGGATGCGGGGCAGCCGCACAACCTTATCATCGCCAAGCCGGTAAAGCGCGTTGTCGGTCCCGGCGGAGCGGACCGGTGCGAGGGGGAGGTCTGCCCACTGCGGGAACTGGGCCGCGAGCAGCCGGCGCACGAGAATTGCATCGATGTCGACTTCGTTGTCGTGCATTTTACCAGTTGGCAAGAACGTCTCCTTGAACCGGCGTGAATCCGCCTGAAAGCAGCCGCCGCCGCGATAATGTCCCCCTGTTCCCGGCATGATGGTTCAATGAGGGCAGAGGATAGCCCGTTCGACCGGGGGATGTCAACCATCCAACAGGCAGCGGCGTGTTGCTTCAAGCCGATGGCACGGTCAGCACCGGGAAACCCGGCAAAAAACGAGCAGCCGATCAGCTATATTTACGCAGCGAATTGGTGATTTCCTGCCGGACAAGCTTGCTAAAACGTCCCCGCCGCAGCAGGGCCTCCACGGTGGGCCTGGCCCGCTCCGCATCCAAGGAGAGCAGCGTTTCTACCAGGAAAGCGAAATCGAGGCTGTCCTTGTCCGGCATATCGGCCAGCCGCGCCTCGACCCAGGCGTAAGCGCGTTCATCGCCCTGGCCGATAGCTTCCAGGATGTCGGCCACGGTGATGTGCTTGTCAGGCTCGACCGTTTCGGCAAAGGCCAGCACGGCGTCCAGCGCCGCCGGTCCGATGTTGCGCAGGGCCTGGGTGGCGCAGTCGTAGACGACAGCCTCCCACGTTTCGTCGGCCAGGATGCGGATCAGGTGCGGCACGGCCTCGACGGCGCGCCACTCGCCCAGCAGGTCCACGGCGTGAATCGGCGCGTAGCCCTCGCCCAGCGAATCCTCATCGTACAGATCCCCGGTCTCCAGAATTTCCAGCAGCAGCGGGATATGGACGTCTTTGTCCGCTTCCAGGCGGCGGGCGGCGCGAGACACGTTCATCGTCTCCGGGAAGATGGCCCAGGCCAGCTTGTAACGTGGGTGCGAGTCGTCCTTGAGCGCTTCGCGCCAGACGGCAGTCGGGTCATCCATAGGGTTTCTCCTGTCAGATCAGCGGCGGCGGGCGCGGGCCGGACGCGGGCGGCGGGATGGCGGCCCGTCGATGGCGCTTTTGATCCCGGCGCGGGCCTGCTCGCTGTAGGATTGTTCTTTCAGGCGCTGTTTGAGGAAGGGGACTGCCGCCGCCCGGTCGATGTCCAGCAGCATGCGGGCCATGTAGACGATGTCCAGGTCGGTTTGCTGACGGGTCAGGGCGTCCTTCACCCAGGCGAAGGCCCGCGCGTCTCCCTCGCCGAGGGCAGCCAGCACGGCGGCGAGGCTGCCCTCGGTCGTCAGCCGGGCCGACCCGGCGAAGGCCAGCACCTGCTCGATGATCGGCGGGCCCAGCGCCGAAAGGGCGGACAGGGCCGCGTCGTGGGCGTCGGTGGTCCATTCCCGCTCGTCGAGGATGGCCAGCAAGCGGGGCGCGGCCTCCACCACCCCCCAGTGACCGAGCAGCTTCATGGCATTGAGGGGGGCCTGCCCCTTGCCCAGCGCGGTTTCCTCGTAGAGCGCCGGTTCGTCCAGCACCTGGTAGAGGTAACCGAGCACGGTTTCCTGCTGATCGGCCAGGCGGCGCGCCGCCCGGTCCATCGATTTGACCGCCGGGAACAAGGCCCAGGCGATCTTGTGGCGGGGATCGGCCTCGTCGTTGAGGGCCGCCCGCCAGGCAGCGGTTGTATCACTCATAAAGCGGACTCTCCTGTGTGTATCGGCAAAATGATCAGGGCGCGCCTGGATCGCCCAGCGCTTCCACATAGGCATCGCGCACGGCAGCGGCGACATGCGCCCAACTGTTGGCCGCCGCTTTACGCCGCCCGGCCTGCCCCAAACGATCCCGCAGGCCGGAGTCGCCCAGCAGCCGGACAATGGCCGCCGCCAGCGCCGCCGGGTCGTTCTGCGGGACGAGCAGGCCGGTCTCGCCGTCGTCGACGGCGTCTTCCGCGCCGCAGCCGGTGGTGCCGATGACAGGCAGGCCCGCCGCCCCGGCCTCCAGGTAAACCAGCCCGAAGCCCTCGAATTTGCCATCCACGTTAATGGCCGGTAGCGCGAACACGTCCGCGGTATGGTACCAGCCGAGCAGCGTCTCGTCCGGCACGCGCCCCAGCACCCGGACATGATCGCCCAGGTCGTGGGCGGCGATGAGCGACTCCAGCCTGGCCCGGTAAGCGGCGTCTGAGTCGCTGCCGAGGATCACGCAGGCCGCGTCGGGCACCTCCTGCCGGACCAGGGCCATGGCCTCCACCAGCACGTGGAATCCCTTGCGCGCTTTGTTCACGCCGACGCCGAGCACGGTCGGGCCGGTTTTGGCGGGCAGGTCTGGGGGGACGGCGGCAAAT
>DAOUEM010000248.1:0-3637 GCA_034430555.1 Anaerolineae bacterium | reverse complement strand
CGCTGTGGCCGGCCTTTTTCAGTTCCCAAGCGACCTGTAGCTGTGTTACAGTGTCCATTGATGCGGCTCCTGTGATTGAGTTGTTGGGTCATGCTTTCAACTTTATCACGGAGTCGCATTTTTATTGAGAATACTGCGGGTGGGATGGTACGCCTTTGCCCAGGCATCGCCCATGACTCGGCATGAGAATTTGTAGGACGCCGGAGCCAGCGCCCAACACCGGTCATCCGGGCAAAGCCAGGACGTAAGAATCAAGAGATAGAGGTGCGATATGGACCTGTGAAGAAGACCGGTAGGGTCACAAATAGATGGGGTTGTTTGATGGCAAGCCACGATCGGCGAGATACTGTTCATGGATTAACGGTGACATCTTGTCTGGGCACCTGCAACATACCCTGAATATGCGCGCAAGGCATGGCACCAAAGTATCAGTTTTGGGTAATTTCTCGCCGGATGAGCAAGCAGGCAGCGCCCGGGATGCTGGCCGGTTCGCTGCCTGCCACATGTCTTGAGAAGTCAGCCGGTGGCTGTCGCCTTCTCTGGATTGCACCGCCGATTTCCATGGTCAGTCCACCGGGTAGCGGCCCACCTCGCGCACGGCCTGGAAGGCCGCCATGATATTTTCAGGTGGCACGTCGTACTGGATGTTGTGGATCGAATTCCAGATGAAGCCCCCGCCCGGCGCAAAGATACGCACCCGTTCCGCCACGTCGGCGTACACGTCTTGCGGCGTGCCAAACGATAACACGCGCTGGGTATCCACCCCACCGCCCCAGAACGTCAGACGGTCGCCAAAGGTCTCTTTCAGCCAGCGGGGATCCATCGCTTCGGCGGTCGTTTGCACGGGGTTGAGGATGTCGATACCCGCCCGGATCATCGGCTCGATCAGGTTGGGGATGCTGCCGCAGCAATGTTTGGCCACTTTCCAGGGAGTATTGGCGTGAATCCACGCGCACTGCACCCGGTAGCACGGTTCGTGGTAGCGCTCGAACATGGCCGGTGAAAACATCTCGCTCTTTTGCGCGCCGTAGTCATAGCCATCCAGGTGGATGATGTCGATGGTATCGCCCAGCGCCTCCCCATAACGCTTGAGGTTGTCCAGCGCGATTTCCGTGCCGAGGTCCATGAGCTCCTGGACATAGGTGGGCGCCGTCGCCAGCAGCACCAGCCATTCCGCCACGGAACCCACCTGGGGCGGACCCAGCACAGCCTCGCCCCAGTTGGTCAGGACCAGCGCTTTATCGGTCGTGCGGCGCAGCATGGCTGCTTTTTCTTGCAGGTAGCGGAGTGTTTCGTCGTCAAGCCGCCGCCAGTTGCTGGTGCGGAGTTCGTCCAGGTCGGGCGGTTGGTAGTCCCAGTCCCAGCCGGTGATGGACAGTTGGTCGAAGTAAAAGCCATCCTTCGGCATGCGGGCGATGACCGGCTTAGCTGGATCGTTGTCCTCGTGCATCAACCAGTCGCCTTCCGGCGCTACCGTCACCTCGAACGTACCTGGCATGTGCACTGCCGTGCCGTCGAAGAGAGTCCACGGTTTGTAAGCGCGGTTGGGCAAATGCTCGAAGAAGATCGCTTCCGGCTCCACCGGGAGCAGGTCCAATGCCAGGCATTCCACCAGGTCCTGGGTCACTTCGCCCAGCATCTGAAACACATCATAGACCCTGACCGGACCTTCCAGGCCCAGGTGGCGGCGCAGGCGTACGAGTGCCCCAGCCATGATACTGCTCACGATGGAGCCGCCTAAATCGATCGGCACGCGATCCGGCTCCTCGTGTTTGATGGCTTTCAGGACGCGTTCGCGGCTGTTCATGCCGTGTTCCCTCCTCTGGTCGTGGCCGGCCGGCTGGCCGGGTGTCCGCCAGCCGGATCGGCGGACGGGCGCTGGTGATCGGTTTTTACGCCCGGGCGATCATCACCCACACGGTGCCGTCTTCGTCGCGCGCCCAGCCAGCTGCGCAATCCGGGCAGATGGTCATCGAACCCACCCGGCTCATCGCTCTGCCGTTGAGGCGTACCGCGTCGACCTTGGGACGTCCAGGCAGCGGCAGCAGTCGGAGCCCCAGGTGACGCTTGGCCCCTTCCGTCTGGATGTTGAGCTGGGAGCCGACAAATGAAGCCGAGAGCGTGGTCTCGCCGTCGGTATCGTACAGCACGAAGAACCCGCCGTCAATCAGGTAGCCGTCGAAAGTGACCATGTCGAAAGGTTCTTCGGTCAGGTAACTCGGCGGTTCGATGGTTGGGATCAGGGCATTGACGCGCGCGTAGAGCGGCAAACGATCGAGCGGGGCTTCAACCGAGATCGTGGTCGGCCCCTCGATGATGTCGTGCGTCCAGTAGTCGACCCAGCGCCCTGCCGGGAAGTAGACCGGGCGCCGGCCATTGTCGTTGTAGATCGGCGCGACCATCAGCGCTTCCCCGAACATGTATTGCAGGTCCATCGTGTAGGTGTTGGGGTCATCCGGGAATTCCAGCACCATCGCCCGCAGCAGGGGCAGGCTGGTCTGGTGGGCGGTGACGGCATAGCTATAGATGTACGGCATCAGTTTATAACGCAGCCGCACATACTCGCGGAAGATGCGCTCCGCTTCTTCACCGTAATCCCAGGGCAAACGCGTGGACATGCCGTGGGCGCGTGACAGGGGCGAGAATAGGCCAAACTGCGCCCAGCGGATGAACAACTCCGGCGTGGGCGTGCGGTGGAAGCCGCCGATGTCATGGCTCCAGAAGGCATGCCCGCACACGCCCATGCTCAGACCGCCGCGCAGGGTGGAAGCCATGCCCGTAAAGGTGGAGTTCGGATCCCCGCCCCACTGCGCGGCGTGCCGCTGACCGCCCGCATAGGTGCTTCGTCCCCAGACCAAGCCCGACCCGCCGGTTTCTTGCCGGGTGACTTCTGCCACCAGGTCGTTGTAAATCAGCGGATACCAGTTATGAAGCTCCGCGCCGGTCATGCCGTTATAGGCGACCGTTTCCGCCGGGACGCCCTCCCCAAAGTCGGTCTTGTAGACGTCTGCGCCCATCCGCAGCGATGGCCGCAGCAGATCTCCGTACCACTTGACGGCCTCCGGGTTGGTCACGTCGACAATGGCGACGGCCGGGTGATAATCACCCCACAGGGTGCCGACCCAGGTCTCGCCGTCGGCCGTCTTGAGGAAGTAGCCCTGGTTTTTGCCTTCCTCAAAAAACGGGCTTTCGATGCCAATGTAAGAATTGATCCACAGGCAAACCCGGTAACCCTGCTCCTTGACCTGTTTGAGCAGACCCTCGGGGTCCGGAAAAACGTCCAGGTCCCATTGCATGTCCGACCAGCGGCCGTGTTTCTGCCAGAAGCAGTCCAGGTGCAGCACGTCGCACGGGATCTTTTTGCGGCGCATTTGCACGGCGCGTTCGACCACGGCTTCGGCGCTGTCCGCCTCGAAGCCCGACGACATCCACAGGCCAAAGGACCACTTGGGCGGCAGGATGGGATAGCTGACCAGGCTGGCGTAACGGGAGATGACCGATTTCAGTTCCGGCCCCACGATCACATAATAATCCAGCGTGTCTTCAGGGACGATCAGGCTGAAGATTGAGTGATTGCCGGCGGCCATATCAAACGTGATCGGCGAAAGGCTGTCCACAAAGATGCCGTAGCCGCGCG
>DAOUEM010000247.1:0-6850 GCA_034430555.1 Anaerolineae bacterium | reverse complement strand
GATGACCTCCCTGACCGGCTGCCGGGCGAGGTGCTGCCCCTGGGCGAGGTCGTGGGAGGACTGCTGCCGGCTGTCGCTGCCGAGCTGGGTTTGCCCGCCGGTATCCCGGTAATGATGGGCGGCGGCGATGCCTTTGTCGCGCTGCTGGGCCTGGGCGTCGTCAGTCCGGGCGACCTGGGGGTGATCATGGGGTCGTCCAACGTCCTGGTCGGACACTCCGCTGAGGAATTCCACCGGCCTGGCATGTTTGGCAGTTATCCGGACGCCGTGATCCCGGGCCTGAATATCTTCGAGGGTGGGCAGGTCTCCGCCGGCTCAATTCTCAACTGGTTCAGGCGTGAATTTGCCGGCGGGCTGGAGGCCACCGCAGCCCGGCAGGGGGTATCGATCTATCAACTGCTGGACGCCGAAGCCGCCGAAGTGCCCCTCGGCGCTGAAGGGCTGATCGTACTGGATTACTTCCAGGGCAACCGCACGCCTCATACCGATGCCCTGGCGCGAGGGACCATGCTGGGGTTATCCCTGCAAACCGGCCGCGGCCACGTCTTCCGGGCGTTGATGGAAGGCATCGCCTACGGGATGCGCGACATCGTGGAGACCTTCGAGGCCCAGGGCGGGACGATCAGCCGCATCATTGCCTGCGGGGGTGCGACCCGAAGTCCCACCTTCATGCAAATCTACGCCGATGTGCTGGGCAAACCGTTATTCACCACCCATGAGCGAGAAGCCTCGCTGCTGGGATCGGCAGTGCTGGCGGCTGTGGGAGTGGGCGCTCATCCCGATATCGCCACAGCCGCCCAGCATATGGTCCGCGTCGAGGGAGTCATTCAGCCCGACGCCAGGCGCCATGCTGCCTATCAGTTTTACTTTGACCAGTACCGGCGGACATATTCGCAGTTGAAAGACATCATGCACGGGCTGACACGCCACGTCAGAAAGTGATCATGCTGGTACCCATATCCGAAGGAATACACCTATGCCGGAAATCGATCCCATCTACATCGGGCAGGATGCCGTCGCCGAACTGCTGACGGTTACCGCCCGGCAGGACCGCCATCGCTTCACCCTCGTCGCGGACGAGAACACCTACCAGGCTCTGGGCGAGCGGGTCGAAGCTGCCCTTCGTGCGCGCGGGGATGACGTAACGACGTTGGTGCTGCAGGGGGCGGAAATCATCGCCGACGAACGAACTCTGGGGCAGGTGCTGGTAGGTGCGCCGCCGGTCGCGCATACCTTTCTGGCGGTTGGCTCCGGCACGGTCACGGATATCACTCGCTTTGTCAGCCACCGCACCCACAACCCGTTTATCGCCCTGCCGACCGCGCCCTCGGTGGACGGCTTTACCTCGATTGGCGCGCCGCTGGTCCTGGGTGGCATCAAACAAACGCTGATCTGTCAGCCGCCGCTGGCCGTCTTCGCCGACCTGCCGACCCTGCAGGCCGCCCCGCACCGCCTGATCGCCGCTGGTTTTGGCGACATGGTGGGTAAGATCACCTCCCTGGCCGACTGGAAGCTGGGTCACCTGTTGTGGGATGAGCCTTACGACGAAGGCATCGCCCAACGCGCCCGCCAGGGCCTCGATGCTTGCCTGGGAGCTGCCGACGACATCGCGCGGGCGGACGAAACCGGCATCCGCCGCCTCATCGATGGGCTGTTCGAATCAGGATTGGTCATACTGGCCTTTGGCAGTTCCAACCCGGCCTCAGGGGCGGAGCATCACTGCTCGCACTACTGGGAGATGATGCTGCTTCGCGAGGGACGGCCCGCTATTCTGCACGGCGCCAAAGTTGGCGTCGCCACCGTCTTTGTCGCCGGTTTGTACGAACGCCTGCGCGCGCTCAGCCGCGCCGCCGTCGAGGATATTGTACGCGCAGCGGACCTGCCCGACCGCGCCCAGCAGATCGCCGCCATTCGCGCGGCTTACGGGCCGGCTGCCGACGCCGTGATCGCGGGGCAAGCGGCCTTCCTGGAAATGACCGCGGCAGACTTCGCGCATCTTAAGGACCGGGTCCTGGACTCCTGGGATGCCGTGCAAGAAATTGCCGCATCCGTGCCACCCGCTGCCGAGGTAGCGGCGCTGCTGGTCCAGGTCGATGCGCCGACGACCGGCTCGCAGCTTGGCTTGAGCGAGGACGAGATGCGGCGCGGGTTGGCGTATGGCCATTATCTGCGCAGCCGCTGCACAATTCGTAAGCTGTTTCACCTGTTGGGATTGCCTTTTACCGCAGCCTAAAATGTCCAGACTGATCTCAGGCTTCAGCGTGCGTCCGGTTCAAGTTGTTTACCGAACCGATCCTCACCGGTATACTACTTCCTGACCCCCTGTGGTGGGGCGAACAGGATTGCACGGATCACTCAGGAAGGAAAACCCATGAGTCAAAAAACACGCTACGCCATCGTAGGCACGGGCGGACGCGCCGGGATGTACGTCAAGGCGGTGGCCGGCTCTTACCGGGAATCCGCCAGCCTGGTGGGTTTCTGTGATCTCAGCCAGACGCGCATGGACTGGTATAACCAGGTGATCCAGGATGAATATGGGCTGGACCCTCTGCCGACCTATCACGCCGACCAGTTCGACCAGATGATCACAGAGACCAACCCGGACGTGGTGATCGTGACCACGGTCGATGCCACGCATCACCGCTATATTTGCCGGGCGATGGAATTGGGGTGTGACGTCATCACGGAAAAACCGATGACCACCGACGCGTCCAAGGCCCGGGCGATCTTCGATGCGATCGACCGCACTGGTAAGTCGCTGCGTGTGACGTTTAACTACCGCTATGCGCCCGCCTATACCCAGTTTTATCAACTCATCCGGGAAGGGGCAGTCGGTCAGCCTTTGTTGGTCGATTTCTCCTGGCTGCTGGATACTTCTCACGGCGCGGATTATTTCCGCCGCTGGCACCGCGAGAAGCAGAATTCCGGCGGGCTGCTGGTCCACAAAGCCACCCATCACTTTGACCTGGTGAACTGGTGGATCGGCTCGTATCCCCAGGAGGTGTTCGCCCTGGGAGACCTGAAGTTCTACGGCAAAGCCAATGCCGCAGCCAGGGGCGAGCACTATCCCTACGAACGGTACACCGGCGAGCCAGCGGCCAGCGACGATCCGTTTGCCTTGTTCCTGGACCAGAATCCCGCCCTTACCGGGTTGTATCTGGCTGCCGAAGCTGACAGCGGTTATATCCGTGACCGTAACGTATTCGGGGAGCCGATCACCATCGAAGACACCATGGCCGTCACCGCCCGTTACCGGAACGGGGTTCTACTATCATACTGCCTGGTCGCCTACAGTCCCTGGGAAGGGCTGCGCGTGTCCGTCACCGGTACCAAGGGCCGCATTGAGCTGGAAGTGGTGGAAAATGTGTCGCTGATTGGCGGGCAGGCGGCAGGCGCCAAAGTCGAAGCCAGCAAAGGGTCTTTCAAGCAAACGCGGCTGACTGTCTTTCCCATGTTTGGCCAGCCCTACGAGGCGGAAATCCCTGCCAGCCAGGGAGGCCATGGCGGTGCCGACCCCCTGCTGCTCGAGCAGTTGTTCGCGGTATCACCCCCACCCGACCCCTACCACAGGGCAGCCTCTCATGTCGACGGGGCGGCCTCCATCTTGCTGGGTATTGCCGCCAATCAATCGCTTGAGACCGGAGAATGTGTCAAGGTCGATTCATTGTTTTCGTTGTAGCTGTCACGCCGACATCAGTGAAGGTGACACGCCTTCGTCTGGCACTCCGGGTGCGATCCGCGCTGGTTATGAGGAGTGCCAGATGTTTTTTGGCCAGCCTGGGTCGCGTCGTTTATCCTCTGCCGGACGTGACCAAAGACTGGAACGGACGGCCGCACGTCTGGTACAGTGCCCTGTGTTCGTGCGCGACGGTTGTCAAGGAGCATAACATGCCTGAACTGGCGATTCTGGGGGGAGCCCCTGTACGCAAAGACCCTTACCCTGCGTGGCCTGTGTTTGATGAGCGTGACGTCGAGGCGGTGACGGACACCGTACGGTCTGGGAATTGGGGCGGCTTTCCCTATCCCGGGCCCCAGACGCGGGCCTTCCTCAGCCGCTTTATGGAGATGCAGGGGGGCGACTACGCCGTCGCCATGGCTAACGGTACGGTAACCATGGAAGTCGCCTTGCGGGCGGCGGACATTGGTTGGGGCGACGAGGTCATCGTCCCGGCCTACACCTTCCAGGCGACGGCGGCTGCCCCGATGGCTGCCGGTGCAATCCCGGTGCTCGTGGACGTCGACCCGGAGACCTACTGCATCGACCCGCAGGCGGTCGGAGCGGCCATCACCGATAAGACCAGGGCGATCATCCCCGTGCATCTCGGCGCGCAGATGGCGGACATGGACGCGATCATGGCGCTGGCCGGGCAGCACAACCTGGTCGTGATCGAGGACTGCGCCCATGCGCACGGTGCAAAATGGCGGCGGCAGGGGGCGGGCACGATCGGGCATTTCGGCTCGTTCAGTATGCAGTCCTCCAAGATTCTGACCGCCGGTGAAGGGGGCATCCTGATTTGCCGCACCGAGGAACTGGCTTTCAAAGCGACGAGCGTCATGGACTGTGGACGACCGCACGATCCGGCCAGCACGCTGGTGACGATGGGCAGCAACTACCGCATGAGTGAGCTTCATGCCGCCCTGGCCAGCGTGAACCTCGAGCGTTTCCCGGAGCAGGCCCGTCAGCGCGAAGAAGCCGCGGCTTATATGGACGAAGCCCTCAGTGAAATCCCCGGTGTGAGGGTGCTCAGGCGGGACCCACGCCATACGACGCGGTCGTTTTATCGTTATATCTTTGCCATCGATCCGGCCCGCTTTGGGGCCGATCACGCCGTGGTCTGCGCTGCCTTGAGCGAGGAAGGCATACCCTGCGATCAGGGCTACCCGGCCATGCATCGCTACGACCTGTTCCAGCCCGGGTTATCCAGACTGCCGGTGCCCAACGCGTTCCCGGAACGGTTTGCGTTTGACCAGATGTCGCTGCCGGAGGCTGAGCGCGCCAGCGAGGGCGAGGCCGTCTGGTTGAGCGAGGAAGTCTTCCGTGCGGGGCGGCAAGGCGTGGATGACGCCGTCGCGGCGATCTGCAAGGTGCAGGCTGCGTTGTCAGCCGACGATAGTATGGCCCGGCGTATCATGGACAAGCACCGGTCGGATTAAAAGAAGCGGGAGCTGGATACCTTCAGCACCCCCACCAACCGCGAGCGTGATGTGTTTCAGCTCATCCTGGAAGGGCACAGAAACGCGGCCATCGCCGAACTGCTGTCCATCAGTCCCCGCACGGCGGAAACCCACCGCGCCAACCTGATTGGTATGGGTCAATTGGCCCATGCCCACTGCCCCAGGCCTCTGCCGCACGACACAGCCATCCATTTTATGATTAAGACCATGTTTGTCTAAAACCGTCGACCAGAAGTATAATGGCTCTGTAAAAAGCATCGTTGCCGGAATCATCCTATCGGATTATTGGACAGGTTGGTTGATGGAGTTTTCCACCCAGAAGAAAAACAGCAACAAACACCAGCCGGAGGCCGGCGCGAAAAAGGCCAAACCGTCCCCCGGTGATGGCGCAGGCAGCGAAGCTGGCGTCCTCCTTTTTTTACAGGGATCACTGCAAACCTTGGCCGCAGGGGACGGCATACAACTCAAATCGGCGTTTGACGCGCCCTCTGATCCGCACGAGCAGGAAGCCGACCAGATAGCTGCGCGCGTGAGCAGCGCCGATGACTCCTCAGTACATCACACAACCATCGGCAGCCGGCCAGGGCTTCGCACCAACGAAACGAACCTGCCCCCATCCGATCGTAACCGGTTGCAGACGATGGAAGCCGGCGGTCAGGCGCTCCCCCTGGCGACACGCGCCTATTACGAGACGCGCTTCAACCAGGACTTTGGCCGTGTCCGCGTGCATGATGATGCGTGATCCGATGAGCTGGGCCACCGGTTCGGCGCGCAGGCGTTTACCAGCGATTCCCACATTTATTTTCGCGCGGGTCACTATCGGCCAGGGACTCAGAAGGGACAGCGTTTGCTGGCCCACGAGCTGACTCATGTGGTTCAGCAGCATGCGATATCCACCGGAAACGGGGTTATTCAGCGGTCTCGTGATCCGGCTGCCGTCGTTGGTACCGGCCAGTCCTTGGAGTTAGCTGGACCAATGGATCGCCTACTTTGACGTCCAGTACGGCAACATCATCACCCGGCAGCTTCAGGCCCGCGCTGCCGCGCAGATCATCAACCGGCTTTTCGAAAACCTGACCCTGGACCTGCACTTTGATTCCATGCTCGTCCCACTGGAGGGGCCGCGGGAATTTGCCCAGTGCTTACCCCTTGCCGCCGAAAACATCTCGACCATGTCGGATGAGGAGCTAGAGCAGTTCTACCGGGATATTGTCCAGGTAGAAATCGTGGTCACTCAGGCTTACACACGCCTCGCTGAAATCCGCGACCGTATCCTGACCATGTATCTGGAGCACAATGTCCCACTGGAGTCGGACGAGATTCGCTTCCTGCGCGAGGAACTACTCGCCCTTTATGATGCCGTATTCAGGCAGGGCCTAGACCTGCTGGCCATGCAGGTCCACCTCAACCTGGCCAAACAGGCCTACCAAGAGCAGGCGGACCGCTACCTGTTCCGTGTCAGAATTGGTGGGACAGATCGACAGGGTAAACTAAAGGAGATTTTCAACGCCAAACAGAGCAATAAAGGAGCAGGCAGATGGCGACGGAAGGCTCAGCGGAAGCGACGATCAGCATCTGCTGGCAGCGTGTGGTGTGCCTCCTGTGCGTCCCTGTTTCGTGATAGGGCATGAGTTATTCATCGGTACAGACCAGGCCCAGCCCTTGCGGATGGCCA
>DAOUEM010000246.1:0-4822 GCA_034430555.1 Anaerolineae bacterium | reverse complement strand
ACGTTACCGCTGGCGTTTTGCTCCAGGCTGACCGGGTTCTCTTCAATCACCTGGACGCCCTGCAACGTCAGGGTGAAGCTGCCGGCTTCGGCCAAGCGGAAGCTGCGCACGTGCACGACCAGCAGCATGGACGCGGTCGGCGTGACGGTCAGCGCGGCGTCGGTGCGGTTGGGCAGCCGAATGGCGGAGTCATGGTCGTCATTGGCAGCGACCTCCTGCCCGACGTCGTCGGTCAGCGTCAGCACGGCGTCAAAATCCAGGCTGGTAAGCATGAAAGTCGCCGGGACGCCGGCCAACGTACGGACCAGCACCTCGTATTCCGGTGCGATGGCCGTCAGCGTGGCGGTGATCGAAATCGGGTCGCCCTGGGCCAGCACCGGCCCCGGCAGCCACCCGCCCGCGATCACCGTCGCCAGGACCAGCCCTATCACCCTCGCACGCAAAAGCATCCCTATTCACTCCCGCCCAACAGATACCGTTCCCATTTTACACCAGGCTCGGCCGCTGGCAGCACGGCAGGCCCGGTTTTTTTATGAGGTTTTCAGGTTTCCGGGATCACCCAGCCAGGAACGGCAGCACCCACCCGGCGTACAGCGCCCACAGCGTCAGGCTGATCACCAGGACCCAGCCCGGCCAGCGCACCGCCAGCAGCGCATAAGCCGGCATATAGCCGTAAATGGTGGCGTAAGGTACAAAAAATAACCAGGCCAGCACACCCAGAATGGCATCCTGGCGACGGACGGCGCGCCAGGCCAGCCACAGGCCAATCGCCCAGGAGAGCGGCCTCGGCAGCAATTCCGATAAGGCGATATTGATGCGCGATCCCCAACCGCCCAACGTATTGACCTGGATATCGGCCAGCATATGGGACGGCCAGCCCGGCCATACCACCAGCGAAACCGCCGTTACCGCCAGCATCACGACCACGGCAGCGACCACCTCCTGACGGCGGAAACTCAAGCCGTAGCCCAGCGCCACCTGCGGCTTGACCAGCAGCAGCGGCCCGCTCCAGGCGCGCGGCACCAGCAGGCCCAAAACCACCAGCCATTCCAGGTTGGGTTCCAGGGCCGTATCAAAGGCCAGGGGCGAGAGCAGCACCAGCAGCAGCGTTCCCAGGCCGCCGCCAAACTTCCGGACCAGCGCCGCCAGCAGCACAAAATACACCACTAACTGGGCCAGCACGGACCATTGGTACGGCAGCAGCCCGACCGGCGCGAGCAAGACCACGGTCCAGGGCACGTAGGGGAAGGCCAGGTCGGGATAGGGATCGGCCAGGTGGTCGCGGGCCTGGGTGAAGGTGTACCGCTGGTCCGCCCAGATCACGACGCCAGTCGCCGCCTCGAAGCGCAACGCAACCACCCACCAGGCGACGGCCAGCCCGATCGCCAGCAGGACCGCCGCCAGCAGCCGGGTTCGTCCTGGGAAACGGCCTATCCTGGTCACTTGATCCTGCGGTAACGGAACTGGCCCTTGATATACTGGTTGAAGTAGCGGCCGGGCGAAGGCGTGCTGCTCAGGCCCTGGTAGATGCCGACCGGGACCTCGTCATACTGGTACACGCGGTCATCAGGAAAGCATAACTCCAGGATGTGCGTATCGGGATCGTAACCGCAAGCCCGGATCATGCCGGATGCCATTGTATGCGGTGTAATGGTCGCTTTTTCCGGCAGGTCTTCCGGCGCAATCGTCACGCCGAACTTGCCCAACCCACCGACCAGCCGCGCCACCGACAGCGCATACCCGAAGGGGTTGGCCGCCGCTTCGCGGGTAAAGTCGGCGTACTGGTAGCGGCTGAGCAGGCCGGGCAGCGTCGCTTCTTCTTCCAGCAGCACCGGGATGATCGGCTTGCCCATCTCGACCGCCGTACCAAACTCCCACTGGCAGTATTCGGAGCGGATGGACTCGCGGGAGAGCGCGTACAGCAGCGCCTCACAGCTGTCGATCGCGTCCGTCAGCGCATCCTGCCAATCCTGGCCCGGCAGCAGCCACTCGTCGAACCACGGCTCGTGCCCGGCTGCACGTAAAATGTCCACGATCTGCCGTACCCGGACTTCGTCAGCATGCGCATACGAAATGAACAGTTCCACTTCCCGCCTCCAACACCCGGTACCGGCACACCGCTCCATCATAGCACGGCACCGGGCATCGGGGACAGCCGGACGTAAAAGCGGCGGGCCATCGTGATGACCCGCCGCCTTCGACATCAGTGAGAAGACAAAGCCCAATTATCCCAGCGAGAAATCACGCAGATCGGGCACAGGCTGAACTTCTGACACTCGCCGGCGATCGCGGTTGATCAACCCGGCGATAACGATGCCTGCTAGGTCAGCTTGGCGCCGACCTCCGCCGCCCAACTACGAATCGACTCCCAGTTGCGGAAGTCGCCCGCCTTAGCGCGAATGACAATCCGCACGAACAGCTTCGACAGCAGCCCTAACACGGCGTAGTCGACCTTGCCGGCGAAGATGCCGACCCCTACCGGCTTGACGCCCGGCGCGGCCTGCAAGATCGGATTCACGTAACCTTCAACGCTGGTCATCTTTTCCTTGAAGCTCAGCCTGCCCGGCGTTTTGGGCGGTTCGCCGAGATTCGGGTCATGATACACCGGCACCCCGCTGATTTGTTCCGCGCCGGTATCCGTCAGCTCGACGCAGGTGATAAACAGGGCGACCGGCACCTGGCTCAAAGCGGCGGCGTGCCGGGCGACAAATTGTTTCGCCGCGCGGTGCCACCCCAGGATCATGGGGCCGCCCACGATCACCGCGTCATAACCGCTCACCTCGTCGATGGCGGCTAACGGCCTGACATCTACCGCTGCCCCACCCTTGCCGATGGCCTCGGCGATGGCCTGCGCCACTTCAGCCGTGGACCCGGACATAGTCGCATAAGCCAGTAAAATCTTCTTCGCCATGATGGTTCCCCCTAGTCTAGTTGACGAACACTGCATGAGACCGAGTCATTGTAGCGAATCCAGCCGTCGACTCGCCAACCATCGCCCGATCATAACCGGCTGCGCGCCGCCGAAGTCGTGGTGGCTTCCAGGTACTCAGTATAACCGCCTTCGTAGCTGACCAGGTCATCGGTCTCCATGACCACGATGCGATCCACCACGCGATCCAGGAAATAGCGGTCGTGCGAGATCACCAGGATCGATCCCACGAACTCGTCGAGCGTGCTCTCCAGCACCTCTACCGAGGGGATGTCCAGGTTGTTGGTCGGCTCGTCCAACAGCAGCAGGTTCGGCTGCTGCAACATCAGGATGGCCAGTTGCAAACGACTGCGCTCCCCGCCGCTCATCGTACGAATCGGCTGGCGGACCTGCGCGTAGGTGAACAGGAACTTGAGCAGGAAGGTTACCCCCGCGCCCTCGCTCATCGGCCTGACTTCACGGATCAGTTCCAGCGGCGGACGGTCCAGCCAGGCGTCGAGCGTCTGGTGCTCCTGGGCGTAGTAGCCGATCTGGGTGCTGGGGCCGACTTTGATCATACCATCCAGCGGCTGCAATTCACCCAGGATCAGCTTAAACAGCACCGATTTGCCGACCCCGTTCGGCCCGACCAGGCCCACGCGCTCACCGTGGCGCAGGAGCAAGTCGAGGTCCGCAAACAGCAAGTTATCGTCGAAGGTCACCGCCAGCCCGGTGATCTCCAGCGCCTTTTTACTGCCGCGCCAGCCGTTGAGCTGGATGTCCATGGTGCGCTGTTCCTGCAAACGCTCGATGATCTCGCCCCGTGCGGCCATGCGATCCAGCCGCCGTTGATGGTTGCGGGCCTTGCGCGCGAATTTTTCACTGTCATAGACATGCGCCCAGTGCTCAAAGCGGGCGATAGCGGCCTCGATGTGGGCGATCTCCTTCTGCTGGGTCACGTACTGCTGCGCCTGGCGCAGGCGGCGCAGTTCGCGCTCGTCGGCGTAAGCGGAGTAATTGCCGGGATAAAGCGTCAGGCGGCCGGCTTCCAGCTCGGCGATAGAGGTTGCCACTTCATCCAGCAGATAGCGGTCATGAGAAACGATCACCACCGCGCCCGGATAACCCCGGATGAACGATTCCAGGCGGCGCTTGGCGGCCACGTCCAGGTGATTGTCCGGCTCGTCTAGCAGCAGGATGGACGGTTCCTCGGCGGCCAGCCGGGCCAGGGCGACCAGCTTCTTCTGGCCGCCGCTGAGCGCTTCCGCCGGCAGCTCGTAGTCGCCCGGCCCAAAGCCCAGGTGACTGAGCAGTTCGCGTACTTTGCTCTCGAAGCGGGGACCGCCAGCTGCCTCATAGGCTTCCAGCAGACGCGCCTGACGATCCAGGGTGCGGGTGAGCTTACCCTCGTCGTTATACACATCCGGGTCGGCCAGGCGCTCCTCGACGGCGGCCAGCGACTCTTCCAGGTGGGCCAGCTCCGGCGGCAGCAGGGTCGCCTCCGCGATCAGGGTACGGCCCGGAGTCAGCGTCACGTCCTGCGGCAGGTAGCCGACCGTGACCCCACGTGCCACGACCGCCGCGCCAGCATCCGGCACGACCTGGCCCACGATGACCTTCAGTATGGTCGACTTGCCAACCCCGCTGGGCCCCACCAGGCCGGTGCGAGCACGGTCGTCAATAGCCCAGCTTAAGTCGTGGAAGACCTCGCGCCCGGCGTAATTGACGGTGATACGGTCCAGATTGATGATATGCATGATGTCATTTCCTCACCTGAATCAAAAACGGCTGCGAGCGGTGCGCCCACAGCCGTCGATAACCCGACTATTAACCTGCATCTTACACCGTCAACAGGCGCACCTGACCAAGGTCCGCCCCCCGATGGAAACCATCTGTTTGTATGAAGTCAACGAG
>DAOUEM010000245.1:0-5620 GCA_034430555.1 Anaerolineae bacterium | reverse complement strand
TCGTGCAGCACTGACTGATGCCATGGCACGTCTAGCGCAACTTATTTCAGAATTAGAATAATGACCCGAGCAATCCTGCCAAGCGACGATAACAGCTGGATACTGCTGCCCGACGAAGGCACACGTGACCAGCTCCACCGGCTGAACAAGTTTTCGACCTGGCTGACGGCCACCGGCGGACGCTGGTTCGCTGCGCCTGACCTGGCTGCCTATCGTGATTACCTGCTGCTCCAGGGACTTTCATCCAATAGTGTTCGGGCACACCTGTCCACCGTCCGTATGCGTTACAAAGACCTCATACGCGACCGTGACCTGTTTTTCCAGCAGACGCCGGCCAATCTCGACTTTGTTGAACGCCAGGCGCTTGTGAACGAGCTGGTGCAGCGGATCGAGAACGCGATTACCCCGCGAGCTGCCTCTGTTCGTGTGGTCGAGGTCCAGGATCAGCCCGACAGCCTGGATCGTCGATTGACGACCGGACAAGTCGAAGCTCTGTTCCAGTCGATAGATGTGTCCGAGCCGAAAGGTCGCCGGGATATGGCGATCATCGCCCTATTCCTGGCTACAGGCATTCGTGAGGGAGAGCTGGTAAACGTCCGGGTGTCGGACCTTTATGAGACCTGGCAGGGTATCCCGTCGCTGCGGGTGCGAGAAGGCAAAGGCGCGAAAGCCCGCATGGTGCCCTACGGGGGCATGGAATACTACCTGGGCGATGTGGAGCGCTATCTCCAGGAATGGGACCTCAAAAAGGGTTACGCTTTTCGCGGGTTCTACAAGGGCTACAAGACCATCAGGAAATACGGTTTATCAGAGCGCCAGGTGCAGCGAATCCTGGCCGACTACCCCATCGAAAATGACGCCCAGACCATTTCTGTACGCCCTCACGACCTGCGGCGCACCTACGCCTGTCGGTTGTACGAGGCTGGCATGGACCTGAACGCCATCCGGTTGAATTTGGGCCATGCGGATATCAAAACCACGCTGCACTATATTGGTGAGCTGGATGCCGAATTGCGCGCACCGCCAGATGTGTACTGAACCTGTATACTTTGTATTTGTAATACATTCCGTGCTACACGGTTAGTAGACTAGAGTGTGTGGGGATTGCTAATATGAGTCCTAAAAATCATGGTGATGGCAAAAAGAAACAACGGACCACCGTCTATCAGGAAGACAGGCAGCGGCTCAAGGTGTTTACTGCAGCGAGTTGGTCGTCCAATGATCCAGCGGCAAAAGCGCTGCTAGCCCTGGCATTCGAAAATATGGACCCAGTTGCGGCTGGACATAAGGCCCATGAACAACGGTTACGTCGGTTCAAGGGAGAGAATCAGAGGGATGGTACAAAAGCCACGAGTGACTAAGTTGGCATAAAAGACAGATACAATTGTGACGCCATTAAGCCCTCACTGTTTTGCATTCTTGACCTTATACGAAATAAGAACGGGTCCATTATACGCCTCTTTCTATGCCTGACAAGCTTTTTTTGCCTTTCCGTGAGACACGCTGCCGGTTCTTATTTCGTTTTTTCCCGTCATCAAGCCGTGCTCACTGGCTGTAAGGATTTACGCGATTGCGTTTACGCCTGTAAGCCGTATATCTCTGGATGCTGCTCCCTCTAAAGCCCCCTGCCCTGATTTTTGTATCCCGGGGCGCTTGGCGATGCCCTTCATCACTATTCAGGCTATGAATTCGTTTCCCCTGAAGTTATCGGCACAACCGTTCGGCAAAGGTCAGATAACCCAAACTTATCGCAACTTATCGCAAGTAGGCATTATCGATATCTAACACATGCTCAACACATTGAGGCTGCGACGTATCGGGTCCGTCTTAAGGTAACCCTGACCCCCAAACGGCATCCATATCGCACAGGTAGTAAACCGATATGACCGGATGCTAGTGCGTCAGAATCCGGCTCAAGAACTGCCGGGTGCGTTCGTGTTCCGGCGCTGAAAACAGTTTTTCCGGCGGGGCTTCTTCGATGACCTCGCCAAAATCCATAAAGACGATCCGATCGGCGGCGGCACGCGCGAAACCCATCTCGTGAGTGACGACGGCCATCGTCATGCCTTCGCTGACCAGGGCCAGCATCACGTCCAGTACTTCTTTGATCATCTCGGGATCCAGGGCGGAGGTCGGTTCATCAAACATCATGATTTTGGGGTTCATCGCCAGGGCGCGTGCGATCGCCACACGCTGCTGCTGACCGCCGGATAACTGCGCCGGGAAACTGTCTGCCTTTTCCGGGATGCCGACTTTTTCCAGGTTTTCACGGGCGATGCGTTCTGCCTCTGCCGCGCTCCGCTTACGCACTACTCTCTGAGCCAGCATCACGTTCTGTAATGCTGTGTAGTTTGGGAACAGGTTAAACAACTGGAAAACCATCCCGATCTCTTCGCGCACCTTGTTGATATCGGTTTGTCGATGCGTCAAATGCATGCCGTCAATCCAGATATCACCGCTGTCGATGGCTTCCAGGTGGTTGATGCAGCGTAAAAGCGTGCTTTTTCCGGAACCACTCGGGCCAATGATGACGATGACTTCACCGCGTGCGATGCGCAGGCTGACGCCGCGGACGGCCTCGATATCGCCAAATGACTTGTAAATGTGTTCCAGGATGATGATGTCATCACTGGGAGCCTGGCGATCACTCATTGGTCGAAAGCCTCCGTTCCAGGTAACGGACGACGCGTGTGAGGAGCAGCGTCATCGAGAGATACAAAAAAGCAGCAACGTTTAGGGGTTGAAACGTGGTAAAGGTACGGTTGCGGTGCTGCCGGCTCAGGTGGGTGAGTTCGCCGACGGCCAGGGCCGACGCCAGTGATGTATCCTTGAGCATGGCCACAAAATCATTGCCCAGCGGAGGGAGCACGCGCCGGACTGCCTGGGGTAGGATTACGTAGCGCATGGCCTGTACGTAGGTCATGCCCAGCGATCGGGCTGCTTCCATCTGTCCTCTATCAATCGATTCGATGCCGGCCCGGAACACCTCGGCTTCAAACGCGCCGTAGGCCAGGCCCAGGCCCAGGATCACACGAACCTGCATCTCGATATCCCGGATTGAGATAGCAATTCCTACCTTGTTGAAGCCATCAATCATGGCCGGAAATACGATAAACGAGACGTATAATAACTGCACCAGGATGGGCACGCCACGAATTGTCTCAATATAAAACGTTGAGATGTTGTACAGAATCCTGTTGGAGGATACACGGGCCAGGCCCATAAACAGCCCGATGAACAGCGCCAGTGAAAAAGAAGTGATGGTCAACAAGGCGGTCATCTGCACGCCTGGCCAGATGAATTCGAATGCCTCCCGGTATCCAGATTCAGGCTGGAAGAGAATTGCTTCAATGATCAATACGCCTATGATCAGGACCCCATAGGCCCAATAACCACGCGGATCGGTTGCCGAGCGTAAAAGGCGATTGATGGCGCCGGGTTCATCGGTTTGCCGTCTGGTAATTTGGTTATCCACTGAGCCTCTCCAATTGTATCACCGGATATTAAGGGAGGAGCAGGACGACCTGCCTGCCCCTCCGACAATCTGTCAAATACGACCGCCCTACCCCGCCAGGCTTATTCCGGTTCGAACCAGCGGCTGTAAAGAATCCCCAGCGTGCCATCGACGCGCATGGCCGCCAGCGCGGCATTAACCGGCTCGACCAGGTCCGATTCCAGCTGGAAGACAAAACCCAGCAGTTCGCTGGTAAAGGGCTCGCCCACGAACTTGAGCTCGCCAGGATTGTTGGTGATGAAGCCGATGCCGGCCACGTTGTCGATGACGACGGCGTCGGCGTCACCGCTGAGCAGCGACTGCACGGATACGCCGAAGTCCTCGTAGCTGTCGACGCGGTCTTCGCCCACCAGCCCGATGGCGGCCAGTTCGTTGGTCGTGCCCTGCTGAACGGCAATACGCAGGTCCTCATTAGCGGCAAAGCTGGCTGAATCGGTGAAGCGGTCCTCGTCAGCCGTCGCCAGCAGAGTCTGGCCGTATTCGATGTAGGGGTCTGAGAAGGCGACGACTTCGGCCCGTTCTTCGGTAATGGTGATGCCGTCGGCGGCCACGTCATACTCGCCCGCGGCGGCGGCCTCGAAGATACCATCCCAGGCCCATTCTTCCATGATGGGTACGCAGTTCAGGCGGATACATATTTCTACCCAGGCATCGTAGTCCCAGCCGACTGGCTCTCCTGTCTCTTCGTCGATATAGTTAAATGGCGGGTAGGCATTTTCTACGGCGACCCTGACTTCCGCGCCTTCCAGGTCAGGCAGCGGTTCTGCTTCGCCTTCAGGATCGAACCACTTATCATACAAAGCGGCCAGCGTTCCATCGTGGCGCATGGACCAGAGCGCGGCATTAACCGGCTCGACCAGGTCCGATTCCAGCTGGAAGACAAAACCCAGTAGTTCGCTGGTAAAGGGTTCGCCCACGAACTTGAGCTCGCCAGGATTGTTGGTGATGAAGCCGATGCCGGCCACGTTGTCGATGACGACGGCGTCGGCGTCACCGCTGAGCAGGGCCTGCACGGACACGCCGAAGTCCTCGTAGCTGTCGACGCGGTTTTCGCCCACCAGCCCGATGGCGGCCAGTTCGTTGGTCGTGCCCTGCTGCACGGCTACACGCAGGTCCTCGTTAGCGGCAAAGCTGGCTGAATCGGTAAAACGATCTTCTTCAGCAGTGGCCAGTAGTGCCTGCCCGTATTCGATGTAGGGGTCTGAGAAGGCGACGACTTCGGCCCGTTCTTCGGTAATGGTGATACCGTCGGCGGCCACGTCATACTCGCCCGCGGCGGCGGCCTCGAAGATACCATCCCAGGCCCACTCTTCCATCACTGGGACACAGTTGATGCGGGCGCAGATTTCTACCCACACATCGTAGTCCCAACCGACAGGCTCTCCCGATTCCTCGTCGACATAGTTAAACGGCGGGTAACCATTTTCAACCGCGACTGCGACTTCCTGGCCCTCCAGGTTGGGCATATCTGCGGCGACGGCTGCCGGCGCAGGCTGATCTACCTCCGCCGGTGCCTCGGCGGGGCGCGTCGCCAGTAATACGACTGCCACCACCACGATTGCCACCACCACGACGGCTGCGATTAACATCATTCTTTGGCGTTCCATATCACTCCTCCTAGATTTCTAGGGAATTGTATTGGCAACTTATGAGCTGGGCGTTGGTACTGTCGATGGTCTGCTCCTTTCCAAAATAATGCGACTTAAATACCAGATTCTTAGTGAAAGAGACGGGCCATGGAAATCCTTATGTGCCTGTTTCAGACAAATTCTTAAACACCCGCTTTCAGCACGTACCAGTTTCGACGGTGTTTATTCTTTATCCCCGAAACAAAGTCGACAACCGTGTACCCTTGTGCAAAAAGCGTGGTAAAAACGATACGGGTCTTCAACCGCCACTGCAGGGCAACATCCGGTTGTGTGCGCTTCAGCTGGTTGAGGTTATCCGGAATTTCAACCAGGAGCTGCTGTTCGTTGTTCCCCCACACGGCTTCTCCTGGGCTTTGATCAGCCTGCGCCGAAAGTACGCAGTGAATCGCCGCCACATCGGGCACAGGAGGCAGGCCTTTTTGTCGCTGGCATACGCGCTCACTGGTAAGCCACCAGC
>DAOUEM010000244.1:0-33575 GCA_034430555.1 Anaerolineae bacterium | reverse complement strand
GACCCACGCCCTCGTCAGGCGCGCCTGCCGGTCAGACCAGCTTCTCCAAATCATTGGCCGCGCGTTTCATATCCAGGAAGATCAAGCCTAACCGGGCATTTTCCCGGATCAAAGAGGTCAGGACGGCCTCTTCACCAACCGACATGAGAATGACAAAACCCTTCTCACCCCGGATATAGACCTGATCCAACTCACCCCGGCCCAGTTCACCGGCAATACGTTCACCCAGCGAAATCATGGCAGCCGACATCGCCGACACACGATCTTCTTCAATACCCTGCGGCAAGGCAGAGGCAATAATCAACCCGTCAACACTCACCACAGCGGAGGCTTCAATATCAGGCGTGCTTGACTGCAAATCGCGCAGTAGATCAACCATTAACTCGGTCCGCGATTTCGCCATGGATACCGCTCCTTTCGTCTTCTCAAGTAACCCCTGGAAGCAAATATAAGCGCTAAAGAATGCCTACCTGCCACCCATGTGATGAGGTTTTCTCAGGTAAGGATAAAGATATTGTGCCCCCAAAAAGTGAGAACGACTGCATGATAGCACAAGCCACAGGGCAAGTCAACAAACCCTCAGGCCCCCGTCCGGGAGACGTCGGGCGAACATTTATCGCCACATGCGCCAATATATGCTACAGTAACCGCCAGATACCTGTACCATAACACGCCTTTATCAGCGTGTTGAGTTTAGCTACTGAAGGAGTATTCTGCATGACCATCGTGCAGAGCATCGCAGAACAGATCATCAATAATGTCAGCACGGTCATTATCGGCAAACGTAATGAAATCCGGCTTACCGTTATCGGCTTATTGTGCGAGGGGCATATTCTCATTGAAGACGTGCCGGGTGTGGGAAAAACGATGCTGGCCCGGGCGCTGTCGCGCTCAATCGGCTGCCGCTTCAGCCGTATTCAGTTTACGCCGGATATGCTGCCGACCGATGTCACGGGCGTTTCGGTATACAACCAAAAAACACTGGAGTTCGAATTCAAAGAAGGCCCAATCGTGGCCCAGATCATCCTGGCGGATGAAATCAACCGGGCCACACCGAAGACCCAGTCCGCTCTCCTGGAAGCCATGGAAGAGCACCAGATCACTGTCGACGGCACCACGCACCTGCTGGGACCGCCGTTCCTGGTGCTGGCAACCCAGAATCCCATCGAATATGAAGGCACCTTTCCACTGCCAGAGGCCCAACTCGACCGCTTCATCGTACGTATCGAGCTGGGTTACCCCAGCCCGCAGGAAGAGCTGGCAATGCTGGACTCGCAGCAATACCAACACCCGGTGATCCACCTCCAACAGGTGATCAGCGTGCAGGAATTGCTCGATGCGCAGCGAGCTGTACGGAACGTATACCTGGCCCCGGAAATCAAACGCTACATCATCGACCTGGTGACCGCCACGCGACGCCACCCGGACGTTTACCTGGGTGCCAGCCCGCGCGGGGCGCTGGCCTTGTACCGGACATCGCAGGCGCTGGCTGCCAGTGTGGGACGCGACTACGTGCTGCCCGATGACGTCAAAAACCTGGCCGAAGTAGCGCTGGCCCACCGGATCATTCTCGGGCCGGCAGCCCGCATCAAGGATATCTCGTCGCAAACCATCATCCGCGAAATTCTCAACGGCGTTCCGGTTCCAGGTGCCACTATCGGCGCTCCGCGTTAGTCCACAAGCTATCATGAGCAATAGACGCAATACCATCTACATCCTGCTAATCCTCTCACTGGTGGTCGGGCTGCTGAGCGGCCGAACCCTGATGTTTAACGTGGCCTATGTCCTGGGTGGGCTGCTGCTAATTGCGTTGGTATGGACCTGGGTCAGCGTCTCCTGGGTCCGGATCAGGCGGTCGACGCGTACCCGCCGCGCCCAGGTAGGACAGCTATTTGAGGAGGCATTTGTCATCCACAACAGAAGCATTCTGCCCAAGCTCTGGCTGGAGGTGCGCGACCACTCAACGATGCCCGGTCACCGCGCCAGCCAGGTCGTGCCGAACATGATGCCACGCGCGAGTTATGCCTGGGATACGCAGACGGTGTGCAGCCTGCGCGGTGAATACCAGCTTGGCCCGATCACGATTACCAGCGGAGACCCCTTCGGCCTGTACGCTTTTAAGCGCTATATCGCCGCCACCTCCCGGATCGTGGTCTACCCTGCTACCATCCCGCTGCATGACTTCGCGATACCGAGCGGGTTACTATCCGGTGGTGATGCCCAGCGGCGGCGCGCCCATTTCGTGACCACCAACGCAGCCGGCGTTCGCGAGTATGCGCCTGGGGACAGCTTCAACCGCATTCACTGGCGCAGCACGGCCCGCAAGAACCGGCTGCTGGTCAAGGAATTCGAGCTGGATCCGCTGGCCGACGTCTGGATTTGTCTCGATCTCTCGGCGCAGTCGCTGGTAGAACGGCCGGATGCGCGCAACCTGAACCTGAGTAAAAACTACAATCTAATCCCCGGCACAAACCTGCGATTACCGGCTTCTACCGAAGAGTATGGCGTCGTGATTGCCGGCTCGATCGCCAAATTCTACCTGGATAAAGGCCGGAACCTGGGCTTCGTAACCTACGGCCCGCAGCGAGAAATCCTGCAGGCCGACCGCAGCCAACGCCAGCTTCATCAACTGCTCGAACTGCTGGCCGTGGTGAAGGGCACAAGCGATTTTGACATGAGCCACATGCTCAACATCGATACCGAGTACCTGGGACGCGGCACAACCCTGATCATCATCACCGCCGACCAGTCAGAGCAGTGGGTGCGGCAGGCTCACGTGCTCTCGCGACGTGGTGTCCGCATCGTCGCCATCCTGCTGGACCCGTCTAGTTTTGGCGGCATTAAAGATACTCTGGAGACCCAGGCCCGGCTGGCAACGTTTGGTGTGCCAACTTATGTCGTACGGCAGGGCGACAACCTGACGGCCGTGTTGAGCCAACGACTCCACTAACTATAGAACCGGAGTTTTCCATGACCCAGCCGATCAATGCCCAGATAGCCCGCCTGATCCACCGGGCCAACGATGCCGCCGCCCGCGGCAGTATTCCAGAAGCGCAGGATATCGCCCGTGAAGCCGTGACCAAGGCCCAGGATGTGTTTCACCAGCCCAGCCGGACGGCCGCTCACTATACGCTGGCCACGCTGTTGTGGAGCGATGAAACCGCCCCCGCCGAGGAAGCGCGCGAACATGCCGCCCAAGCTGTGGAACTGGCTACCAACCACACTGAGGAGTATTACCTGGCCGTCACGCTGTTGGCGCGCATCGACGCCGGCCTGGGTTACTTCGAGCACGCCAAGGCACTTAATGAAAACCTGCTGGAGATTTACCAGCATAAAAACCGGCAGCGCGGCATCGCCGATGTGCTCCGCAGCTTTGGCGATATCGCCCTCAAAGAAAACGACCTGCCGGCTGCCCGCCAATACTTTACGGAAAGCCTGGCCCTGTACGAAAGCAGCATCAACGATCCCCTGAACCAGGCCGGCCTGCTGCTCAGCCTGGGATCGCTGGCTTTTAGAGAAGGCAATATGACGGAAGCGCAGCAGCATTGGAAACAGGCGGTCGCACTCGGCCAGGAACATGCCTTCTACCAGGTGGTAGTGTATGCCCGGCGGGCGTTAGCTACACTGTCAGAAATCGCAGTGGATGACTGATCCGCAGAGCACGTTCAGCCGACGGCTGCTCATGCTGGCGGTACTGGTTGGCGGGATGACCACGCTGGCCGTAGAGCTTTCAGCAGCGCGCTTGCTGGGCGCGACATTTGGCACCAGCAACATCGTGTGGGCCAATATCATCGGCCTGATCCTGGTTTATCTGGCAGCCGGGTATTTTATCGGCGGTTATCTGGCCGACCGCTCCCCCACCCTCCGGCGGTTCTATCAAATTGTGGCCTGGGGGGCCTTCTCGAGCGGGCTGGCGCCATTCCTGGCGCGGCTGGTTCTACCAGTCATTGCCGACAGTGGACTACCGCTCAGTGCTGCAACCGCTCTCACCATTTTCCTGCTGTTCACGGTGCCCATCACCCTGCTGGGCTGCGTATCGCCGTTTGCCATTCGCGTGGTGCTGACGAGCGTGAGCGAAGGTGGAACCGTGGCCGGTCGCATTAATGCCGTGTCCACAGTGGGCAGCGCGATCGGATCGCTGGCGCCGGTGCTCTTCCTGCTGCCGGCCGCCGGAACGACGGCAACATTCATGATCTTCTCGCTGCTGCTGCTGGCGCTGGCCCTCTGCGGTTTGGTGCAAGCCAGCCGCCCGATGGCCCTCCGACTGGTCTGGATGCCCGTGTTTCTATTGGTTTTGTGGATGCTCAGCTAACACCGCCGCCCGCAGAAAGACGACCACCGCATGCAAACCGAACCATCTTCAACCGAAACCAGGCTGGCACGCAGACTCAACACGGCTATCGGCTGGCTGCTGGTGTTGGCCGTGCCCATCTGGATGCTGGTCGGCAGCACCCGCCTGCTGGCCACGGACGCCTACCTCCAGATCGAGTATGGCAAGGCGGACTTCCCCGCCGATCCGTTTGGCTTCAGCCAGGATGACCGGCGCGAATACGCTCCTTACGCCGTGCGTTACCTGCTCAACGACCGCGGCATTGACTACCTGGGCGACCTGACCTTCCCCGATGGCCGCCCCATGTACAACGCGCGCGAACTGCGTCACATGGCCGACGTGAAAGCCGTCGCCCAGACGGCCTTCGGCTGGCACACGCTGCTGGGGATTGTGTTGGCAGGGGCATTCCTGTGGCTTAGCCAGAAACCCGACGGAAGACCCATTTTGCGACGCAGTCTGATATACGGTGGCACGATCACGATTGCGACCGTCGTGGTCCTGGTTACCGTCGTAGCGCTGAACTGGAATACTTTCTTCGGGGGATTTCACCGGCTTTTTTTTGAAAGCGGTACCTGGCGCTTTGAATACTCCGATACCCTGATCCGCCTTTTTCCAGAACGCTTCTGGTTTGATGCGGCGCTCACCATTGGCGGCCTGACCGTTGGCGCGGAGATCATCTTGATGGGCATAGCCTGGGCATGGGACCGGCAGGCCAAAACGGCAGCATCTGCGGATGCCAAAACGGCGGCATCCGCGGATACTGCCGCCATCGAAGCACAACCGGACAATCCCGGCGGTTAAGCGCCGAACTTCTCAAGACGCCGGGCATGGGCCAGCGCCAACGGCATCAGATCGGTCGCCGGGAACTGGCCCAGCGCGCCAACCATACATTCACGCTCGCCAAACGCTTCAGCCCGGTCGGTCATATGGGTACCGGGTGCCCACAGCAAAGTCGGCACTGGATGCCAGCTATGGGCCTTATAGGTGGCGGGCGTGGAATGATCGCCCGTGATCACCAGGACCGCCGGATTCAGGTCAAGCAGCAGAGGCAGCGCTTCATCCACTTCCTCGATAACTTTAACCTTGGCATCGAAATCGCCATCTTCGCCGCGGCTGTCCGTATACTTGATGTGGCAGAAGATAAAATCGTAATCATTCCAGACCCGTGCCACGTGGCGGAACTCGTCGGCGGTCGTATCATGGGCATCCGTTTCGATGATGTCCATCCCGACCAGCTTGCTCACACCCTTATACATCGGATAAACGGCCACACAGGCCGACTTCAGCTTGTACACATCGGCGAATTTAGGCAGGTTGGGGTCCATGGCAAAGCCGCGCAAGGTCAGCATGTTGGCCGGGTGCTGGTCTTTGAGCGCTTCCTTTGCTTTGGTGATCCATTGGTTGACCAGGGCAGCGGTATGCTCGGCTTCGGGCTTAAGCGCATTGGCCGGCAGCGGGGCCACGCCGGTCGCCTGCGGATCGGTGTCTGAGATCGCGCCGTTCAACCCTTCGCCGCGCAGCACGATCACGAACCGGTACTCTTTGACGACCTCGACTTCGACCTCTACTCCATCGACCTGCACGTTCTTGAGCAGGGCCACCATCTCAGCCCCGACTTCGGTGGGGATACGACCGGCGCGCCGGTCGGTGATCAATCCATCAGCATCAACCGTGGCAAAGTTGCCGCGCGCAGCCACATCCACCGGCCCGGTATGGAGACCGACGCCAAACGCGGAAAGCACACCCCGCCCCACTTCGTAGTGGATCGGGTCGTAGCCAAACAGCGCCAGGTGCGCCGGGCCACTGCCGGGCGCGACACCCCTCACGATAGGGATGGTGCCGCCGAGACATCCTTCTTTTGCCAGCCGATCCATGTTCGGGGTATGGGCTGCTTCCAGTTCGGTCAGGCCGCCCTGCTCGCGTGGCAGCCCACCCAGCCCGTCCATCACCAGCAAGAGGATTTTACCGCCGGTCCGGTTGGTCAGGCGGCGCATCAAATCGAAGTTAGCCATCGAATCGTTGTCCTTTCTAAGAGAACCTTCCTCAAAGAGTTGTAACACGGTCAAGCCAGACGTCAAGCCCGGCGTGTTAACATCTGTCATTAAGCAGGCCAAATCAGGTCAAAAATCAGCAGGGCAGGCTTTGACAGCCCCCCCC
This sequence comes from Anaerolineae bacterium, assembly GCA_034430555.1. GTDB lineage: Bacteria > Chloroflexota > Anaerolineae > Aggregatilineales > Ch27 > DAOTXK01. The sequence continues at coordinate 27,088 of DAOUEM010000244.1, read as the reverse complement.
GCGGCATGGTAATCTCCCCTGTGGTTTATTGACAGAGGGCATCCATGCGGCTAACCGATGAGCAATAAAAAAGGTCTGTCCTACTTAAGATGGTTGACCCCCGGCCTGGGGGTCAAACGCTGGCTGCTGCTGGTACTGGCCGGCGTGACGATCCTTAGCGTCGGCATTGCCCAGATTATCGTTGAAGTGTACCGCACCGAACAACTACCCGACTACCTTTATTTTCTGCTGCTGCGCCCCTTACCGGTCTGGCTGCGAATCGTCATCGCTGGCGGTACTGGAATGACCCTACTGGTAGTCGGCCTGTACAAACTGAACCACTCCCTCCTGGCGCCGTACCGGGCGAACCAGGCGAAACCGGTCATCGATACCATTTACAGCTACAACCAGCGCAAAAAGGGGCCGAAGGTGGTCGTCATTGGCGGCGGCACCGGTCTGCCCATCGTTTTACGAGGGTTAAAACGCCTGACCAGCAACCTGACAGCGATTGTCACCGTGGCCGATGACGGCGGCAGCTCCGGTCGCCTGCGGCAGGACCTGGGTATCTTGCCGCCCGGTGATTTGCGGAACAACATCGCCGCGCTGGCCGACGACGAAGACCTGATGACGCAGCTCTTTCAATACCGATTCAGCACGGGCGACCTGGGCGGGCACAGCTTCGGCAACCTGTTTTTGACGGCCCTGTCGGACATCACCGGCAGCATGGAACACGCCCTGCTGGAAACGGAACGCGTGCTCGCCGTGCAGGGTAGCGTCCTGCCGGCTACCCTGGACGATATCACCTTGATGGGCGAAGTCCAGCGTCCCGGCGCGCCAGGGCTACAGGCGATCACCGGCGAGAGCGAGATCACGCGGGCGGGCGGGCATATCGAGCGGGTGTCCCTCAGCCCATCAAACGCTCGTCCCTACCCCAGGAGTCTCCAGGCACTGCTGGGCGCCCAGGTAGTCGCCATCGGTCCCGGCAGCCTGTATACCAGTATCTTGCCAACCCTGCTGGTGAGCGGCATCACCGATGCCATACGGGCCAGCAAGGCTATTTGTATTTACATCTGCAATGTGGCGACTCAGCCGGGTGAGACTGACGGCTATGACGTGGCCGACCATGTTCAGGCCATCGAACGGCATGTCGGGCCGCAGCTCTTTCAAATCGTCATTGCCAACAATCACTTCCCAACGGAAAATGCCGGGCCACAAACGCGCTACGTGATGCCGGCAGCCGAAGGACATGACATCACAAAGCAGTACCAATTGATTTACGCCGATTTAACGGATTATCAATATCCCTGGCGACATGATTCTGTTAAACTAGCCCGGGTGCTGCAAACGTGTTACGCCAACTACCAGGCCGGCCTCGCACAAGAGATCGCCTGATGTTTGGATTGATTGGTTCCAATCGTTCTGGGCGGCTCGTGTTTCCCCAGGACGCTTACTTTTCAAGATGAAAGGAAGAAATACACCATGGCAACTCGTATCGCCATCAACGGCTTTGGCCGTATCGGTCGTCAGGTTATGCGCATCGTCACCGAGAGCTACGCTAACGACGTGGAAGTCGTCGCTTTTAACGATCTGGGCGATGTCGCCACCATGGCCCACCTGCTCCGTCACGACACCAACTACGGTCGATTCAAAGGCAGCGTGGAAGTCAGCGGCAGCGACATCATCGTCAACGGCAAGACCGTCAAAGGCCTCTCCGAGCGCGAACCCGGCAAACTGCCCTGGGCCGACCTGGGCGTCGACGTGGTCATCGAGAGCACGGGCTTCTTCCGCAACAATGAGAAGGCCCAGCCGCACATCGATGCCGGCGCGAAGAAGGTCATCGTTTCCGCCCCGGCCAAAGGTGAGATCGACCTGACCGTCGTCCTCGGCGTCAATGATGATGCCTACGACCCGGCCAAGCACCACATCGTCTCCAATGCCTCCTGCACGACCAACTGCCTGGCCCCCGCGGCCAAGGTTATCAACGACCTGGTGGGCATCGAGAAGGGCGTGATCACCACGATCCACGCCTATACCAGTGACCAGCGCCTCCAGGACCTGCCGCACAGCGACCTGCGCCGCGCCCGCGCCGCCGCCATGAACATGATCCCGACCTCGACCGGCGCTGCCAAGGCGGTAGCCCTGGTCATCCCTGACTTGAAAGGCAAGTTCGACGGTATGGCCGTGCGCGTTCCAACTTCGACCGTGTCGCTGGTGGACGGCGTCTTCCAGCTGTCGAAGAATTCGACCACGGAAGAGGTGCATGCGGCGTTCAAGGCTGCTGCCGAAGGCCCGCTGAAGGGCATCCTGGGCTTCTCCGAGGAACCGCTGGTGTCCTCCGACCTGAAGGGCGATCCGCGCTCCAGCATCGTCGATGCGGAATTCACCGCCGTGTACAATGACAATATGCTCAAGCTGCTGTCCTGGTACGACAACGAGTGGGGTTACTCGGTGCGGACGGTCGAGCTAGCCGCCAAGATGGGCAAGAGCCTGTAATCTGCACCTAACGCTGCTGAACAGCATATCGGCAAGAAAAACCAGGGGTGGGGCAATGACCCCACCCCTCTGCCTGTAAGCCGGTGACATTCACCGATTCGATAAGGAGAGAGTCCATCATGGACAAAAAAAACGTGCGTGATGTCGACCTGACCGGCAAACGTGTGCTGGTCCGTGTGGACTTTAACGTGCCGCTGGACGGCGATCGGGTCACAGACGATACGCGGGTTCGGGCTGCCATCCCCACCCTGCGATATATCCTCGAACAAAAACCACGGGCGCTGATCTTGATGTCGCACTTGGGACGCCCCAAGGGCGAGGTGAAGCCGGAATTCTCGCTGCGGCCGGTGGTGCCGGTGCTCAGCAACCTGCTCGGCGTGGACGTCGCGTTCGCCGAAGACTGCATCGGTCCGTTGGCGGAAGAAGCGGCGTCGGCGCTGCCCGAGGGCGGCGTCCTGCTGCTGGAAAACACGCGCTTTCATGCCGGCGAGACCAAAAACGATCCCACCATCGCAGCCGGCCTGGCCAGACTGGGCGACATCTACGTGAATGATGCCTTTGGCAGCGCGCATCGTGCCCACGCCTCCACCGCCGGCGTGACCGAGTACCTGCCGGCGGTTGGCGGCTTTCTGATGGAAAAGGAGCTGACCTACCTGGCTTCCGCCATCAGCAGCCCGCAGCACCCCTTCGTGGCCATCCTGGGCGGCGCCAAGGTCTCCGATAAGATCGGCGTGATCGAAGCGCTGCTGGGTCAAGTAGACAGGCTGCTGATCGGGGGCGGCATGGCGAACACCTTCTTCAAAGCCCAGGGGTATGAAGTGGCCGACTCGCTGGTTGAAGAGGATGCCGTGCCAACGGCCAGCGATCTACTGGCCAAGAGTGGCGACAGGCTGCTGCTCCCGGTGGATGTGGTGATCGCCGACGCCTTCGACAACAACGCCCAGACCCAGGTGATCGACCCGGCAAAGGGCGTGCCGGCAGGCTGGCGCATTCTGGACATCGGGCCCAAAGCACTGGAGGCCTTCCGGGCTGCTTTGAGCGATGCCAAAACGGTCGTGTGGAACGGCCCGATGGGCGTGTTCGAGATGGAGAAATTCGCCAGGGGAACGCGCGCGATGGCGGCCCTGCTCGGCGAAATCACCGCCCGCGGAGCCACCACGATCATTGGCGGCGGCGATTCGGCAGCGGCAGTCGCGCAGGCCAACCTGACCAACCAGATGACCCACATCTCCACGGGCGGCGGGGCCAGTCTGGAGCTGCTGGAAGGTAAGGAATTGCCAGGTGTCGCCGCATTACAGGATCGCTAACGCTGCTACCAACTCTGGCAGACAACAAGCATCCACGAGGGGTTGGCGGACCACCAACCCCTCCCGCCGTGATTGTACAGGTTGGTTACAACCGGATCTTGTTGCGGTAGCAGTTCTTCCACTATAATAGCCGGGTGGGAGCCGTTTATAAGCTCGCAAAAACCCATGTCATCTCTGCAGCAACGGCGGGGGACTTCACGCGTATAGTAAGACAGGGACCTTACCGTAACGGGACAAAGCTATGAGCTTCTCAATTGGCGAAAATGTAGGACGCTACCGCATTACCGAACAACTCGGCCAGGGGGGAATGGCGACCGTCTACCGGGCCTTTGACGCCAACCTGGACCGCGATGTGGCGATCAAAGTCATGCACCAGGCCTTCAAGGAAGACCCGAACTTCCTGGCTCGCTTTAAGCGAGAGGCACAGATCATCGCCAAGCTCCGCCACGCGCATATCGTCACCATCCACGAGTTCGACCAACACAAGGAACAGCCGTATCTGGTGATGGAGTTTATCAAGGGGGAAACGCTCAAAGCACGGCTGACGCGTTCAGCTTATACCCTGGAGGACACCGTCACACTGATGCGGGCGGTGGCCGACGCCCTCACTTATGCGCACGATCAGGGAGTGCTGCACCGTGATATCAAACCATCCAACATTATGTTGGACGAACAGAGCACGCCCTACCTGACCGACTTTGGCCTGGCGCGCATGGTGCAGGCCGGCGAATCGACGCTGAGCAAAGACATGATGCTGGGCACGCCCCAGTACATCTCCCCGGAGCAGGCACAAGGTATCCGCGATTTAGGCCCGGCGACCGACATTTACTCGCTGGGAATCGTGCTGTATCAGCTGCTGGTGGGCCGCGTGCCGTTCAGCGCGGATACGCCATACGCCATCATTCACGACCACATCTACAAACCGCTGCCCCTGCCATCCGAGGTGAATCCCAGTATACCGCCGGCGGTCGAACGCGTCCTGCTCAAGACGCTGGCCAAAGAACCCGCCGACCGTTTCCAATCGGCCACCGATATGGCGCAGGCGCTGCAACAATCGATCCAGGACAACCCGGTGGTAGAGTACACGCCCCAACGTGTGCAGGCGGCTGCCATCCCGGCCACGCCCAGCCCTGCCCCGCCGACGCCGGGTATTCCAGCCGTGGCTCTATCCCCGGCCACCACGACGGCAACACAGCCACGCGGACGCAGCCGGGCCACGCTGTGGATGCTGGGCGGTATAGGCGCATTCATCTTCACCTGCCTGCTGGGGCTGTTTGTGGCCGTGGCCGCCGTCACCAATCCCAATCTACAAAGCCCGGAAGGCGCCAACTTTCTGGCGCTCGACCAACCGCCGCCGCCGACGCATGAGAATCCGCCCCCTCAGCGGGCTGAGATACCCGTCGTCAGTGTGGAAGAAGCTCAGCGGATGGTGGACGCCCACCCTGACGATCCAGTCGCTCATCTTGCCCTGGTTTTGGCCTACACCAACGAAGACCAGCGCCCTCAGGCTCAGCAAGCCATCGGACAGGCCCTGCAACTGGCCAGCGACGATCCCATGCTGCTGGCATCAGCCGCGCAGCAGTTCACCGAACAGGGTCATATCGGCGAGGCGGTGGTTCTGTGGATTCAAGCCCTGCGCGTTTCCGATGACCCGGAACTGCGGAACATGGGCGGGCAATTTATGTACCAGGCGGTCAGCCAGGCCAGACGCGTCGATCTGCTGGCGCTGCGCCGGCTTGTCGAAAACAATCCCGAAAACCCCGGCGGTCACGTGCTGCTGGCACGTGCCTACATCACCACCGATCAACTCGCGCTGGCCGAGCAGTCGATCACCACTGCCCTGGAATTAGAGGCGACATTGCCGGAGGCACACCTGGTCCTGGGCGAGTTGTATGCCGCTCACGGCGACATGGCGCAGGCAGAGCGCGAATGGCGCTACGTCCTGACCGCCACCGACGTGCCGCTGTGGGTTACGGAAAGGGCCAACGCACTGCTGAACCCATAACACGTATCGTTGGTTTTGTGATACCTGAATTCACCATCTCACGTTAAGGAGACCGCACCATCATGCGTACACCCATCATTGCCGGCAACTGGAAAATGCACAAGACGCCCGCCGAAGCGGCAGCTTTTGTGCGAGAGTTAGTCCCACCGCTGGCCGCATTCGACGACGTAGAAAGGGTGGTATGCCCGCCGTTCCTGGCGATTCCGGCAGTGAGCGCAGCCCTCAAGGGGACGCCGGTCAAGGTTGGCGCCCAGGACGTCCACTTTGAAGATCAGGGCGCTTATACAGGGCGGATTTCGCCAACCATGCTGCAAGGATACGTCGAGTATATCATCGTCGGGCACTCGGAGTGCCGCCGCGACCTGGGCCACACCGACGAAATCGTCAACAAAAAAGCCAGGGCGGCGCTGGCCCACGGCTTTAAGCCCATTATTGCCGTCGGCGAGAGCCTGGAGCAAAATGAAGCCGGCCAGACCGAATCGTTCGTCAGCGCGCAGGTGCGAGGGGCGTACGCAGGCATCCCGGCCGTCGAAGTGATGAACACCGTCTGCGCTTATGAGCCGATCTGGGCCATCGGCACCGGCCGCAGCGCCAGCGCGCAGATTGCCAACGACATCATCGGCGGCGTGATCCGCAAGACGCTGTCCGACCTGTACGGCGATGAAGTTGCGAAACACATCCGAATTCAGTATGGTGGCAGTGTCAAGCCAGACAATATGGCCGAATACATTGCCATGCCGGATATTGATGGCGCGCTCGTCGGCGGGGCAGCATTGAACGTCGATTCGTTCGTCGACCTGGTGCGGATCACGTCCGAAACGCTGGCCTGACACACTGCCATCAAATAAAGCCAGAAACCAACAAAAGCCATCTCATGCACTTTTTGGACCTGCTCACTCCCTGGATCACATTCGCGGCAACGCTGTTGCCACTTCTGTACCTGGAGCGCTGGATCCACCAACATCTGTACGGCGTGGGGTGGCTTTTGACACAGGATAAAGAACGAGCCACGATCCTGTATTACCTTATCCTATCGCCGGGCGTATTCCTGCATGAGTTCAGCCAGTGGCTGACCGCAGGGGCGTTGGGCGTGCAGATCCGTAAGATCAAAGTATGGCCCAAACCACAGACCAACGGCACCCTCCGCCTGGATTTTGTCCAGTTGAAAAAGGCCGACCGGTTCCAGTCCACGGTTATTGGCCTGGTCCCGTTCCTGACCGGCATCGCCATGGTATGGGTCATCAGCCAGAATATCTTCGATGTGCAAAGCCTCTCCGCGGCGCTGGCGAGCGGCGATCTGCAAACTATCATGGCGGAATTGCGCCGCCTGTTTACCACCCCTGACTTCTGGCTGTGGTTGTACCTGCTGTTTGCCATTGGCAACGCCATGATGCCCACCTCCAACGACCGGCAAAACTGGCCGCTGCTGGGTGGTATCTTCGGGGCGATAGCCGCCTTCCTGCTTATCCTGGGCCTTGGCGAAGAAGTCCTCATTCCGGCCATGCAGGGACCGATCGCGCGGGCGTTAGGGGTACTGGTGACTGCTTTTGGCACAATCCTGATCCTAGACTGTTTTATCGTGACAGGACTGGGGCTGCTAGAACGGGGACTCGAGCGAGTCACAGGTACACGGGCCAAATATCGCAGCACCAGAAGAACATCAACGCCCACACCTGAACCGGGCGGCGAATATCCTATGCCGGAAGACAAAGCGCCCAAACCTCTCGCGGAACGCCGTCTGCCCATCCCCCCCGCCCCCGGCTCAGCGCGCAAGCCCAGGCCGGCTCCGGCTCAGACGAGAATCACCGAGCCGGAGCCCTCACGCCCACTCCTGTCCACGAGCACACCATCCTACCAGCCAGGCCAGCCCTCGCGTTATGGACGCGGCATAAGGAGCGGAACAGCGCAAGACTACCAAGCATCCGAAGAAACCGCAGCGACGACGCCGGCATCTGGAGAAAGCGGGCTTTCCGCCAGCGATAAAGCCGACCTGCGGGATCGCCTGCGGGCGCGGCGCAGCCAGGTCGGCGCCAGCCCGTCACAACAGCAGCCGGGGCAACGGCGGGAACTTTCACCAGGGCCGCCGACCCGCCCGGCGCGTCCGGCCAGCCAGCCGAGTCTATTCGGCAGCAGCACGCTTGACGCACGCCCACGAGGGGATGTGGAAAATGAAGAAAACCAATTACGCCGATCGATGAATAGCAGCGCGGGCGAGGCCGGTTACGAAGACGATGACGACGAACTGGTCTATGAACCGCTGGACGATATGCCGTGAGGGCGCCGGTTACTGGTCGCGTGTTGGGGCTTTGACTGCGTCCGATCCCGACATACGGCTGAGCACCACAAACCCGGTGACAATCAGAGCCATCATCACCAGGAAGGCGATGAACTTAAATACCTGGCTGGTGGTGACCAGCGCCATCAAGCCAAAAAATCCACAGAAAACATAATACCCCAGCACAATCAACCGCGTATTGAGTCCCAGATCCATCAGGCGGAAGTGCAGGTGCCCACGGTCGCCCTCGGTCGGGTTGCGGCCTTGCAGGACGCGGTTGACGATCTGCCAGCCCACGTCCAGCAGCGGTAAACCCATCGTCAGCAGAATGGTCGCGGCTTTGGCCCCACCGATAATACTCAGAGTACCCAGGCTGTATCCCAGGAAAAACGCCCCATTCGAACCCATAAACACCCTGGCCGGCGGGAAGTTAAAGATGAGGAAGCCGGCCGTGGCCCCCATCAAGGCCAGCGGCAGCAGACTCACGCTGTACTGGGGCGGCTCCAGGCGGAAGGCCGCATTCACGAACAGCACCAGGGCGGCCACAAAGGCCACGCCGCCAGCCAAGCCATCGACGCCATCCAACCAGTTTACCGTATTCATCATCAAGCCCAACCAGAACAGGCTCAGGGCGACGGTGACGAGGTAGGGCCAGGGATCGGTTTGCTGACCGGTGAGCGGGTTATTGAGGGTCTCGATAAAAACACGGAACAAAACGGCAATGGCCGCAGCCCCTAACTGGGCAAAATACTGGGGCAGCGGCCCAAATTCAAAAATATCATCCAGCAGCCCGCAGATAAAAACAAATGCCCCACCCGCCAGCAAGCCCACCAGGCGCACCCATTCCCAGGCATCAAAGCGGGGCACGGGCAGCACCTGAGCCAGCAGAACGGCGGCAGTAAAGGCGGCATACAGCGCCACCCCGCCGAGCTTTGGCATCGGCGTTTCGTGCTGGTGTCGATCCCGGGGATGATCCACAATATTAAAACGGAAAGCCAGCCGGCGTGTCAACGGAGCCAGGAGCACGGCCAGAATAAAGGCGCTGGCAAAAACCACTAGAAAAGCTCCCAGCGGTGGACCGGTCATCGATTTCCCCTATCGCCGGATCGCCCGTCAGTCAAAAGCAATACATGCCTACCCGGTACCAAACTGGCGATCGCCGGCATCACCCAGGCCGGGCACAATAAATCCCACGTCGTTCAGGTGCTCATCGATGGTCGCCACATGGATGGGCACATCGGGGTGCGTCTCGCTCAGATGTCGAATACCTTCCGGTGCGGCGATGATCCCCACAAACTTGATGCGGGTGACACCCCAGTTCTTGAGCACGTCGACCGCAGCCGAGGCCGAACCGCCCGTCGCCAGCATCGGGTCGAGGATCATACACATATGGACAGTCGGCGCCACCGGCAGTTTGTTGTAGTACTCGACCGGGCGAAGGGTGTGCTCATCACGATAGATCCCCAGGTGCCATACCTGCGCGCCGGGCAGCATATCCCAGACGCCGTTTACCATGCCCAGGCCGGCCCGCAGAATCGGCACCAGGCCGATTTCCTCCTGGACGTAATACCCCGGTGCCTGCGCCAGCGGCGTCTCCACGGTATTGGAGGCCAGGGACAAATCCTGTGTCGCTTCGTAACACAGCATCACGGCAATCTCGCGCACGAGTTCTCTAAACTTGCGATGATTGGTGCTGGCATCACGCAGCAGCGTCAGCTTGTGTTTAATCAGCGGGTGGCTGGAAACCAAAACCTGTGATTCTGGCACGGGATAAACTCCTTTGTTATCGATCCGCGCCGATTGTACGAGGCTGTGAAACCGCTGTCAATGTGTGTATTGCACGGACACCCAGGCCGGTTATACTTACCAGGCATCAGATGCCGAAAGAAAGCGCCATGAGCGATTCCGACCGACTGACAACCGGCAAGCGCCACCCCAGCGACCGCCGTAACATCGCCCTCCGCCCCAGACGACTCAGCGAAGTCACGGGACAAACGCGTGTGAAAGAGAACCTGGGAATCTTGATCGATGCCGCCCAGCAGCGCCAAGAGGCGCTCGATCACACCCTGCTGTATGGACCGCCGGGGCTCGGCAAAACGACACTGGCGCACGTCATCGCCAACGAACTGGGCGTGAATATCCGCATTACGGCCGGCCCTTCCATCGAACGCGCCGGTGACCTGGCCGCGATTTTAACGCACCTCAAGCAGAACGACGTGCTGTTCATCGACGAAATCCACCGGCTGGGGCGCGCCGTGGAAGAGGTCCTCTACCCGGCGATGGAAGACTTCGCGCTGGATATCGTGATCGGCAAGGGGCCGGCCGCCAAAAATGTCCGCCTGAACCTGCCGAAATTCACCGTCATTGGGGCGACGACCCGGCTGGCACTGCTGACCGCGCCGCTGCGCACCCGTTTTGGCGCTGTGTACAGGCTGGACTTCTACGAACTGGCGGCCATGGTCGAGATCGTGCAGCGAGCGGCGGCCATGCTGGAAACGGCCATCGAAGATGAAGGCGCGCTGGAAATCGCCCGTCGGTCGCGCGGCACCCCTCGCGTGGGACTGCGCCTGCTGCGCCGCGTACGCGATTTTGCCCAGGTGCGGGCTGACGGCATCATCACACCGGAAGTCGCCGATGAAGCCCTGGCGTTGATGGATATCGATCACCTGGGACTGGACGACATCGACCGGCGGGTACTGCTCACCATCATCGAGAAGTTCGGCGGCGGGCCGGTGGGCCTGGAAACCATCGCAGCGGCCATCAGCGAAGAATCAGACACGATCATGGACGTCTATGAACCGTACCTGCTGCAGCTCGGTTTTTTGGAGCGAACGCCGCGAGGCCGCATGGCAACACCTGGCGCTTATGCCCATCTTGGCCTGCCCTACTCTGACCCAAATTCGCCGCAGCAGCATTCGTTATTTTAGGTGTGACGGCCATGGACCTGGGATACATCGGACGTTTGCTCGTATTCGCCGGCATCGGGCTGGCCCTGCTGGGCGGACTGCTGCTGCTGCTGAGCCGCGTGCCTTTCCTGAACAATCTCGGCAGCCTGCCGGGCGATATCCGCATCGAAGGACAGGGCTTTTCCTGCTTCCTGCCGCTGGCCAGCATGTTGTTGATCAGCATTTTACTCACTGTTGCCTTAAATATCCTGGTCCGGCTCATCAACCGGTAGGAGACACGTCATAACGGACGACCGATGAAACTCAGCGACTTTGACTACGATCTGCCTTCGGAGTTGATCGCACAAACCCCCATCGAGCCGCGTGATGCGTCACGCCTCCTGGTGCTGCCCCGCGACCACAAGCCGATCGAACACCGCCTGTTTGCCGACCTGGGGGAATACCTGCGCCCCGGTGACGTGCTGGTGCTTAACCAAACCAGGGTGATCCCGGCCCGCCTCCAGGCCCGCAAGGTGGGGACAGGCGGTAAGGTTGAACTGCTGCTGCTGCGCCAGTCTGATCCGGTCACGTGGCTGGTGCTGGTCGGCGGTAAACGCCTCGAACCCGGACAACGCCTGGAAGTCGCGCGAGATGGCATAGCTCACGTCGAGGCTGAGATCATCGAGAAACGCGCGGGCGCGCAGCGGTTGGTCCGGTTCTCAACGCCACTGGACGATCAACTGGCCGACCTGGGCGAGGTCCCCCTGCCCCCCTACATTCATGAGCCGCTGGCCGATCCCGCTCGCTACCAGACGGTGTTCGCGCGGCAGAATGGCTCCGCCGCCGCTCCCACTGCCGGGCTGCACTTTACGGGTGATATGTTGATCGCACTGAAGCGCCTGGGAATCCAGTTGGCCTACTGCACACTGCACATCGGCCTGGACACGTTCCAGCCGGTGCGCACGGAAGATATCAACGCACACCAGATGCACAGCGAGTGGGCCTCGCTTACCGCGCAGGATGCGCAGGTGATCAACGAAGCCAAACTGGCCGGACAACGCGTTATCGCCGTGGGGACCACCAGTGTGCGTACGCTGGAAAGCGCCGCCATCCTCAGCGCGGGAGGTAACCCGGCTGTCGGTGAAATGCCGCCGGAGGACTTCTGTCCCTGGCGGCCGGTAGTGGCCTTTGAAGGGGAAACACGGCTGTTCATCCGGCCCGGCTACCGCTACCGGGTGGTCGATGGCCTGATCACCAATTTCCACCTGCCGCGCTCGACGTTACTGATGCTGGTGAGTGCCTTTGCCGGGCGCGAGCGCGTGTTAGCGGCTTATGAAGCAGCCAAACAGCAGCGTTACCGCTTTTACAGCTTTGGAGACGCCATGCTGAACATCTAAGGACCGTGGATCACCCATCACGCAGCCAGGTAATGAGCCGCTTGATCACCCCCCTGCGATTGGCGGCAATCTGGTGGTATTCGGTCTGCATCTGCTCGGTGAGCTTTTCGAGTTCGCCAACATGCATACGTGCACCATTGACCAGCACCCAGCCCGCGCCCAGATCACGCAACTCACGCGGCTCACGCTGATACAACTTGCTATACACTTGCTGATACCGCTTGATGGAAACTGAAACGTTCACGTCCATCACCCTCAACTCAGATGACCGAAGCATCGATATGTGTTGGGCCGCGCAAGCAGGTATAATCTTTCGTCCACGATAAATTGATGAAATGCCAGCACGTGTTCTGACAGCAATCATACGAGTTTAGCGGATTCGCCGCCAGCGGACACAGTACGCACGTCATACCATCCTGGCGCGGCCTTTGTCGCTGCCGGTATCCTGTAGTATGCTCGGTTTTGGATGGCTGCGCAGCCGGCCTCTGGTAATCAGGCACCGGATTGGATATAGTCGCAGGTGCGTTATCCGGCTGGTTTGCGTGGATTTTGCAGGCAGGAAAATAACCAATGACTTCTCGTGAACCCGAGTTCCGCCTGGCCGATTACGACAACACTGTCGATTTCATTCGCCAGCACACCAGATACGCCCCCAAAATCGCCCTGATCCTCGGCTCCGGACTGGGACCCTTGGCCGACAGCTTCGAGGACGCCGATACGATTCCGTATGACACGATTCCCAACTGGCCACTCTCCACGGTGATCGGGCACAGCGGACGGCTGGTCATCGGGAGGCTGGACGGCCACGAGGTGATGGTCATGCAAGGCCGCGCCCATTTTTACGAAGGGTACAGCCTGGCCGCGGTGACCTACCCCATCCGCGTGATGCAGCGTTTGGGAATTGAGACGCTGATCGTGACCAATGCTGCCGGCGGCGTCGATCCCACCTACCGGGCCGGAGACCTGATGTTGATCCAGGATCACATCAACCTGCCAGGCATGGCCGGTCACAATCCGCTGCATGGCCCGAACGACGATAGGCTGGGCACCCGCTTCCCGGACATGAGCAACGCTTACGATCGCGAGCTGCGGCAGATAGCGCGCGCCGTGGCCAGACGCGAAGGTATCGACCTGCACGAAGGGGTATACGTCTTCCTGGCCGGGCCAACCTTTGAGACGCCGGCCGAGATTCGCCTGCTGCGACTCATGGGCGCCAACGGCGTGGGCATGTCCACCGCCCCGGAGGTCGTCGTGGCCAACCATGGCGGGATACGGGTGCTGGGGATTTCGGGCATCAGCAATGCCTGCATCGATGACCCGGACAGCGAAGCTATCGCCAATCACGAGGAAGTACTGGAAGCCGGCAAAACGCTCGTACCCAAGCTCACCACGCTGCTGCGCGGCGTGCTGCGCGAGCTTCCGTAAGTGGCAGCCGTATAAGCCCTATGGAAACTGTCGTTTTTCTCATCGAGCAGATCGCGCCCGGCCTGTTTATCCTGTGTGGGCTGGCCGTGTTATGGGGTCTGCGCGCCTATTCTTCTGCGCGCCGATCGCTGTCCAGCGCGCAGTTCGAGCTGGAAAAGGAACTGCAGCGCTACCGGGCGAGCAACTGGCTGACGGTGATCATCGCCGTGGTCGAGCTTGGATTGGCCGTAGCGGCTGTGACATATGTTGTCGCACCAACGCTGCGCGCTCAGCCGCCTATGGCAGCGGCGGATGTCCTGGCGCCAGTTGAGACACCTTTTGTCACAGCAATACCCGGCGCTGGTGGCAGTGCCGGCACCCCCTTACCGGACTTTGCCGCCGGTGCGACCATCCCCGCGCTGGAAGATGAACTTGGCTTGAGACCCTTCGCCACACCAACGCTAACCCCCACTCCGGTCGGCACCATCATCCCCGACGTGCCGCCAGCGCGAGGCTGTGATTCCCCCAATGCACAACTGGTCATTCCGGCCAACGGCATGGTGATTTTTGAGGCGACCAACATCGTGGGCACGGCCACCACGGAGAATTTCTCGTTTTACCGCTTCGTGCTGAACGGTCCCAGCACGCTCAATGCCCCGGCCATCTTCGGCGATCACACCGTGCCGGTCATCGACGGCCAATTAGGCCAGATCGTGCCTTCCCTGCTCACCCCGGGCGAGCACCGTTTTGCGCTGCTGGTTTATGATATCAACAATACCCAGCGCGCCAGTTGCGAAGTCACCATCATTATCAGCGAACCGATTCCCACCCCGACCCCACTGCGGGAATCCTGACAGCCAGCTATCGCCGCCCAATTCAGCGTACTTTGACCGGCATGCTATAATGCAGCCTACCGGATAATGATGTGAAACTCAATGGCAGATTATGGATTCACTACAAGAAATCAAGCGCCGGATTGCCACCAGTTTGTTGATCATCCTGGTCATCGGCGTGATCGGTGTGATCGGCTTCATCATTTTTGAAAAGCTTGATTTACTCAACGCCTTATGGATGACCATCATCACGCTAACCACGATCGGTTATGGGGACATCGTGCCGGTCACGCCGGCGGGCCGCTTGTTCAACCTGTCGCTCATCCTGGTGGGAATCGGGGCGTACGCGTACGCCTTCCAGGCAGTGGCCGAGTTGATCTCCAGCCCGGTCATCCGGGATGCCCGTTCGCAGCGGCGTGCCCGCAAAGAAATCGCGCAGTTGGAAGACCACTATATCATCTGCGGCGAAGGCTTGATGATCAAACACATAACCGCCGTCATGGCGCAGATCGATGAAATCGGGCAGTACCGGCTGCAATCGGCCATCACACAGCGCCTCGAACGCTGGCTGGCCCTAGGAGGAGCCGGTGAATCTCGCTGGCGGCGGCACTGTCAAGCACTGCTGCTAAGGCTGGGAACTCTGCTGGCCCGCCCGTTCATCTGGATCGGCCGGCGACAGTTAAATCGGCTGGTCGTGATTACCACCGATGCCACCATCGACCCGAACCTGCCGGGTTTCATCCGCGTGCTCAAAGGCTCGCCGACCAGCGACGAAATCCTGCTGGCAGCGGGCGTCGAGCGGGCCAGCGCCATGATGGTCACCCTGGACGATGACGCGCAGAGTCTGCTAGTGGTGCTGACGGCGCGCCAGTACAACAGCCACATGCGGATCACGTCGACTATCCGTCACGAAGACATGCGCAGCCACGTGATTCGCGCCGGGGCAACGAGCGCCATCCTGCCTTACGAAATCGGTGGGCACATCCTGAATATGGCGACACTGCGCCCGGCAGTGAGCGACTTTTTTACCTACATTCTGTTTAATCTGGAAGACCGGATCATCACCGAGCAGTATCACATCAGCGATACTTCGCCCGTCATCGGGCAGGAACTGGGCAGCCTGAACCTGGCGGCACGCTGCCAGGCGGGCGTGATCGCCTTGATGCAGCCGGACGGCTCTTTCTTGATCACCCCACCACCTGAGCAAACCCTCCAGGAAGACCAGGTGCTGCTGATCACCAGCCCTCTGGCCCACATTCCTTCCCTGAACAGACTGTTAACCGGCAGCGGCGGGCAATCGCGCTGGCAAATCTCCTGGCAGCGTTTGCCGGTCCGGATGGAGCATCCTCACCAGCCCCTGCCTGCTGATAAGGTGGCGACATTGGACACGGTACAGGCCGCCATCGACCATCTATCGCAGCATTTCGTGATCTGTGCCGATGGCCGCGCCGGGCAGGAAGCCGTGCAAAACCTGGACCCGGCACGCCCCTTTGTGATCATCGCCAACGATGCCGCCTACGCCGACTGGCTGTTAAGCGTGGGGTTTCGCGTGGTGCTGGGGAACCCGATTCACCAGGAAGTCCTGGAACAGGCCGGTGTGAAACGGGCCCTATCGCTCATGGTAACGCAGCAAGACGAAGCGACCAGCCTGCTGACCGTGTTGACGGCCCGTTCGCTCAGCAAGACGTTAAACATCACCGCCGCCGCCGACAACACCTTGATGGAAACCAAGCTCAAACGGGCGGGCGCTGACCGGATCGCCATGCCCTTCCAGGTGGCCGCCGAGTTCATCTTCCTGACCGTGATACGCCCGGTAGTGATCGACTTTTTCCAGCACGTGGTGTTTAACCGACAGCAGGGTATCGAGACCACCGAATTATATATGCAGGACGACTCGCCGTTCATCGGCAATACAATCGCCGAGACCGGTCTGCAAGCACACTACCAGGGCTATACCATTGGCATCCGCCGCCCTGATGGGCGCTTTGTTTTTGCGCCACCGCCGGACTACACCTTGCAGCCACACGAAGTGTTGATCGTGGTCGCCCCCATGGCCCATACCGACGAGCTGCGCGTCATCTGGCGCCGGCACAAAACCGCCCGGCTGACCAGTATCCGTCCGAAATATCATCAGGCCAGGCCGGCGCGGCGCCGGGCGGATTCGTAATCTTCCGGGGTATCGATGTCCTTAAGGATGCTGTCGTTTTTGACCTCGACGTAGGCAATCTCGCCGGATCGGGCGTTTATCACGTCACGCGGGGCGCTACCGGCGGGGAGGTCCAGCAAGGCAGGCCAGTGCTGACACCCGATCAGGATGGGATGTCCGCGCCGCATCTGGAAGCTGGGGGCCACGATGCTGCCCTGCCCTTCGGCGAAGGCCATCATCAGATCACCGACGACGCGGCTTTGGATTTGCGGCTGATCGCCCAGGACCACCATGCAAGCAGCGAACCTGTCATCCAACTGCCGCAGGCCGGCCTGCAAAGAGGACAGCATCTCACCGCGCCGATACTCCGGATTGTGAACGGTCTTCACACCAAAGCGTGCCGCGATCGGCTGGATGCGCTCCGCCTCATGACCGGTCACGACGACGATCTGATCGAGACGGGCCATGTACAGCCGGCGTAATATCGCCTCCAGGACCGTTTCTTGCCCCCATGGCAGCAGCACCTTCAACTGCCCCATCCGGCTGGATAAACCCGCCGCCAGCACGATAGCCGCCACCGGGCGCCGAACCTCGAGAACAGGCTGGGCCGGGGCGCGCATCGCGCCGATGACCACGGTGGATATACGCGGCGAGCGCAGCAGCAGGCTGGCGATTAACTGGGCGCGGCGGCGGATGATACCTTCCGGCGGCGTTTTGTTCAGCAAGACTGTCACCGGCGTGCCCGCGTTCACATTACGCAGACCCAACTGCTCGTCACGTAACACGGAGGCCAGCCACGGCCAGACGATGATCTCGCCCGCCGGATAACCATAACGATCGATCATCGCGCCCGGGTTGTAAACATGCTCGCTATCAAGGGGTTTGCCGAGGGCGTCCATCCCGGCGACCAGCACAGCACGCGTCGTCTCAGAGGGGATCACCGGCTCATGGGCATACGGCGCTTTAAACGGCAGGCGGCGCGCGCCATCCGCTTCAACCAGCAATACATCGCTGTTGACTCGGTCCAGCAGTCTACGAACCATATCAGGATGTATGCCCAGCGCTTTATCCCGCTGGCTGCTGCCATAGACAAAAACAAAACCATAGTTATTGAGCGCTTCGGCTACCCGGTTCGCGTCGACAGCGGTGGAGCCCACCGCCAGCGCATGAGGTGCGTTGTGAAGTTCCGCCGCGGCTATCCGGGTAGTAGTGGTAGCGACGACACGCCAGCCGCGCGCCATCAGTTCGCGGCCAAGACGAAACAGGGCGGATGTTTTACCACCAGCCCCGATAAACGACACCACTTCGCCGCGCTGAACGTTTAGGGCCTGTTCCAATCTCACGTTGACCGTTCACCTGTAATGACATCACGAATGACCGGGAAAAAGAAAATAGCTTCCAGCACACCCCCACCGACTGCCAGGGCCTTCTCCGAGATGGTGAAGCAGTGTTCCCGCCGCACGCGGGGATCGACATCGCCAATCTTCAGGCCCTGTGTGACGGGCGCACGCTCGTGGGCCAGTCCGCGTAGAATCCCATCAAAAGCGGCGACTACCGGCTGCCCACCGACTAAGGCGACGGTTTCGCCTTCCTGCACAGGATCGCCGATGCTTTTAAACGCTGCCACAAAACCATCCACCGGGGCGCGCAGCACCCGCCGCGCGGTGATGCCGTTGACATTACCCGGCACACCGGTGTCCGGCTCGGCCTGGCCCCGCCAGAATACACGCCCAAGGAAATGCCCACGGTTGGTCTCAATGACGGCATGGCAGTCCATGCCAGCCTCAAAACCCGGCCCTAACGCCACCACCAGCGGCGCATCATCGAGGGTTATCCCCAGGTTGCGCTTGGCCATGCGGGCATCCACTTCGACCATGGGCCGCCAGGCGACCACGGATTCACCCTGAGCATCCGCCAGGACGGGGACATCACCCTGGCGCAGGATGGCTTCCGCCGCCGGCCAATCCGCTGCCCGACGAGCGGTAATCCCGTCGACGGTAATGGCGCCTTCCCATACAGCCGCGCCAAAGGATACGGTCCTGCGCACGCACAACGGATTCTCCAGTTCGGTCACGACCACAGGAAAACCGGCCCGGTGCAGTCGATACACCACACCGGACCCGAGGTCACCGCCGCCGCGTACCAGAACACGGACCTGATCAAACAACAGCGCCAAGGCCATTCTCCCGCAGTCGCGCCACGACCCGCTGAGGGGTAAGCGGCAGTTCGTCAAACCAGATACCGGTCGCGTCCCAGAGGGCCGCCGTAATGGCCGGCGCCAATGGTAGGAAAGGCATCTCGGCCATGCCCCGCGCGCCCCAGGGACCGATCGGATCGGGGTATTCGAGGATGATTGATTGTACCTGATCCGGCACGTCAACCACGGTTGGAATCAGGTAAGTGGACAGGCCGGGATTCAAAATACGGCCGTCTTGCACGACAAGCTCCTCCATGATGGCATAACCCTGGGCCTGTACAACGGCTCCCTCGATCTGGCCCTGCACCAGCACGGGATTAACGGCATGCCCCACGTCATCGGCGCAGAATACCTTTAGCAGCCGGACGTGCCCGGTCTCAATATCCACTTCCACCTCGACCGCTTCCGTCACGTACCCATAGGCGAAGTTAGGTTCGCTGCGCCCGGTCCGCGGATCATAGGGCGTGGTGCGGGGTGGGCGATACTGGAAAGTGCCGGTGGCCGGACGCTCCTCGGTGTGCCACGCTTCGAGTGCCTTTTCCGCCGCGCCGCGAATGGCATTGCCGGACATGAAGGTCATCCGGGAAGCCGAAACGCTGCCGGAGTTATGAGAAGTGGCCGTATCCATGGCGACCAGGCGCACGATGGACAAAGGCACGCCGAGCGCCTCGGCTGCCATCTGCTGCATGGCCGTGTGCACGCCCTGCCCGACTTCGGCAGCAGCATGACGCAGCACCACCTCCTCAATCGCGGTCTTGCCGTGCAGCTCGATGATGGCCCAACATTCCTCCGGCGCGCCAAAACTGAAACCCACGTTTTTGAAGGCCGCCGCGATACCGATGCCACGCCGTTTGGAGGCGTCCGCCGGCTGCTCGGTAGGCATGCGCTGCCAGTTGCCGGCCACGGGCTGCCAGTAACTCTGTTCCGCGCAGGCAGCCAGCACCTCGGCCATGGAGACACCCGGCGGGATTGGCGTGCCTACCGAAAGCACACTGCCCTCTCGCAAGACATTTCGCTCACGCAAAGTTACCGGGTCCATCTCCAGGGCTTCGGCCAGCTTGTTCATCTGCTGCTCGGCAGCGAAAGCGCCCTGCGGCCCCCCGAAACCGCGGAACGCCCCACTGGGAATGTTGTTGGTATAGACCGCATAGGTGTCGACGTGGATATTGGAAATCTCATACGGCCCGGTGACCATCAGGTTGGCATTACCCAGCACCTTGGTCGACGTGTAGGCATAAGCCCCGGAATCACCGATGACCTCGGCCTCCGCCGCGACCAGTTTGCCGTCAGCGGTCGCGCCCCAGCGGGTAAGCACCCTGACCGGATGGCGCTTGTGATGGCCAAGGATGGATTCCTCACGACTCCAGATGATCTTGACGGGACGGCGCAGTTTATGGGCCGCCAGCGCCAGGACAATTTGCACCGACATATCTTCCCGCCCGCCGAAGGCACCGCCGATTGCCGGATAAATGATCCGGACCTGCTCTTCTGGCAATCCAAGGGCATGAGCGACCTGTTCGCGGTCCTCGTGCGTCCATTGACCGCCCACGAGCACTGTCACACGCCCTTCCTCATCGATGTACCCCAGGCCGGCTTCCGGCTGAAGATAGGCGTGTTCCTGCCAACTGGTATGGTAAGTGCCTTCGACAACCACATCCGCCGCCGACCAGCCGGCGTCCATGTCGCCTTTGCGGATGCGGTAGTGGCTGACGATGTTACGGGGTGTATTGGCATGAAGCAGTGGTGCACCTTCGGTCATGGCAGCGACCGGATCGGTGACGATGGGGAGGTCCTGGTAGGTGATCTCGATCAGGTCACGGGCAGCAGCAGCGGCGGCTTCATCCTCCGCGACCACCAGGGCAACGTTATCCATCAAACAGCGTACAATGTCGGCATCGGCCTTATCGCTGCCCGGACCGCACAGCACCGGCTGGTCCGGCATGATCAGGCCGTACTCGTTGACCGGCACGTCCCTGGCCGTATACACTGCCACGACGCCGGGATAACTTTCCGCCGCCTGCGTATCGATGTGAGTGATGCGCGCATGGACCCGGTCGGAGAAACGGATTTTCATCCATAACTGATCCGGCATATCCACATCGCCAGGATACATGGCTTCCCCGGTGACCTTACCGAGGGCATCGGCCCGAATGACGCTCTGGCCTACGATGGTTGTTGTGTCTTTCACGGATGAGCACCTATTTCATTTACCGACGACTTATACTTCGGCGCGGACATCGTGCGTTAACGTGTGGGGCACCGCTGGATTTTGCCGTAAACGATCGATCTCCTGCGCAAAGATGCGGCGTAGAATGGCGATGGCCGCGGCATAGGTGGGGTCCACGCCGCTGTAGCTCAGGTTGCCTGCACCCAGGTTTTGCCCCTGGGTCATGGGCGTATCAGAGGCGTAGTGCAAAAATCCCACGTCAAAAGGCGTGCCATACAGGTTGACGATCTCGTTGTAGGGGTGGCGCTTGGGGCGCACGGCCTCGTACACCGAAGACAGGTATGGCCCGGCCTCCATTTCGATGTCCGTATACCCTTCTCGATAAAACACGTCCATGTAACGCGGGTTCTGCAAAAACGTCCCACGCGCACTGATGGCCTTCTGGTTGTCCAGCACGGTGCCGGATGTCAAAAACGGAGCCACGTCCCCGGCAGCGAAGCAGTTGCCAAACAGGTACGTATTCTGCGAGTGCTCGTCATGGACGACGTTGGGGATCATCACGTCACCGATCCGCCCGTTGAGCGAAGCTGCCTTACCCATCACGTAAACGCCTAACAACTCACCAACCTGATAAGCGACTTCGTTCAGCAGTTCATAGGCGGCCATGCCAAGCGGGTAATCAATGTTAAAGAGGATGGCGTCGCTTTCCAGCAAGCGGTCGATCCCCGCCAATGAGGAGACGCGTTTGTCCAGCCAATCCAACCGCAGGCGACGCAGCTCGATGACCTGCGCTTCCACATCAAACCCACGCTCGCTGTAAACCCGCATGATGCCGATCTGATGCTCACTTTCGACGTACTTCTGCCGGACGCCTTCCGAGCAATCCTGCAGGTACTTTTTGAGGACATAATACAGCAGGTTATTGTGGTTACTGGCCTGCTGGTGGGAACAAATCGCTTCATACTCGGCGAGCAGCGTCTCTTGCTGAGATTCACGCAGATAGTGCAACAACGACTCTTCGTGCCGCCAGGCAAAACCGGTTAGCAGGTTGGGCAGCGAATGAATATTGCTGGAGACAAAGTAGACGGGCCGCAAAGCCAGGTCCACGCCTTGCTCGCGCACATGCCGCTCCACATGGGACCACCAGCGGCGGGTTGCCTTACGATAATGCGCCAGCGAGCCTGAAAGCAACTGCAAGCTGAAGTACTTAGGCGCTTCGGCAATGGCCACCATCATCTCTATGAAGTGATTGCCCCAGATCGCCTGCAGGCGCAATATGTCGTCCGCCGGCAAGCCAAGCCCTTCCGCCAGCACCTGGAGATCAGCAGTTGACGGCTCGGTTTGTGGCTGGCGGTAAGCGGCTAACACCTGCTTCAATTCCGCGTTTTGCAGCAGATGATGCAGCTTGTTCCATTCGATCTGGTAGGCAGTCAGCACCGGCACGATATCGTCGATGTCCGACCGGCTGGCGATAAACACCGCCAGCACCGACTGACCATCGAAGTGCATACGGCGGCGGCGGCCGGCGGCGCTCACACGCTGCCAGGCCAGCACATCACCATAGCCGGCATGGGCAAACACTTCCTCCGACTGACCAAGCACCAGGAGATCGACCCGCATAATACAAAACGGCAGCCGCAAGCTGGTATAAACCAGGGCTGAGATATCCGGCCGGGCGTCGCGGGCGCCCACATGCAATGAAGAAGCCATACCCATATGGCTTTCGGCCAGCGTGAGTATTTGCACCGGGTGGGTGGAGCGGAGCAGCGAATAATAGGTACGCATGAACAATTCGATCTCTTCGCTGCCGGTTTTAGGCACCGTTCGATCCATGGGGTTATCCTTTACCGCGTGAGCACGTCATCGCTCGGGCGGGCGTCTTTAACGCCGGCGTTTGCGCTCACGCTCGCGCTGCTTGCGTGTTTGTTCCGTCCGCTTGAGGAATTCGATGTTTTCTTTCTCATCCGGGTCCCGGCCCACCAGGATCGACACCAGGAACATGGCGCTGCCGAACATAATGAGCCACAGCATCCCGCCAATGAGACCATTACGCAGGTTCACATCCATTGTGCCGAAGCTCACGCGCTGATCGAGCAGAAACTGTGACGCCGGGCCAATCAATACCACGGCGAATAAACCAAAGATGATCGCCAGGAACAGGCCAATCACCGGCATCAAAGGGCTTTGCTTCTTCTTTTTTTCCGCTTGTTTTACCATGACAGACATAACCTCCCCGTTATGGAACCGCTTGGCGTTATCCGCGCTGTCCTTCTTGCGTAACCGCCGCCTTACGAAAGGCCTCGATAATCTTGTAGTAGCCTGTGCAGCGGCAGAGATTGCCGGTAATACTGTGCTTGATCTGGTCCAACGTCGGCGTGGGATATTCTTCCAGCAACTTGGCGCCGGACATCAGAAATCCGGGCGTACAATACCCGCACTGCACGGCACCGGTCTCCACAAACGCCTGCTGGATCGGGTGGAGTTTCTCACCGTCGGCCAGCCCTTCTACAGTGACGATAACCGCCCCATGGGCGCGCGGTGCAGGCACCATACAGGCCATCACCGCCACGCCATCCAGGAAGACGGTACACGCACCGCACTCGCCCTCAGCGCAGCCTTCCTTGGTGCCGGTCAGCCCGATATCTTCCCGTAGAAATCGTAACAGGGTCTTCTGGTGCCCGCTGCGCACTTCGTAGCGCCGCCCGTTAACGACCGTCTGAATGGGCCTTCCCTCCTCATGATGGCTCATCTGCGGGAGCGGCGCTGCCACACGCCCCGCGTTCTCCCCCCACAACATCGGCGGCTGCCGAGGAACAGCCTCAGTTTCAGTGCCGGCCTGCAACGTCCGCAGCGCCCGCGCCACCAGCACGCGGACCATTTCGCGGCGGTAGCTGGCCGAACCGCGTATGTCATCAATGGGCGTGGCCGCCTGGGAAGCCCGTCCGGCAGCGGCCCCAATGGTTTCATGCGTCAGCGGCTGCCCCACCAAATAAGCGGCTGCTTCCTCGGCGGGGATAATGGTCGGAGCCACACTACCCAGGGTAATCACCGCATCGGCGACAGTATCGCCGTCAAAGCCCAGGATGACGGCGGTATTGACCACCGAGATAGCCTGAGCGCGGCGCAAGCCCAGTTTGAGAAAGATGCCGCGATGCTGCTCATCCAGCAATGGCACGTCGATGCGGACCAGCATCTCGTCCGGGCGCATGACGGTACGACGCACACCGGTATAAAACGCCGCCAGGGGAACAACCCGCTGGCCCCCGGATGAGGCCAGGGTCACGGAGGCACCCAGCGCCCACAGTGGCGTGATAGAATCGTTGGCCGGGCTGGCCGTGATCAGGTTGCCGGCCACCGTGCCCCGATTACGTATCTGCGGCGCCCCGACCTCCCAACAGGCAATCGCGAGCGGCAGAGCCCGCTGCACCAGGGCCGGATGGCCGACCACATGGTTGTGACTCACCAGAGGACCAAGATGCGCCACATCGCCGTCGAGCACGATGTCGTCAGCGCCGGGGATGCGGGAAATATCGATCAGCACGTCGACGCCGGGCCGCTGACCGTCTTTCAGCTCCAGGATGATGTCTGTTCCCCCGGCCACCAGGCGTGCCCGTGAGTGATACTGCGCTAACAACCTGAGAGCCTCTTCTATCGAGGTCACACTGTAATAATCGTGCCACATATCTCAACCATCCACATTCTGCGAACACGCCGGGCGCGATCCCGCTAAAAACGCCGGCGCTGTGCCTTTTCCAGTTCCAGAAGATATACCGGGTTGATATTGATGATTTGTGCGCCCAGGAATTCGGTATGGGTGATGTCACGGCGATCCCAGATATCCACGTGCCCGTGAATCAGGTAGCGCGGCTGGAACCAGCGGACCATCCAGCGAAACACCTTAAAGCCGCGGTGCGGTATATCCTCCCGGTCATGAATACCCCGCAGTGGGGCATGAGTAACCATTACATCGACCCCTGCTCCTCGGATGGCACGGCGCAATAACATGCCGGGTGCCAGACGAAACACGTTAAACAGCATTTCCGTCTCGTCGTATTGAATCGTCCCCCGATTGTAGCGCCTTGAGCCTTCCAGACCAGCAAACCACAAGCCCTTGAAGTAAATGGCCCGTTTATGGAGATTGTCGCCACCCGGCGGGCGCTCGTCGTAGCTCTGGTCGTGATTGCCGCGCACGTAGAACAAAGGCGCGTTTAGCATGGTCGTCACGAATTCGATATACGCCGCCGGTAGATCACCACAACTGACGACAAGCTCCACGTCTGCATACTTACGCTGCAGGTATGGCACATTGTGCATCTGGGGTAGCTCGATGTCACTTATCGCCAGAATCTTAACGGTCATCCGTCACTCAAAATCGGAAAGGCGCGATCAATGCTCCTGATCAGCAGCGCCTGGCTGCGCGCCCTTCCATCGCATTTGGCCGCCATCACCGCCATGCTGAATCATGATTATCTCGGCGACCACGCTGACGGCGATCTCACGGGGCGTCTCCGCCTGAAGTTCCAGCCCCACCGGCGCATGGACCCGTCCGAGTTGCTCGTCGGTAAGGCCACGCTCCCGCAGTTCGTCGGCCGTCAAAGCCCAGCGGCGGCGGCTGCCGATCAGGCCGATATAACGGGCCGGCGATTCGATCAGCGGCGGTAGCAGGTCCAGGTCAACAATCTGACCGCGCGTCATCGCCGCGACGTACATCTGGCTACTCACGGTCACCCGGTCCACCAGTTCTTGGGCCGGGGCAACCACGTACCCATCCATACCCGGGATAAAGTCCGGGTTACACAAATCGGCGCGATCATCGCTGACAATAACCCGGAATCCGACCCATTTCGCCAGGGCAGCCACTTCTTTGCCGACGTGTCCACAACCAACGACCAGCACGGTCGGCACCGGTAGTATGGGTTCCACAAACACCTCCACCGTGCCCCCGCAGATGCCTACATCGCCAGCCCCCATATCGGACATCTTGTAGGTAACCATGCTGGAACGGGCATTCCTCATCGCCTCGGTGGCAGCAGTTATAACGCTGGATTCCAGCATGCCGCCGCCAACCGTACCAGCAATACGGCCATCCGGCCAGACGAGCATCTTGCTGCCGGCGTGACGCGGCACCGAACCCTGGGTCCGGACCACAGTCGCCAAGGCGATATCCTGGCCCTGCTCCTGGGCAGTTGCTAACAGGTTATAGAGTTCATAGTCTTGCATGCAACGTTTCCCGACGCTCAACTGCGATAACAGCGGGCCATCCTGACCGGCGTTATCCTCAGTTCGAATACCCATCTGCAAAGGTATCAATCATCAGTTTAACATCATCGCCCAGCGGATAAAGGATGGGGCAGGTACAGCCTGCCGCTGTATACTCGCGCACCTTGGCGCGAACTTCATCCGGCGTGCCGGAGGCGGTAATCAACTGCACGACATCATCCGGCACGAGCACCATCGCCCGCTCGATCTCTTCCTCGGTGGCCGGCCAGGTCAGCACCTGGTGAATTTCGTCCAGCAGTTCCTGGCGGACGCCGCTGGCCTTCATAATGTGAGGCTGCTGGCCCAGATACTGGGTGACGAGTTTGCGGGCATTATCCAGGGCCCGCTTGCGATCGTTATCGACCGAAGCCACCACCAGCTGCGGACGATCAATGTCGTCCAACTTGCGACCGGCCAGCCTGGCTCCTTTCTCCAACTGGGCCAGTGCACCCTCATTATACTGCGGGGAAACCAGGTAATTGAGCACCACGCCTTCGGCAATCTCGCCGGTCAGGGCCATCATTTTCGGGCCGGTAGCACCGATGTAAATCGGGACGTTACGCGGCTCGCGGCGGCCATGCACCACGTCCAACTCAACATCGTGCAGCTGTACGAACTCGCCCTCGAAGGTGACCCGCTTGAGCGCCAACAGGTCGCGCACGACAGTCACGACTTCCCGCATGGCCTTGAGCGGCTTGCGGCGCTCGATGCCCACATTGCGGGCCAGCGGGTCCCACCAGG
>DAOUEM010000243.1:0-10705 GCA_034430555.1 Anaerolineae bacterium | reverse complement strand
ACCGGCCAGGACGCCCCAGAACAGCGCGTCGCCAATCGGATCCATGGCGAACCAGACGTTATTGAAGACTCGATCGAGCTTGAGGGCGAATTGCAGGCCAACATCCCTGAAGGTTGCGATGTTGGTTGACTCTGAGGGTGCGCTGAAGGGGTCGATCACTACCAGAAAATAGATGGCCGAGGTAACTGCGATGATGGCATAGACAACCAGCCACCGCCACATGCGGCGTGGATTACGATAGGTGAACCACAGAGCCAGTATGCCAAACGGCAGCACCATCGTAATCGGCCATACTTTGACCAGGATAATCGTGATGCCCACCACCAGGGAAAGCAGCAACCAGTAGGGCGATGTTTTTTTCCAGGCCCGGAGGATTGAGCTGAGCATGATCGCAATAAGAAGATAGACCAGGGGGTCAGGTAAGGCCAGGCTATTGCGGTCGACAATAACGGGGGTCAGGCCCCAGATTGCTGCGGCGAGCCAACCGGCCAATGGTCCGGCGAATTGCCAGCCAATCGAGCTAATGACCAGCATGGTCAGGATACCGAAAGCCACCGAGGTTAAACGCAGGGGCAAGATGTAATCTGGCAGAAATCGCCACGGCGCAGGGTCTAAGGCATCCACTAAAGCCTGCACAGCGGCATTGAAGTAGGTATAAAGCGTTCCATCAAGATATTTATCTGGCAGGTAGGCGGCATTTTCCACCCCGCGAAGATGTTGCGCCAGGATAAAGTGCACCGATTCATCCGTGTAGTCCTGATAGGGGAGAAAGCGGTCAAAGGTCAGTAAACGCAGGATGGTAGCAGCGACGATAAGCACCAGGAAGGCCAACGCGATCCGGCGGTGAGTTGTCATCCAGCTCCACACCCCGCTTAAGACGCCGCGCGCCGGCAGGGTGTTAGAATCGTGCGAAGCCAGGTCAGTCATGGCAATACCATCCTCACAGGCTGCAAGGCCTTCCTTCGCATGTCCCTATTAAGTGGTCAACAGGCTATATGATCAATGGTACAGATGGTACCATAGTAAGAAGTCTTCAACGTACAATCAACAAAATATGATAACCGGCCGTCGTGAAGTGCGCAAAAACCAGGCCAGGGTATACAGGGCAATCGTTTACGAGCTTGTGTCGCCCGAATTGCTTTGCATCCTTCAGGATAGACGGCTCTCTTCTTTCGAATGCAAACCCATTGGCTCCCCAGTCCAAAGATGCGAAAGTTGGTTTCTCCCAATGCAGCTGCCCTGCCTGGGTTTAACTGCCGTGGCATTTTCTTCACCAGTCGACGGAGTAGCATCGTCTGTGGTTCCTTTGGGTGCGTGTACCCGTTGACTAAACTGAAGTAGTCACGACTTAATCTGACACGCTGGGTACAATCAACCACCTTGAGAAGGAATGTCAGATGACCACCGAAGAGAAGATCGTCAAGAACTGCTTTTGATAAAGTAAAGGTGATCCACGAAGCGCGCACGACCGAGACTCAGCAGGTCGCCCTGGAGCTCGGCAGGTGTATTGAGTCTTTTGGCAAGGTGGCGCGGTTGTGGGATATCAACGACGACGAGGACCGGAGCAGGTGTGAACTATACTGACGGTTTGCCCAAAATCGCAGAAATCAACATGGCAGGTGTTGATCGCGGAAGATGGTTGCGTGTCAGCCGCGATAACTTCATAACCGTGTTCAACTAGGTGGGGCACCACAAATTGGCCTAGTGAGCCGCTGCTTCCGGTAATAAGAACCTTCGTGATCATGACCGTCTCCCCTGAAGCTGGTCTTGCACGGCATGATTTTCAGGCTACCTAAACCTTTTGTATATTCTATTATTGTAGGATAGTTTCTTCAAGAAACCGGGTGGTGGCCCAAAAGGGGGTGGGAAAATTGATGGCCGATCACCTGATGAGTTTTGACGTTCAATACCGGTAACGGTTACGCCCGGTTATTACCGACCTCGGTTGTCAAAATCCATTACTGGGAGGAGAAAATGGGACTGATAGATTTCTCAAATGTAAAGACCTATCCCCTGGCACAGCGACGCAACCTGGTGCATATCGACGATTTACTCGCTATCAAAAAAACGCCGCCGCCCTTCGATAGCCCGGAACTGGGCGCGGTTGTTGCACAGGTAATAGCTGCCCGACGCGCAGGACGCCCGGTGATCTGGATGATGGGCGGGCATGTCATCAAGTCTGGTTTGTCGCGTTTGCTAATTGACCTGATGCGGCGAGGCATCGTCACCCATGTCTCAGGTAACGGCGCAGTATCGATCCACGACTTTGAGTTGGCACTCATCGGTGAAACCAGCGAAGACGTAGCGACTAGCCTCGAAGACGGTACGTTTGGCATGGCAGATGAAACCGGGCGTTTGATGAACCGGGCGATCCAAGAAGGCGCGCGCGCTGGGTTGGGCTATGGTGCAGCAGTTGGACGGTTCATCGCCGAGCACGCCGAATATTTCCCGTTCCGTGAAGTGAACGTGCTTTATAATGCGTATATCCTGGGTGTGCCCGCCACAATCCACGTGACCATGGGTACCGATATCATCCACCAACACCCAACCACTGATTTTGGGGCGCTGGGTGCCGCTAGCGGTTTGGATTTTCGGGTGTTTGCTACCACGGTGAGCCAGTTAGAGGGGGGCGTGTTTCTTAACTTCGGTTCAGCCGTTACTGGGCCGGAAGTGTTTCTTAAGGCACTGACCATCGTCCGCAACCTGGGCTATACTGTCGCGAACATAACCACGGCCAATTTCGATTTGATTTCGCTGGGCGATGACTACCACCGTTCAGTGGGTTATGACGAGCCTGTCTATTATTACCGGCCACGCAAGAACATTATCAATCGACCGACATCGTTGGGGGGGCAGGGCTTTCATGTCACCGGCGATCATATCGTCACGATTCCCAATCTGTACCATCGAGTGGTTTCGGAGCTGGGTACAGTTGATATCCAAGCCTCTTCCAATCAATCTACCTCGGAGCAGGTAAAGACTGTCACGGAGGAACTGATAGCACGGCAGCCGGTACTGGAAGGGGTCGTCCCCGACTTGGTCCGCGCCTTCCGTGAGTTGGAACGTTGTTTCAAAGCCGGAAGCATGCTCTTCTTATGCGGCAACGGCGGGAGCATGTCCGATGCGCTGCATATCTCTGGCGAACTCCTGAAATCCTATGCCCTCCGTCGTTTGCTGCCGGATAGCCTGCACGCCTCTCTGGCCGCACAAGCTGATGGCGAACGCCTAATTCGGAATCTTGAACCTGGTCTGCGGGCGGTAGTGTTGGGTGTCAATCCATCCCTATCCAGCGCCGTAGCGAACGATATGCCCGATCGGGATGTCAATCTGGCTCAAGAGCTCCTTGCCCTGGCCCGCCCCGGTGATGTGTTGTTGGGCATCAGCACCAGCGGCAACGCCAGCAACATAAACTATGCTGCTCAGGTCGCCCGCGCTCTGAATCTATCGGTTATTGCCCTCACCGGCGAGGAGGGCGGACGCCTGGCCGATGTGGCGGACGTGACGATTCGCGCCCCGGCGCAACGCACCGACCGCGTGCAAGAGTTGCACATTATGTGCTATCACGCGCTATGTGAGATGTTGGAAATCGCGTTCTTTGGCGCAGAAGAAGACGAAGGGGACAAGAAGTGAAACGCCTGACGGAACATATTTCGAAGGCACAGCTTCATGAGATTCTGAACTGTTTCGTCGCTCGGAAGATTGGCGTGATTGGCGACCTAGCGTTGGATGCCTATTGGTACGCGGACATGACTCGCGCTTTTCTCTCCCGCGAAACGCCACACTTCCCGCGTCCCATAGTACGCGAAACGTTTTCGCCGGGGGCAGGCGCGAATGTCGCTCATAACCTCAAGACATTGGGCGCGGGTGAGGTCGTTGTCTTCTCCGTTTTGGGCGACGATTGGCGGCAGGCTATGCTCTCCAGCGTATTGGCTTCCTACGGCATTGTCGTTGAGCGGTTGATCGTGTCTGCACGACGTAGCACGACGGCGTTCATCAAGCCGATTCTGAAAGGCTACGATTCGCAGCAGGAAGATGCCCGATTGGACTTTGAAAATGACGAACCGCTCCCCCATGAACTTGAAGAAGAACTGATCGACGCAGTGCGGCAACGGCTGCCGGAACTGGACGCGGTCCTGGTGGCTGATCAGTTGGAAAGGCACGGCGTCGTCACTGATCGCGTGCGGGAAGCGTTGAACGACCTGGCGGCGGATCATGCTGACAAATGTTTTGTGGTGGACTCACGCCAGCGTATCGGTTTGTTCCGCAATATGGTCCTTAAACCGAACTGGCTGGAAGCCTCAACTGCCATATACCCCAATCGTAATCCTCTAACCGTACAGCGTGATGAACTGGTTGAGATCGGCAAGGCGTTGAGCGCTCAAAGTGGCCGTCCCGCGTTCGTCACGCTGAGCGAGGATGGGGTCCTCGTCTGTGTCGAAGACGCCCATCGCTTCCTCCCCGCCGCCCAGGTGAACCCGCCCCTCGATCCTGTCGGCGCTGGCGACACATTCGTCGCGGCATTGGCCGTTGCGCTGGCCGTTGGTGCCACGCCGTGGGATGCCGGAGCTGTGGCGAACCTGGCGGCGGCGGTGGTCGTCGAAAAACTGAATCAGACCGGGACGGCCACGCCCGATGAAATCCTGGCCCGATACGATCTGGCGGCAGCAAAGGAGGGCACACCATGACCGATGCTCATGTCTTCACAGCAGCGGACCTGCCCGACCTTCCCTGGTTGGAGGTCGTCAACCAGTCCGCACGGCTGGGTCGGGTTCGTCATGCGCTCTTTGATTTCGACGGGACGATCTCCGTCATCCGCCGGGGCTGGGAGACGATCATGATCCCCATGATGGTGGAGATGATATGCGATGGTTCCCCACCACCAGTGGGACTCGAGGTCGAGGTAGCCGAGTATGTGGACCGCTCGACCGGCATACTGACTATCAAACAAATGCAGTGGTTAGAAGAAACTGTGCGCCGCTATGGCCTGGCGAAAGCGCCCAAGACAGCGTGTGAGTACAAGCGCGTTTACAACCAGCGCCTGTTGCGTCCTGTGCGCCAACGGCTGGCTCAGATAGAGCCGGACGGCGATCAAACCGCTCGGGATACACTTATGATCGCCGGGGCGCGAACTTTTTTGCAGAGCCTCCATGACCGGGGCGTGACCTTGTACTTGGCTAGCGGCACCGATCATGTCTATGTCCTGGAAGAAGCGGCAGCGCTAGGCGTTGCCCTGTTTTTTGGCGAGCATATCTACGGCGCCCGAGATGACACCGAGGCTTACACCAAGGAACGAATCATCCAGCGTATCTTGGAAGATCACAGCCTGCATGGTGAAGAGTTGCTAGTGGTCGGCGACGGGCCTGTGGAGATCCGCCACGCTAAAGCACGGGAGGCAGTGACGTTAGGCATTGCCGCCGATGAGGAACAGGGCCAGGGCCTCGCCCCCAGCAAGCGCGAGCGTCTGTTGGCTGCCGGCGCCGATTTCATCGTAACGGACTTTTTACATGATAAGAATCTGCTGCGTTATTTTGTGGATGCCTAATGCAGTTTGCCGTAGCAGGGGGAGTGTCACATGAATCACCGTGAACGAGTTATGGCTGCAATCCACCACAAAGAACTGGATCGGTTCCCGGTAGATAGGGGCGGGATGTGGTCAACGGGCATTATGGTCCTGGGTTGCGCTGCCCTGAAGGCACATCTGGGCCTCACGGAGGGGATATCACGTGTCCATTCCGCCGAACATCTTGCTGATTACTACGGACCAACAGCGCTTTGATACGGTCGGCCCGCTGGCGCCACCGTTCGTGCGCACGCCTCACTTCGACCAATTGGCACAAGAAGGATTTCATTCACTGCAGCTTATGCGGATTGTCCACTTGGCGTCCCGTCGCGCGTGTCCACTAAAACCGGGCAAGATCAGTTGGTCATGGTTGCGTTGTGGATAAGGGCACGAAGACGCGACAATCGCTTGTCCAGCATCGGAGAAGGTCCCCACTCCAGAGCATGCAAGTAGGCGGCTTCAGCCTCTGCCAGCAGTATGTTGGACCGATCAGGCAAGATGCCTGCCAGTGAAACAGCAGCATCTCCCAGTGTGATCCAGGCAGGCCGGTAGTGGTCTCGCCCTAAACTCACGCCATGCAAAGCCATCTCGTAGGCGCGCAGTGTATCGGGTACGGCGAGGAGGAACCGAGCCCACTCCGTCCATGTCGCTGGGAGGAGTGGCGCCAATCTGGCCAGGTCCTGATAATGCTGCTTGATTTCCGCAATTAACGTCGCTCTTGTCGCAGCATTATCGGCCTGCTGCATCTCCTGTATCCGAATGGCAGATAATTCTGCCAAATACAATGGGTTTTGTGGTTCCAATGAACGAGCAATGTTCAGCCAAGAAACGGCCTGCTCATAGTCCGCTACCTGGGCGCTCTGCGTGGCGGCATAATAGTACCAAAGTGGTCTGAAGGGGGTCATGTAGATCGCCTCAGCCATGATGCTTTTTTGAGTGGCCGGGGGAAATGTCTGGTCCATATCAAGTGCTTGCCCGAACAACCGTTTGGCCTGTGCGTCACGAACGAGCCAAACGCTCAGTAGCAAAACAGGGACTGCCACCATGATACCGGTCCGGCTGGTCGGAAAACGCAAATCCATCCGCCGCATCGCACCGTACCCGGCTACCAGCACCACCCCAATAACAACAGAGACCTGCAAGCCCAGCAATAAACTGAGCACGCCGGAATCAGACCCGGACAATAGCCCACTAATGGTACGATTGAGCGCCGCTACATATACCAGGTTGAAGAATAATGCTATAGCTATCACTGCTAACCATAGTCTCTCACGTTTTCGCCATAACCAAATCGCCCCTAAAAGAATAAGTAGGAGCAGCAGCCCGTCTTGACTCAAGAGGCCGTCTACGAACACATGAGTCGCCTCGTATGCTGGCCTTGAATTGGCCGCCAAACCAGCAACCAATACCAGGCCGACAGGCAGCTTAAGCCACAGCAATGAACCCGGTGCTTCAGAAGAATCAGAAGTATCAGGCGATTTCGAAGCCACAAGCCCCAGGCATACCCATAACAACGCACCTGTAGCCGGTGTAAGAAAACTAAACTGCAATCCAATCGAGAAGCCAAGCAATCCTGCCACGCTTCCCATAGCCGCGATAGATTTGGGCTGCGAGGCTTGAAGCGATACATACAACGTTGTCGCCAGGGCCAAACCCAGGCAGATACCGGTCCACATCGCTCCTATGCCCAGAAGGCCAATGGCTGCTGTAGCACCGCCAATGGTGCCGATGGCAACCAGCCCCACCCACAGCCTGGGGCAGTGGCATCCGATGGAGCGTAAGGCCTTCCAAAGCGCCAGACTAAAACAGGCGGTGAATGACAGCAACCCAACCAGGCCGGTATCGCGCCAGATATCAAGCATCTGATTATGGGCATAATACGGAGCGGCAAACGGATGGCGATCATGGTTCGCCCATGACATCACATCATTCATGAAAGGTCCGTAGACAAGCTTGAGGGTCTCTGGCCCATAGCCGAACAGAACGCGCTCAAGACCGGTGGTACCCTGCGCCATGATCATCTCAAACGAGTCTCTCCAGAGAGAAAGTCGTAAACGCGCTGTCCAGGTTAATGGATTAAAGGCTTGAAGCAGGCGGTTGAAAAGCGAATCATTATCGTCAACGATAGAGTAACTGTTTGAAATAACAAATAGGATGATGATGATGACCAAAACAAGCAGTAGAATGCCCAGGCTGATTTTCCTGTGTTGTTTTGTGGTTAGCCAGCCACACAGGAGAAACAACCCCCCAAACCCCAGGCCAAGCACCACTGCCCGACTCCCAGATACGATGATCGCGGCTACGGTCACCGTCGCGAGGGCAAAGGAAGCCCAGCGAGGACGACTAATCGGGGCTGTCAGTGACACAAAAAGCGCAAGAACCAACCACTCCGCTGAAGTGGCCGGTGAGCCCAGGGGGCCTGGTGGCCGAGCGGCCCCTTCTTCCATCAAAAAGCGAGTAAGCCCCACGCCTTGCGCCAGAATCCACAGCGAAGTGAGTGTGGTTGCCAATTCCAGGCTGTAGTAAAACCACTGCCGGGAGGCATGGCTTGATACGACGGCCGCTACGAAAAGCCCCAGGTAGCACAGCCACGCAATCCAGCCGTGGCTGCGATAGTGATCGCTGAAGAAACTGAGGCGCGGGTTGACGCTGAACACGGTACTGATGGTCAAGGCCGCAAAGAAAAAGAGCGCGGGCCAGAAAAGGGGATTCTTGACTAACCGGGCACGTAGCACGCGGTCATGCCCTACAGCAAGGCTCCCGCTGATCAGGGCGAGTATCCCGAACAGCGAGAGCCAGGATGCTTTTGCCGACTGAAACGGCTCCGCCTGTAAGCCATCGACCGCCAGGGGCACTATCGCCATCGCCAACGCCAGCGCCAGGCCTGACAGTTGCTTGGTGTCAGCCACCATCAGTCGAGTGCCCATGCGTATCAAGCTTCACATCAACATGCCCTTCCCGATCGTGTTACACTCGCGTGAACACACTTAAAAAGCGCTCCCGTTGGTCCAATTTAAGACAGCGGTCCTGTTTGTCCTGAAGGCTCGGAAGGAGGATTGCACACTCCGGGATTCCACATGCACTCCCACCCAGTGCCATACTCATTGCATTGGGCTGAGTAATCTAACGGACAGCCATGCGAACCACAAGGCTCTTCGTTGTCCCATTGACCTGGTATGCATGCCAGGTCAGGCGCTGGTTCGGCGTGCTCTACTGTAGCAACCGCAGCACAGGCGCCCGCCATGTTAACCAGATCGCCACGCAGCCAGGCGCCGCTGGCCAGCCGCCACCAGCGATAACCGTCCACATCCTGGGCTTGCCCATTGGGAGACGCGGTCTGCCCCGCTGCGAGCTTGCCTTGCAGCGGGTAGCTCGTGCCGGGTCCACCGCGCAGGTTGACCGTGGTGATGGCGGCCACGGTACAGGCATCACCCGCGCCGATGCCGGCCAGTGCGTTGTCAGCAGGCGGTGCCGGCTCAGCAGGCGGCGCCGGCTCAGCCGGTGGCGGGGCGGCTTGCTGGACCGTGACGGCAGTGATGGCCGTGTCGCAGGCGAGGCCGCGCCCTTCAACCAGGCCGGTACCGGCTGCATTCTGGCAGGCGTTGGCGACCAGGGGCCCGACCGTTGCCGCGGGCGGATCAATCACCTGTGAATCCGCATCGACCAGCCCGTCTTCGTTAAGCGTGACGGCAAACGCCTCGCCGGGAGCTGCTAGCTGGATATTGAGATCTGGAGCGGTCAGGCTGCCCTCCAGCAGGGCGCTGACCAGGGCGGTAGCTCCCCCTGAGGCCTGGACAGTGGTGAAGACGACAGTCGAGCCGATGCTGACGACCAGCCCGTTGATGTTGAAGGCCACCGAGACACCCTGCGGGCTTTGCACGACCAGGGCATCGACGGCTTCGTGGCAGACAGGCTCCGCAAAGCCGGTGGCGAAGTAGAAGGCTTGCATGGCGAACGGGCGCCTGACCTGGCCGACCGGCAGCTCGCTCAGCGCTTCTGTGTCCACAGCCACCAGCCCTCCCCAGATCCAGGCGCTGCCGCCTTCGTCCAGCGCCACCTCGTACCAGTCGCCGGCCTCGCTGGTGCCAACGAGCGCTATCGTGTCGCCGGGCGCAGCGGTGGCCACCACATTGTGAGTCGAGCCGGGACCGCCGCGCAGGTTGGCATTGCTGCCGTTGGTCGTGACGGTGGCCTCGACCGGCGTGACTGGCGCGGCGTTCTCGGCGGCCTGCTCCGGTGGGATGCTGTTCTCCAGGGTTGCATCACCCATCAGCAGGAAGGTGACTGCCTGCCCCGGCAGGGAGTCGGGGATATCCGCTTGCAGGTGGAGGGCGGCCAGCCCCCAGGTGTCGCTGTCGAGGTCGAGCGGATGAGTGGTGATCGACTGCAAATCGAGGACGGGGATGCGGTCGGCGGGTGCAGCGAAGGTGAGGTCCTCGCTGGCTGACCAGAACTCGGTATCGATGCGATAGTGGCCGTAGCAGACCTCGCCGCGGCTGATTCCGGTGCAAGCATCGCTCATTGTTTCCAGAGCTGTGCTGACCAATGCCGGGCACGAGTCGTCATCACCCTGTGCCCATGAGGTCAGCGGTACGATGCTCAATCCTATCACTGCAGCCATCAGTAGTAGTAGCCTTCGAGCCATTGTCTTCCCCCCTTTGTCAATAATTAGCATCTATCCTATATGATAGCACAGACGACGCATTCTCATAGGATCACTGGTCTGGATTGGGCCGGCCAACAACCCAAATATGCTTATGAGAATCCTCTGCCACTACCATCGAGAGGCCGCGTGACATCCTCTTCTCCAGTGATACTCAGTGCCGGCAGGCATAATCCGTTACTACTATCGTGTAGCTGCCTGACTTTCTTTCCCGAACAGATTTGCCGCACACCACGGGTTTTTCAATCTTTCTCCCTGCCGGACGCGAGAAACAGCCAGTACACCAATAGTGCGCGAGCAGACCACACTGTTTATCCACCGCTAATCG
Organism: Anaerolineae bacterium; assembly: GCA_034430555.1. Classification (GTDB taxonomy): domain Bacteria; phylum Chloroflexota; class Anaerolineae; order Aggregatilineales; family Ch27; genus DAOTXK01. The sequence goes on along the minus strand of DAOUEM010000243.1, from coordinate 154 downwards.
ACGGGAGAAAATGCACCTCACTGCTTTCAGATAGCGAACGGCGGAGTCCCTGCCTGCTGACCTGACCGTCGACGACGACCGCGATATGGGGCCGAATCCGGCCATGTTCACACAATCGATCTTCAATGCCGGGGAAGCGGTGCTCAAGTGCCGC
>DAOUEM010000242.1:0-2096 GCA_034430555.1 Anaerolineae bacterium | reverse complement strand
GCTTCGCAGTGACGACACACACGTTTATACCGCCATCGGCAAATTTGCAGTCGTTGGGCAGCCGGACATGATCTTACTGCATCCGGACGGCATCTCGCTGGCCGAAAACGATGGGCAGGGCACCGTCAGCGGGCACATCACAAAGCATATTTTTGTAGGGAGTCACTACGAAATGGAGATCATCGTGGAGACCGCGCCAGACACGTCTATCACGCTGAGCTTTGTATTGCCGGCCATAAATGGCGCCGACCATGCTTTAGGCGACAGGGTAACCATCTACCTCCAGCCCGACCACATCCAGGCGCTGAAGAAGTAACTCAGTCCTCCGGCCGGTACTGCTGCAGCCAGACGTATACCGTGGTCCCCTGCCCCGGTTCGCTCTCTAACCAGACGCGCCCTTCGTGGGCCGTGACAATCGCCCGCACCAGACTCAGGCCCAATCCCGAGCCACTGACGTGTTCTACCCCAGGCTGCTGTGCCCGGAAGAAGCGCTCAAACACCCGCTGATGGAATTCCTTCGGAATGCCGACTCCATTGTCGGCCACGCTCACCAGGATGCCGTCATCTGCTTCTTCCGCAGTCAGCTTTACCTTACCACCCGGCGGTGTAAACTTGATCGCATTGTCCAACAGGTTCACAAACACCTGAGTGAGATGTTGCCGACCGCCTAGGACCGGGGGCAAGTCACGCGCCACATCCACCGCCAGCGTTAACTCATTGGCCTGAGCCTGAGCGGCCACCTCAGTGACAATACCCTCCAATACTGGCGGCAGCATACACCGCTCCAGCAAGAACACCCCTGCCTGTACGCGTTCCATATCCAGAATGCTGCTGATGGTCCGGTTCATGCGATCCAGCTGTACCATAATCGTGTCGACATACCCTTCCAGATCGTCAAAGCCAGCACTGGCCAGATCCTCCTGGAGCAACTCGGTGAAGCTCATGGCCGCAAACAGCGGGTTCTTCAGGTCGTGGCTGGTCATCTGCACCATTTGACTCTTAAACCGGTCTAACTCTTTAAGCTCGGTTACGTCGTTGAGCACGGCTACCCAACCTACCGCGCGCGGGGTTCCCAGGGGAGCCAGGTGACACATATAGGTGCGCTCGGCCAAATCCAGCTCATAGATATAAGCCTGGCGCTGCCGCATATCGCGCAGTACCGTCTTCGGGTCATCAGGCAGCGCAAAAGCAGGCACAATGTCCGTTATGCGGTGGCGTTGATCGAGGTATTCAGAGCTTTGCGTCCCTTCAAGCGTTTCATCGGTAATGGCCTCGAGCAGCGCGATCGAAGCCGGATTCATGAAGATCAAACGCAGCGAGCGATCCACGGCGATCACCGGGTTTTGCGTGCTGGTGAGCACCGTCTCCAACTGGCTCTTGGCGAAGGTCAATGCATCGGTTAGATCGCGCTGCTGCTCAAATAACTCACTGTTGGCAATGGCTACGGCCGCCTGGGGGCCAAGCAGTTCCAACAAACGCACATCTTCTTCATTCAGAATCTGGCCGTACCGACCTTGCACGACCAGCAGGATGCCTTGAATGCGTTCGCTAAACACCAGCGGAGCCCCAATGACCGATCCAAAAGTGGATCGAGCCAGCGGCAGGTCAGGCGCGCCCTGCCATTCAACGGCATAGTCATCCAAACGGGTCGGCTGTCCATCCAGGGCGACCTTACCAGCCAGGCCTTCCCCAACGGCCAGCGTACACCCGATGAACTGCTGCGGCATGTTGTACACGGCTGCCAACTGTAGTTCCTGGTTGCGCAGCATGTAGATTGCCGCGCCGTCCGCCCCCAGCAGGTTCGTCGCCTGGGCAGCGATGGAGGAGAGCACGGCGTCCAGGCGCAGGCGGCTGGTAATCGTCAGACCAATATCACGCACGGTCTCCAGTTGGGTGGCGCGACCGAGCAGTGGAGTCACCAACTGCTGACGGACCAGCGCCAGGCTGATCACAAGAATCGAGATGTCTGCCGTGAAAACCGGTGCGCCTATGCTGCGGAGCCGCGGGCTGACCAGGCTGATCAACTGGGATGCCGCAAACAGCACCAGCCCGGCGAGAATATCGCGCTCCCGAACCCGGCGCCGCTGGAACCACAG
>DAOUEM010000241.1:0-3248 GCA_034430555.1 Anaerolineae bacterium | reverse complement strand
GCGGAAGTCCCGACCCCGGTGGCCGGCAGCCCACTATCGGAGACCACATTGGTGAGGTCGATCACGACTTTGCCACGCAGTCGCAGACCGTGCACTGTCTTCACGGCGGCGGAGAACGGCGTCGCCAGCAGGATCACATCACCCGCCTCAACGGCCTGGGCGTGAGAACCGCCGCGCGTATCCACCCCGATCTCCCTGGCCAGGGCACGGCCTTGCGTCAACGTGCGCGAACCGAAAAACACGTGATGGCCGGCTTCCGCCCACAGTTTACCCAGCCCGGCGGCCATACGCCCGGTGCCGATGGTGCCGATGTCCATCCTGGTCCTCCGTGGTACAAGGGCATTATTCGCTATCGGCCAGGACGCGATACAGCCGGTCCAGGCCCTCGGTGACGTAGGCCGCGTCCAGCCCGTAGCTGATGCGCAGATGGTGGTCCAGCCCGAAGTGATCGCCCGGCACGACGTAAGCGCTCTGCTCCCGGATCAGGCGCTGCACCAGCGCCCACGAGTTGACCGTCCTATGATACCGCACGAACACGACGGCGGCGGCCTGGGGCGGCACCAACGAAAACATGTCGCCGTGGTCATCTACCCAGTGGGCGAAGGTCTGGTAGCCACGCCGCACGTAGTCGCGCGCCCGCTGCACGATGCGCGGTCGGACCTCCGGCGAGAGGGCATAAGCGCCCAGCTTATTGGCCAGCATGGTCGGGCAGATCGTCACGTAATCCTGGCGCGCCCAGATGTCGTCGGCGGTACTGCCCGGCGCGACCACCCAGCCCAGCCGCAGGCCGGGCAGCCCGTAGGCTTTGGAGAGGCTGCCAATCGCCAGCACACGTTCGTAGCGGCCCCAGAAGGACGGCGTGATCGTCTCCCCGGCGTGCTCCGTGCCGGCGTAAACCTCGTCCGCCAGAATCCAGGCCCCCACCCGGTCCGCCGCCTCGATCACGGCCTCCATCTCCGCTGCGGACATGATGTGCCCGGTCGGGTTGTTGGGGTTGCAGACCGCGATCAGCTTGGTCCGTTCGGTGACGGCGTCCTGCAATGCGTCGACGTCCACCGCCCAACCGTCCTCTTCCCGCAGGGAGAAGGTGCGCACGTCCAGCCGCAGGTTTTTGGCGATGCCCCAGATTTGCAGGTAGTTGGGCACCATCACCGCGATGGAATCGCCGGGGTCGAGCATGGTCAGGATGGTGGTGAAGTTGGCCTGGGCGGCGCCACAGGTGGCGATCACGTTGTCAAACCCCGCGCCGGGATAGAGCGCCGCGATCTGCTCGCGCAGTTCGTGGCTGCCGTTGGTCTGCGGGTAGTTCAGCCCGGTATCCAGCAGGGTTTCGATCAGGGCCGGGTCGCCGGCCAGCAGTTCGCGGGTGGAGAGGGGGTGGATGCCGCTCTCCGAGAGGTTGTAATCGACCTGGTGCTCCCAGATCGACATCAAACGTTCCAGCTCGAAAGGCACAAAATCGCGGTTCATAGGAGTCACTCCGGTGGTGGGCGAGGCGTCATAAAAACAACCCCGGCTGCGCGCTGGCGTCGGGGTTGATTATAGCGTGTCTATGGGATTGAAGGTGAAAGAACGCCCATCATCACCCCCGTGGCGCATTGGGGTTTTCGATGACGATGCCCGGTCGTATTCGCCAGGCCGTTGGCCCCCAGAAGACCTGCCGCGCCCGGATTCCCGCCGGGCCGGTGCCTGCCAGCAGTTGCGGCTCGCCGCCATCACCAGCAAGGCAATGGCGATTTTGAGGTAGACGATCATAGCTGGCTTCGCCGCGCTTGGATACCTCACTTGCTGTAGCGTACGCACCTACTTAAGCAGATTTCTACTCAGTTACCAGTCATCTTCCTCAGGTCTTTAGGGTATCGATCCCCTTGTATCGTGATCTTTGAAATGGCACTTTCGATTTCCCGTAGATCGTCGGGCGTGAGTTCGATGTCAGCCGATTGCATGTTTTCATCCAGGCGCGAAAGCTTCCGGCTGCCCGGTATCGGCACAATCCACGGCTTCTGAGCGAGCAGCCAGGCAAGCGCGATCTGAGCCAGTGTCGCTTCCTTCTGCCCTCCGATCCTGGCCAGCAGATCAACGACCACCCGGTTTGCTTTCAGCGCCTCCGGCGTATAGCGAGGGAGGCGGCTGCGGATATCAACACTGGCGAAGGTCGTGTTTTCGTCGATCTTTCCCGTGAGAAAGCCCCTGCCCAATGGGCTGTAGGGCACGAAGCCGATGCCGAGTTCCTCGCAGGTAGGCAGTACTTCCTCCTCAACGGTTCTCCACCACAGCGAGTATTCGCTCTGGATGGCCGTGACCGGCTGGACAGCATGGGCGCGACGGATGGTTTTTGCGCCTGCTTCCGAAAGGCCGAAGTGCTTCACCTTGCCCGCCTGAATCAGGTCCTTTACCGCTCCGGCCACGTCTTCGATGGGTACGTCCGGGTCAACCCGGTGTTGATAAAACAGATCGATGGCCTCGACCTTGAGTCGCTTGAGCGACGCCTCGGCGACCCGCTTGATCTGCTCTGGCCGACTATCCAGGCCATCCGAAGGAATCGGCCCCTTGTCAGTACCGTGTTTGAACCCGAACTTGGTGGCGATCACCACCTCTCCGCGAAACGGCTCCAGCGCTTCGCCCACGAGTTCTTCGTTGATGAATGGACCATACACTTCAGCCGTATCGAAGAAGGTGATGCCGCGCTCAACCGCTGCGTGAAGAAAAGCGATCATCTCCTGCCTGTCGGGAAGCGGGTCTTCATCATGGCTCATTCTCATGCAACCAAGCCCCAGGGCGGAGACTTCCAGGTTACTGTTTCCAAGTCTGCGTTTCTGCATTGTTGCTTCTCCTTGCTTCAGTTCGCGACTGGTTACTCGCATCTGGTCGTAATTCGTGTGATGAACCGGACCTGGCCTAAACCAGACCCAGAGATTGATACCGATGCTCAATGCCCAGTCATTTTCAGCACCGCTTCGGGAAGGCGAGCACCCTGTATGGTGATCTTCGACGCCTTACTCTCAATCTCGCGGAGATCCTCAGTGGTGAGTTCGACGACTACTGCACCTATGTTTTCTTCCAGACGCGACAGTTTTGTTGTGCCTGGGATGGGAACAATCCAGGGCTTCTGGGCCAGCAGCCAGGCCAGTGCGATTTGAGCAGGGGTTGCCTGCTTGCGTGCCGCGACCTGGCCCAGCAGATCAACTAAAGCCTGATTCGCTTGCCTGGCTTCCGGCGTGAAACGAGGCGATATGTTGCGGAAGTCG
>DAOUEM010000240.1:0-5634 GCA_034430555.1 Anaerolineae bacterium | reverse complement strand
GGGCAGCGGGATAAAAAACGGCAGCGACACTCTGACCTGGTGGTAGCGAGCGGCCAGATAGTGACCCATCTCGTGCACGCCCAGGATCAGCAGCAGCGTAATAGCAAAGGGGCCGCCGGCAGCCAGCGCGTCACCCAGGGTGGCGACCTCGCCCCGTGACAACAATAACGACCCCGCGTACATGGTGGTCGCGATAGTGCCCAGCAGCAGCGCCAGATGCAGCCAGCCCGGCGACCTGCCAGAAGCCCTGACCAGCCGGCGCAATGGTCCACCGCCGGTCTCCTGGTCGAGGTCGATCGGCAGTCCCTGTACAACCAGCACGACATCCGACCGGCGATCGCGCTGCAGGATGGCCGTGAACCCGAGCGGCTCCAGCAGCGTCGAGAGGTGCTGGAAGGCTTCTGCCGGTTCCGGCTGCAAGGTGCCGCGGAACACAACCGCGTAGTGTTCGCCCTGGTACAGCTCTTGCTCTTCGTCGATGATCAGCACCGTCTGAACGGCTGCGCGCACCTCATCAAGCTGCGAGGTTTCGCCCGGCACAGCCGACTCCGGCATCGCTTGTTGGTTTAAAGGAGTCGATTCGTTGAGTGTCATGAGGCTAAACTTTGGGTAAAACGATATTTTGCTGGTTCTGGTACTTGCCCTTCTTGTCGGCGTATGAAATCTCGCACGGCTCGTCAGCTTCAAAGAACAAGACCTGGGCGATGCCCTCATTGGGGTAAATGCGGGCGGGCAGCGGCGTCGTGTTGCTGATCTCCAATGTGACAAACCCTTCCCACTCCGGCTCAAACGGAGTCACGTTGACGATGATGCCGCAGCGCGCCATCGTCGACTTGCCGACGCAGAGCGTCAGCACGTTGCGCGGGATTCGGAAATACTCGATAGTGCGGGCCAGCGCGAAAGAATTCGGTGGAATCAGAATCGGCTCGTCCGAGATGATATCGACCATCGAGTTATGATCGAAATTCTTGGGATCGACGATGGACGAATACACGTTGGTAAAAACCTTAAACTCGTTCGAGACACGAATGTCATACCCATAAGACGATACCCCATAGCTGATCACGCCGTTGGAGACCTGTCCATCCACAAACGGTTCGATCATGTTGTGTTCCAACGCCATCTTACGTATCCAGTGATCGGGCTTGATTCCCACTATACTCCCTTTCTCAGTGTCAGCGATAAACCTGTTGCCTCAGTGCGGGCGATCTTGAGCCGTCATCTTCAGTACGGCTGCACGGTCATCGCCCTACATGAAGTCCGGCGCGCTCATGCCCATCAGACTGAGCAGCCGGTGGAAAACGATCCGGGAGGCCCGGTAAAATCGCAGCCGCGCCCGCGCCACGTCCTCCGGCACCTCACTGTGTAAAACGCGCACCTCGTCGTACAGCGGGTGGAAGGCGCGCGCCATCTCCAGGGCATAAAAAGCCAGCTGGTGCGGAGCCATTTCCTCCACCGCAAAGAGCAGTTGTTCCGGCCCGCGCAGCACCTGGCGCAGGAAGTTCAGCTCCGGCTGGCCCAGCAGACTCAGGTCCGCACCTTCGTCGGAGAAACCCCGCTCCTCGGCCAAACGGAAAATGCCCGCGCAGCGTACGTGTGCGTTCTGGATGTAATAGACGGGATTGTCGTTGTTCCGGGCGATGGCCAGATCGAGGTCAAACTCCACGTCGGTGTTGGTACTGCGCGCCAGCAGGAAATACCGCACCGGGTCCGGCCCGACCTCGTCCATCACGTCATCCAGCGGGATGATGTCGCCGGCCCGCGTGCTGCCTTTGATCAGCTCGCCGTCCTTGTAAATACTGACCATCTGGTGAATGACGACGTGCAGCAGCGAAGGGTCGTAGCCCAGCGCCTTCAAGCCGCGCCGGACGGTCTGGTACTGCGTGCCGTGGTCGGCGCCCAGGATGTTCACCAGCAGATCAAAGCCGCGCTCGATCTTGTTGACGTGGTAGGCAATGTCCGGCAGGGTATAGGTCGGCTCGCCGCTGGCCTTCACCAGCACGCGATCCTTGTCGTCGTCCAGTCGCGTGGAACGGAACCAGGTGGCCGGGTCGCCATCCTGGGTGGCCGCCTGGGCGCGCTCGTCTTCGTCTGCGCCTTCCCACACCACCGCCTCGTAAACATAACCGCGCTTGCGCAGGGCTTCCAGCGTCCGCCAGATGGACTTGTCCTCGTACAGGCTGTTTTCGTTGAAGAACACGTCATGCTGGACGCCCAACCGGTGCAGCGCGTCCCGTATCCAGCCAAAGATGATAGTCTCGGCACGTTTTTGGAAAGCGGGCCAATCTTCGTTCGCCCAATCCTCGCCCACTTCGTCGACCAGCGCCGCGGCGATGTCCTTCAGGTAGTCGCCGGCATACCCTTCCGGGGGAATCTCCGCGTCCCGCCCCAGGGCTAGCCAATAGCGGGCTTGCAGCGTGCGCCCCAGCATTTCCATCTGCCGCCCGGCATTGTTGAAGTAATACTCGCGCTCGACAGCGTAACCCATCGCTTCCAGCAAACGCGCGATCGAATCGCCAATGACCGCGCCCCGAGTCCGGCCAATGTGCAGGGGGCCGGTCGGGTTGGCGCTGACAAACTCGACCTGGGCCCGTTTGCCGCTGCCGTGGTCCTGCTTAAACAGCGACTCGCCTTCGGTGATGATGGCTTCCACCTGCTGCTGGAGCCATGATTCCGCCAGACGAAAGTTGATGTAGCCGGGCGGGGCCACGTAGGCCGCGCCGACGAAAGGCGCATCCGGCAGGTGACTGACGATGGCCTCGGCGATCTGTAAGGGGGCGCGCCTGGCGACTTTGGCCAGCTGAAGCGCGACCGGGCAGGCGTAATCGCCATGCTCCGGGTTGGCCGGCGGCTGCACGCGGATGACCGGCATCTCAAAAGCGGGCAGATCAGCGGCGGCCTGCGCGGCGGTAATGGCCTGCTCGACCAGGCGGGCGTGCTCCTGCGGCAAAATCTTCAAGACAACCGCTCCTTTGCCGGTGTTGGATCGTCTACCGGCAGCTTTCCGTGGGATCACAAGATAACGACCCGCGTCATTCTAACATCGCAGGGAACGGCTTTCAATAAATGCCTGATGAATCCCCGCCAGGCCGAATGTCATGCCAGAAGGTGACAGGTGGCGCTGACACCTAACGCCCGTCTGGTTACACTATATTCAGCTTATTGAATACTAATGAGACTCATGGCACCTGACTATCACGACCTCACCAGCCGCTTCAAAGCGATCGGGCATCCTGTCCGGCTGCAAATCCTGGACATGCTACGCCAGGGTGAAGTCTGCGTCTGCCACATGGAAGCCGTCATTGACCGGCGGCAGGCGTACATCTCGCAGCAGTTGATGGTGCTGCGCGAGGCAGGATTGGTGGAAACCCGCAAAGATGGACTGAAGGTCTTCTACCGGCTGAGCGACCATCTCACCCTGGCTTTACTGGAGGCCGCCCTGGGACCACTGCCGGATGCTGCGCTACCGACGGTCGACGGATGCCCCTGCCCCCACTGCTGCCCCGAACCGGTGCGTGAGCCTTAACCAGATGTGTACCTGAACGGAGAACCCTATGCTGACTATAAAAGTACTGGGCACCGGCTGCCCCAACTGCCAGAAGGTCGAGGCCAACACCAGGGAAGCCGTCACCATGTTCCGGCCCGACGGCGGTTACGAGTTGATCAAAGTCACCGACCCGGTGGAGATCGGCGAATACGTGCTGCGCACGCCGGGGTTGATGATCAACGATACGGTCGTCTGCGAAGGCCGCATCCCTCACGCCAGCGAGATCATGACCTGGATGGCCAACGCGTTGGAAACGTCCTGACCGACCGCCGTGGACAGTTCCTGACGCAATGAGCTTTTTTGCCCATCTTATATTCATCTTCCCGAATGTAAAGAGGCTTCGATGACCATCGGCGAATTGATTCCGCAACTGCTCCAGGCGGGTTGGGCCGGCCTGCTGGATTACCTGGCGGCCCACGTGCTGCTGTGCCTGGTCCCGGCCTTTTTTATCGCCGGCTTCCTGAGCGGCCTGATGCCCCAGGAAATCGTCACGCGGTACCTGGGGCCGAAAACACCCCGCTGGATCAGCTACCCCGCCTCGGCAATTGGCGGCTTCGTGCTGGCGGTGTGTTCCTGCACCATCCTGCCGCTTTTCGCCGGCATCTGGAAGCGCGGTGCGGGTCTCGGCCCGGCCATCACTTTTTTGTTCGTCGGTCCGGCGGTGAATATCCTGGCGATCAGCTATACCGGGGCCGCCATCGGCCCGGATATCGCCCTGGCCCGCATCGTGCTCGCCATCCTGTTCGGCATCGGCATCGGCCTGATCATGGCGGCGCTGTTCAAGCAGCCGGCCATCGACCCGGCAAAAGCCGACGCCTTCGAACGTACGGCCTCGCTGCGCCCGGCCCTGTGGGCCTTATTCGGCCTGCTGATCGCCGTGCTGATCGCCGGCACGCTGCAAATCGACTTGCTGACCGGGACGCTGTTCACCGTCCACCTGCCGCTCGACCTGCCCGGCGCGATGCAAAACAGCCTGGACGCCCTCAACCTGACTCTGCAAGGCGCGGCCCTGATCGTCCTGCTGGTGATTATCGCCCCGGTCGCCTGGAAGGGTCTGAACGACATTCTGGTGGGCTTCAATCGCTGGACGTGGGTCACACTGGGATTAGTCGCCATTACCCTGCTGCTGGCCGCGCCGACCACGGAAACCGGCAGCCTGACCGTGCACGTGACCGGCCGCTTCATCGCCGAGATCGTCCTGATTGGCGGCATCGCAACCGTAGCCGTCCGTCACCTGACGCGCGACGAACTGGCGCACTGGCTGTGGGAAAGCTGGCGCTTCGTCAAACAAATTTTCCCGCTGTTGATCGTCGGCGTGTTCGTGGCGGGGATGGTCCGCTCCATCGTGCCGGAAGACTGGATACGGGCGCTGGCCGGGGAGAACACCCTGTGGGCGAATCTGCTGGGCGTGTTGTTCGGCGTGTTTATGTACTTCCCTACCCTGGTGGAAGTGCCCATCGCCAGGATGTTCCTGGACCTGGGCATGCATCGCGGGCCGCTGCTGGCTTACCTGCTGGCCGACCCGGAGCTGAGCATCCAGAGCATCCTGGTCACGGGACGCATCATGGGGCGGCAGAAAACTGCTGTCTACGTCGGGCTGGTGACGGTGTTCAGCACGTTAGCGGGTTACCTGTTCGGGGCATTCCTGGCGGCCTTTTGAGTGGGCACCTGCTTACTTTTTTTCGCCAATTGACGATTAGGAGTTGGCGTACTCAATGAGGAGGTTAACCTGATGACAGACTCATCACTCGACCATTCCGACAGCCAGAATAGCAGCGTTTTTCGTCAGCTTTCCCTGCTGGATCGCCTCCTACCCTTGTGGATTTTCCTGGCTATGGCAGCAGGTGTCCTGCTAGGCGCAATTATCCCCGGCATCCAGGAAACTTTTGATTCAATGCGCATCGACACCGTGTCTTTTCCGATTGCGATCGGGCTGCTGTGGATGATGTACCCCGTGCTCGCCAAAGTGAAGTACGAAGAACTGGGTAAGGTTCGCCGCCAGGGACGGCTTTTTGGTATCTCTATCTTGCAAAACTGGCTCATCGGTCCGGCTTTGTTGTTCATCCTGGCCTGGTTTTTCCTGGCGG
>DAOUEM010000239.1:0-19564 GCA_034430555.1 Anaerolineae bacterium | reverse complement strand
CTATGCAAAACCTGGAACGCACCCTCCGCGAATATGATCCCGTGCTACTGGGCGTGATCGCCGCCCGCTGGGACGTGGACCTCGAATCGCATAGCGTGACCGACATCGTGGACTTGCTCACCGCCGCCATGCTCGATGAAGACGCCGCCGAGGCCACCTGGGATCGCCTGGACGACCAGCAGCGCGGCGCGATGCAAACGCTGCTCGGCGCGGGCGGCACCATGCCCGCCGCCATGTTCATGCGGCTGTTCGGCGAGATTCGCGAGATGGGGCCGGCCCGCCTGGAGCGCGAAAAGCCCTACCTGAACCCGGTGGGCATCAGCGAGACCCTCTATTACCGGGGCCTGGTCGCCCAGGGCTTTGACGATGCGCCCGCCGGTCCGCAGGCGGTGGTCTACGTGCCCACCGATCTGGCCGCCGTGCTGCCTGTTTATCACACCGGTTTTGATCTCTCCGCTGAGGATGACGAAGACCTGCCCTTCGAGGACGAAGACGAGGATGAGAGGGAGGTCGCCGCCGACCAGCCGGACGAGATTTTCACGGCGGATACCACCCTGGTGGACGACATGGCGACGCTGCTGGCCTATTTGCAGGTGGCCGCCGTCGAGGCCCGCGAGGACGGGGCGCTGCCCCAGGCCCAGGCCGAGTCGCTGGGCGATTTTTTGCTCAGAGATGACGCCGGGCGGCTGGACTTCCTGCTGGGGCTGGCCCGGGCCCTGACCCTGATCGCGCCGCGCGAGGGGCTGCTCAAGCCGGTCAGCCAGAACGCCCGCCATTGGCTGGAAGCCCTGCGCAGCGAGCAGGTCCGCACTTTGGCCGTGGCCTGGCGGGAGGGCGATGCCTACAACGACCTGCTGTTCACGCCCGGCCTGCGGGTGGAAGCAGCCGCCAACGATCCAATCCTGGCCCGCCGCGTGGTCTTGAGCGCTTTACGGGACCTGCCGCCCGATTCCTGGTGGATCGTAGACGGCGTGATCAGCGCCATCAAAGAGGACGATCCCGACTTCCAGCGCCCCGGCGGCGACTACGACGGCTGGTACATCCGCGACGAGGCCGGCGGCGCAACCGCTGGCGCGACCAGCGGCGACTACCTGGCCGGCTTTGGCAGTTGGGATGCCGTCGAGGGCCGGCAGTTGGCCTTCATCCTGACGGGGCCGCTGCACTGGCTGGGGCTGGCCGATGTGGGCCGTTACGCCGGGGGCAAATTGGGCCGCCTCAACGCCTATGGGCGTGCCTTCGTGGCGGACGGCGAGTGGCCCTCGCGCCCGGACCAGGCGACGCCCATCACGCTGGCCGACGACGGCACCGCCGAAGCCTCCCGCCGCCTGAGCCGCTACGACCGTTTCCAGTTGGCCCGTTTCACGGAATGGCTGTCCGCCGGCGAGACCTACCGCTACCGGTTTTCGCCGCGCGGCCTGCGTCGCGCCGCCATCCAGGGGATCACGGTGGCGCACATCCGCGTTTTTCTGGCGCGCGCCCTGGGCGAGTCGCCGCTGCCCGGCGGGGTGGCGGCCATGCTGGATCGCTGGTCGCAGACGGCCGACGCCGACGCCAGCATCGAGCGCCTGCTGGTGCTGCGCATGGGCTCCAGCGAAGCGCTCGATACCGTGCTGGAGGAGCCGGCCCTGCGCCGCTACCTGGGGGCGCGCCTCGGCCCGGAGGTGGTCATCGTGCGGGCCGGGCAGGCCGCCGCCCTGCAGGATGCGCTGGCCCAGTTCGGCTTCCTGGCCGATCTGCCCGACGCAGCGGGCGACTGACACTTATTCCACAAAGAAGGGGCACACTTGCGGCGGACCGATGCCCCAATCTCCAATGACTGTGTGCGTTCCTGGTGTGGCCGTCCAATAGGCATCAACATGGTTTCCGTACCCTGGCTCGCCAGGTGGATCTTCATGCCATCTAATGCCGTGATACACGACACTTAACGGCGTACCGTCGATAACGATTGATCCGGAATGTCCGGCCAAGGCGGCTTCCGTCTCGGCCACGGTGGGCCATCGCCCTACACCTATACCAAATGTCACTCTGTCGCCTGCCCTGATCACTGGCACAGATGGTCCTATGCAGTAGTTGATAGCAAAACGCACATTACCGCCTCCGCCACCGCCGCCAGCATTGACCGGTACCGCGGGTGGTTCCGGCGTGGAGTCGACCACGGCCACCGCCTCGCACGCTCCGGCCATGTCGACCAGGTCGCCGCGCAGCCACGCGCCATCAGCCAACTGCCACCAGCGGAAGCCGTCCGCCCCCTGGACCTGCCCGCTGGGGTTGGCCGTCTGACCTGCCGCCAACTGGCCCTGTTGGCTGTAGGTCGTGCCGGGTCCGCCGCGCAGGTTGACGGTGTTGATGGCAGCCACGGTGCAGGTCGCATCCGCGCCGATTCCGGCCAGCGAATCGCCGGCAGGTGCCGGGGTTGAAGTCGGGACCGGTCTCGGGGTGGGGGTGACGGCGGGCGCGGTGACGGTATTGACCTCCACCGTGCAGTCGATACTGCGTCCCTCGACCAGACCGGAATCTGAGGCGTTCTGGCAGACGTTCTGCATGGCATCGAGGGAGTCCTCAGCTTCTAGTTCGATGACCTCGGAATCTTCATCGACCAGCCCGGCCTCGTTGAGGGTGACGGCGAAGGTCTCGCCGGGCGCGTCGAGGGTGATGCCCAGATCGGGTGCAGTCAAATTCCCTTCCAGCAGGGCCGCGACCAATGCGGTTTGCGCGCTGTCCGGCACTGCGGCAGTGGTGAATATCACGGTCGAGCCGATGGAGACCTCCAGGCCGTTGATGGCGAAGGTGACGGTCACGTCATCCGGGCTTTGCACCAGCAGGGCGTCGGGCGCTTCCTGGCAGGCGGGTTGGCCCAGCCCGGTGGTGAAGTAGAAGCTCTGCATCGGGCCGTAGGGGGATCGACTATCACTGACGGGCAGGGCGTCCAGGGCGTCGGCCTCGGCGTGAACGAGAAAGTCGGCGATCCAGGCAAATCCGCCGTCGTCCAGGGCGACCTCGTACCAGTCGCCTGTTGCATCGACGCCGACCAGTTCGAGCGTTGATCCCGATGCGGCGCTGAAGACCACGTTGTTGGTGGTCGAAGGCCCGCTGCGCAGGTTGGCGTTGGAGCCGTCAGAAGTAGTCACAGTGGCCGCCACCGGCTCGACTTCGGCGGACGGCTCGACGGCGTTTTCCAGGATGGTATCGCCCATCAGCAGGAAGGTGACGGCCTGGCCGGGCAGCGTATCGGGTACATCGGCCTGGACGTGCAGGGCGGCCAATCCCCAGGTTTCACTGTCCAGATCGAGCGGGTGGGTGGTGATGGTGCGCAGGCCGGCCAGCGGCACCTGGTCCGAAGGTTGATCGAAGGCCAGGTCGCCGGTTTCATCCCAAAAGGACGCGTCGACGCGGGTATGGCCGTAGCAGGCGGTGTCGCGCGCCAGGCCGGTGCACGCCTCGTCGATGGCGGCCAGCGCCGTCTCGACCAGCGCCGGGCAGGCCGCGTCATCATCCTGGGCCATCAGGACTGCCGGCAGCGGCACCCCCGCCAACAGGATCATGATCAGCACAAAGCTTATGCGTCGCGACATAATACCCCCCTTATGGATTGTAAGTCTCCAGTAACCCTATTATACGCCGCCGACGGTTTTGCGCCGAGCCGGTGAATCAAAACAGGGCCTCCCCGGCGGGACGCCCTGCGCCGTGACCTGTGGTATCCGGTGGGTGTTAGTTGAGCACGAAGCGCTCGACCGCCTCGGCCACGCCGTCCTCGTCGTTGCTGCCCGTGACGAAGTCGGCCACCGCCTTGACGTGGTCGTTGGCGTTGCCCATGGCCACGCCCAGCCTGACCATCGCCAGCATTTCCAGGTCGTTGTCGGCGTCGCCCAGCGCCATCACGTCCTGCGGGTCAATACCCATCTCGTCCAGCAGACGCCGCAGGCCGTCGCCCTTGGACGCCCCGGCAGGCAGCACTTCCAGCAGCTGCGGCATGGAGCGCACCAGTTCCGCCGAGCCGTTGAGCTGGTCCGCCAGCCCTGTTTTCAGCGCCGGGATGAGGGCCGGGTCGGCTTCGATCACCAGCTTGTTGAAGCGCATCTCGGCTGGCAGCCGGCTCAGCGGGCCGACGATGTCCGGGACCGGCTCGTGGTAGGTGATCACGAACTCGGTCAGCGTGCTGGCCCGGTTGGCCAGGATGCGCGTGCCGCTCGCCACCACGCCGATGAGGTTGGTATCGTGCGCCTCGGCATAGGCGATCACCGTGCGCGCGGCGGCGGGGTCCATGGTGCGCTCGAAGCGGACCGAGCCGTCCGCGTTGACCAGCACCAGCCCCTGCGAGTAGACGCCCGGCGTGTTCAGGCCAAGCTGCCGGACCGGCTTCTCGCGGGAGGTGGACGTTTTGCCGGTGGCCAGGATCACCTGCACGCCCTGGGCCATCGCCTGCTTGAGGACGCGCGCCGTGCGCGGCGAGATTTCGTGGTCGCTGTTGAGCAGGGTGCCATCCAGATCGATGGCGATCACCTTGATATCACGAGTCATAGCGGGTTGTAATGTCATAGGGTAATGGGTTCCTCTAAACCTGTTTTTTTTCCAACACATCTCAGACGCGGCGAGGTCGCCAGACCTTCCGCCGGGGGGAGATTATACCGGCCTTGTCCGAAAACACCACCTGTGGGATTTGTGGGCCTTGACTGGGTGGTTCGCACAGGGGGGGAGTTTTTTTGGGGTAAATGCTGCCGGGAGGGAACTTTAGGCCGGTGAAAGCGTTTGATACGATAGGGGCTATTTGGGCTGATGTGGTCGGCATTGCCGGGTTCACCTGAGAAGGGATCGACGTGCCATGAAGCGGACAGGTATTGTGCTTGTGATGCTGGTCCTGATGGGGCTGGCCTGCAACCTGACGGAATCGAGCGGCGAGGCGGCCCAGACACCCGGTGCGCCGGGCCCGCAGGAGGTCGGCCAGCTCCAAATGACGCCGGCTCAGTTTGCCGACGGGTGGTACCGGCTGCCGACGGACCAGCCGGTGACGATCTCCTGGCCGGAAGCGCCGCCCGGCGCCGTGCAGGTGACCTTTTACCTCACGCCGACCGGCACCGGCACCGCCGACGCGCAGGCGGCCATCGGCTCGGATACCAATCTCGGCGACGGGGCCAGCCTGTCCTGGTTGGTCCCGTCGGGCGGCTTTGGCGCGCACCTGCACGCGGTCGCCTACGACGGCAACGGGGGGCGTATCATCGCCAGCCACATGTCGCAGGTCTACGCGGAGTAAGCCGGGCGCGCTGCGCCATCGCGGCGTGAAAGTGACGATGTAACGCAGGGCAGTGACACGCCGCCTCCCCGCGCCAATCGACCATACACAGCCCGCCGCCCATGCGGTACAATAAGACCGTCTTATCCTGGTCAGGGCAGATCATGTAAGGACGGAAGGAACCATGACGATCAGAGTCTTTAACGTATTGGGCCGCGAAAAACAGGAGTTTGTCCCGGTGGAAGCGGGGCGGGTCAATATGTATGTCTGTGGGCCCACCGTGCAGGACTATGCGCACGTGGGGCACGCCAAAACCTACGTCTCTTTTGATATGATCGTGCGCTGGCTGCGCTATACTGGTTGGGACGTGCTTTACGTGCAGAATATCACCGACGTCGGCCACCTGCTGGACAGCGGCGAAGACCGCATCCTGAAGAAGGCGCGCCAGCTCGCCGCCGGCCCGATGCAGATCGTCGAGACCTACGCCCGCCTCTACTTCGAAGACATGGACGCGCTGGGCGTGGTGCGACCGGATATCAGCCCGCGCGCCAGCGCCCACGTGCCGGAGCAGATCGAGATGACCCAGGTGCTGCTGGACAAAGGTTTCGCCTACGAGGTGGGCGGCAACGTTTACTTCGACGTGCGGTCCTATCCGGAGTACGGCAAGCTCTCCAACCGCCGCCTCGAGGATCAGGAAGCCGGCACCCGCGAAGACGTGCGCGGCGAGAAGCGGTATCCGGAGGACTTCGCGCTGTGGAAAAAGGCCGAGCCGGAGCATATCCTGCGCTGGAACAGCCCGTGGGGCGAAGGCTTCCCCGGCTGGCACGTCGAGTGCTCGGCCATGGCCCGCAAATACCTGGGTCCGACCTTCGACATTCACGGCGGCGGCGTGGACAACATCTTCCCGCATAACGAGTGCGAGATCGCGCAGAGCGAGACTGCCAATGACGCGCCCTTCGCCAACTACTGGATGCTGGTCGGCAGCCTCAACGTGCCCGACGAGGACGGCATCCCGGTGAAGATGTCCAAGAGCCTGGGCAACTTCTTCACCATCAAGGACGCGCTCAAGCGCTGGCGGCCCGAGATCATCCGCATGTTTATGTTCAGCGCCCACTACTCGAATCCTGTCGTTTTCAGCGAGGAAGCGCTGGACGGTATGACCGGCGGCTGGGAGCGGCTTTACGGGGCGGCCCGCCTGACTCGCTCGATGCTGCCCAACGCCCCGGAAGGCGACGCCGGGGCCGACATCCTGGGCGAGGTGGACAAGACCCGCGCCGATTTTGCCGCCGCCATGGACGATAACTTCAACGCGCCGGTGGCCCTCAGCGCGCTGCAAACCTTCACCCGCGAGGTCAACACCCTGCTCAACAGCGAGGTCGAGGTCGGCAGGGACGTGCTGGCGCAGATCGATGCCGTGTACCGCGACCTGGGCGGCACGGTGCTGGGCATCATCCCGGAGGCGGACGCGGCTTCCGGCGGCGACGCGGCCCGCGAGGACGGCCTGATCAAGCTGTTGGTGGACCTGCGCAGCCAGGCCCGTGCCGGCAAAGACTGGGCCACCTCCGACCAGATTCGCGACGAGCTGGCCGAGTTGGGCGTCGTGCTGGAAGATCGTGCCGATGGCACGGTGTGGAAAGTGAGTTAGAGGCGGCTTTGTGACCGAGTGATCAACAGGGCGCGGGAGACCGCGTCCTTTTTTTGTTCTATTGCACACCTTCCCCAATCAGCTTATAATAGAATAAATGTTCTAATTTGATCCGGGGGGACCAATGAACCAAACGACCACCACGCCGCCGCTCGACTGGCTGCTGGCCGCCGAGGAGCCGTGGGTGCGCTACTGGACGCGGCGCGATCTGGGTGGCCGCGCCGCCGACGATCCGGACGTGATCGCCGCTCATCAGGCCACGCTGGGACACGCGGGCGTCCAGACCCTGCTGGCCGAACTCGCCGACTGGCCCGGCCCGCCGCTCAAGCGCCACAACGACGCCAAACATCCCCTGCACAAGCTGGCCGCCCTGGCCGAATTCGGCCTGACCGCCGACGAGGCTGCTCTCCAGCCCATTATCACCCGGATACTGGCCTGCCAATCGGCGGAGGGCGCTTTTACCGTCAGCCTGCAGGTGGCCGAGCGCTACGGCGGCGACGGGCAGCCGCACCTGCTGTGGATGCTGTGCGATGCCCCGGTGACGCTCTATGCGCTGCTGGCTTTTGGCCTGGGCGGCGATCCACGCGTGCGGCAAGGGCTGGATCACCTGCTGGGGCTGGTGCGGGATAACGGCTGGCCTTGCGCTGCCGCGGCGGACTATGGCGGTTTCCGCGGGCCGGGCCGCAAGAGCGATCCCTGCCCGTATGCCACGCTGGTCGTCCTGCGAGCCATCAGCCGCGCCCCGGACCTGGTCGAATCGGCGCAGGCGTCGGCGGGCGTGGAAGCGCTGCTGAATCACTGGGCCATCCGGCAGGAGCGTAAGCTGTACCTCTTTGGCATCGGTACGGACTTCCACAAGCCCAAATACCCGCTCGTCTGGTATGATATCCTGCACCTGACCGACGTGTTGAGCCGCTTCCCGCAGGCGCGGGGCGATGATCGCTTCCGCGAGATGCTGGCGGCCCTGATGGCCCAGGCCGATGACGCGGGCCGCTTCACCGCCCGTTCGATGTACCGGGCCTGGGCTGGCTGGGACTTCGCCGACAAAAAAGCGCCGTCCCCCACCATCACTGGCGTCGCCTGGCGGACCTGCCAGCGGGCCGAGGCGGGACTCTGAATTCGGGTGTGGACGAGTAACTTGGGCCGGGGTTGGGCGTTTATTTAGGTGAGGAGCAAGTATCATCACCACCCGGTGACTACGACAAAGGACCGCTGGCATGTCTGACTTTTTATACGGCCGCTGGCCGGTATTGGAATCCCTGCGCGCCAACCGCCGCGCCTTCGAGCAGTTGCTCATCCTGGAGACGGCGGATACGCGCGGCCCGATCGAGGAGATCATCAGCGCTGCCGAAACGCGCGACGTGCCGGTCCACCGTGTGCCCCGCCGCGTGATCGACGACCTGGCCCACAACGCCAATCACCAGGGCGTGGTTTTGCGCTGCAAATCGTACCCCTATGCCGACCTGCACGAACTGCTGGAAACGTCCATGCTGCGGCACGAGAAAAACTTCTTCCTGGCGCTGGACCTGGTGCAGGACCCGCAGAACGTCGGCAGCCTGCTGCGTATCGCCGATGCAGTGGGCATTCACGGCATCCTGCTGCAGGAGCGGCGCGGCGTCGGCGTGACGCCGGCGGTGGTGGCGGCTTCCTCCGGCGCGGTGGAGCATCTGCTGGTGGCCCAGGTGACCAACCTGGTCCACACCCTGAAGGAGCTAAAGGACAACGACGTCTGGATCGCCGGGCTGGACATCGGCCCCAACATCCTGCCGCTGGACCGCACCGATCTCAACATCAACCTGTGCCTGGTGCTGGGCAGCGAAGGCAGCGGCCTGCGCCGTCTGGTGCGCGATACCTGTGACCTGCTGGTCACGCTGCCCATGCGCGGCCACGTGGAAAGCCTGAACGTCTCCACTGCCGGCTCGGTTGCCCTTTACAGCGCCTGGCAGGCGCGCGGCTGGCAGGGGTGGGCGCTGGCCCAGGAATAACCCCCTTCGCTGGCGCGGCCCCAACGTAATGGTTAAGGGGTTGTTACCACGGGAGTGCTGTTCATCCCCACTCTGGCTGCTGTTCCGCCTCATACCCTTGAGTCCTATTGAACAGGCGGGACGGCCTTCTTTATAATTAAGACAAAATTCACAGGCTGACTCGGGGTGCGTTATAGATGGCGGGTCGCCGGTCGAATCGTCCGACGAGCCAGACAGGTAACGACGATGGCTGACAATGGGAATACTGAAAAAGCGCAGGCGTTTTACAAGCGCAGCATGATACGCGTCAAGCAGGGCGATTACCAGGGCGCGCTGGCCGACCTCAACGAGGTGATTCGCCTGGCGCCAACCTTTGCCCCGGCTTACTATAACCGCGGGTACTTTTACATGAACGGCGGGCACTTCGACCAGGCCGAAGCCGATTTCCAGCGGTACCTGAGTCTGGGCGGCGGCGTGCGCTCCGGCAAGCAGGAGCAGGTGGAATCGCTGCTGCGGCAGATCCGGGCGCGCAAGACCACTGCCGAGTTTAAGGCGCTGGTCGACATCCCCATACCGGGTTCGGCGCGCGCCCAGGCTTCTGCCGACGATCACCAGGCGCTGCTGCGCCGGGGCGCGACGCGGGCCGGGCAGGGCGATTACGCCGGGGCGGTCGAGGACTACACGACGGTGATCGTCAGGGCGCCCGAATGCAGCGAGGCTTTCCTCAACCGGGGTAATACCTATCACCTGCTGAACCAGCCGGACAAAGCCCTGGCCGACCTGACGCGGGCCATCGACCTCGCGCCCGGCGATGCCGAGGCCTACCTGATCCGGGGCCGGGTCTACAGCAAGCAGGCCGACTGGGTGCGCGCCATGCCCGATTTTGATGCCGTGGTGCGCCTGCAGCCCAGCCGCGCCGACGCCCGTTTTTACCGCGGCTTTGCCCGGATGAGCAAGGGCGAGCCGGCCCAGGCCATTCCCGACCTCGAGCAGGCCCTGGCCCTGGAGCCGAACCACCCGGACGTGGACCGCTGGCAGGGCGTGCTGCGCCGCTGCCGCCAGATGGCCGCCGGGGAAAGTCTGCCGCTGGCTTCCCCCTTCGACGTGCCCACCGAAGACGTGGCGCGCCTTTATGAGCAGGCCACGGCCAGCCTGGAACGAGACGACCTGGAAACCGCGCTCGACCTCTTTTGCGAAGTACTGCGCCAGGACTCGGATCATGTCGGCGCGTATATCGGCCTGGGGATGGTGTGGGAGGTCAAAGAGGACCTCATGGAATCCATCGCCAACTTCAGCGAGGCCCTGACCCGCCGGCCGGACCTGGCCGAAGCCTACCTGCGGCGGGGGCTGGTCTACGCCCAGATGGGCGATTACCGCAGCGCCCTGGACGACTTCAACGAGCTGCTCCGCCTGGACGAACGCCTGGAGTACTATTACACCCGCGCCGACATCCATGCCGTGCTGGGCAATGCGGATGCTGCGATCGGGGATTACGATACGGCCATCGCCCTCTATCCGAAGTCGGCGGCCGCCTGCGTCATAAAAGCCCGCTACTGCCACCAGATCGGCCGCCTGGACGAGGCCCTAGAGACCGTAAACCTGGCCCTCAAGCTGGATGGCAACCTGGCCGAAGCGTTCCAGCTACGCGGCGCGACTCTGGGCCGGCAGAAGCAGTTCCGCCGCGCCCTCAAGGACCTCGACCGCGCCCTCAAGCTCGATGCCTCGGCCGCCGCCGCCTGGGCGGAGCGGGGCCTGGTTCACCTGCTCAAACAGGACGACCAGCACGCCCTGGCCGACGCCGGCCAGGCATTGCGCCGCGACCCACAGCAGCCGACCGGCCTGTACGTGCGGGGGATGGTCCGCGCCCGCCAGGGCCAGATACCGGCAGCTTCGCGCGATGCCGCCGCCCTGGAGGAGCTTGCCCCCGACTATCCGGACCTGCCCAACCTGCTGGACGCGCTCCACGTGCCCGGCGAAGCGCCCCCCGGCTGGGTGTAAGTGCCCCTCGTGCGGTAGAATGGCCCGCATGATCCGCCGCCCATCCCCAGGGAAAACGTATGCCTGCCGTTGGTATCATCGGCGCGTTTGACGCGTTGTACCCGCGTAACCAGATCATCCGCGCCGGGCTGCCCGCCCACGGCTGGCAGGTCCACGCTGCCCCGCTCGACAAGCGGCTGCCCACGGCCCGTAAGCTGCCGCTGTTGTGGCGTTCCATGCGGCGGTTGGCCCCCGAATGTGACCGTTTCATCCTGGCGGAGTTCAACCAACTGCTCGCGCCGTTTGCCGTGATCGCCGGGCGTGCCCTGCGACGCCCGGTCCTGGTCGACTACATGGTCGGCCTCTACGATTCTGCCGTGCAGGACCGCGCCGCGACGGCCCCCCATTCGAAACGCGCCCGGCTCTTCCGCGCCATTGACCGCTGGAACATCGCGACGGCACCCGCCATCTTCACCGATACGGACGCGCACCGCGCGGCCATGCGGACCATCGTGGGGCGGGCGGCGGAGCGGCTGGCCGTCGTGCCGGTGGGCGCTTATGACGAATGGTGGTCGCTGCAGCCGGTGCCCGGTCGGGCGCCGGGAGAACCGCTGCGGGTTCAGTTTTTCGGCAGTTTTATCCCCTTCCATGGGGTGGACGTCATCCTGGCGGCGGCGCGTCGCCTGGCGGATGATGAACGCTTTCGTTTTGAGATCATCGGGCGCGGCCAGACGTATGAGGCGGTGCTGGCCGCGGCCCGTCCGCAGGATTTGCCGCACGTTACCCTGGTCGACTCGGTGCCCCCGCCGGACCTGCCGGGGCGCGTGGCGGCGGCGGACGTCTGCCTGGGCGTGTTCGGCGCGCGCGCCAAGACCGATTACGTGGTGCCCAACAAGGTGTACCAGTGCCTGGCGATTGGCCGCCCGGTCGTCACGGCGACTGCGACCGCCATTAGCGAGCATTTCACGCCCGGCAAGCATCTGCTGACGGTCCCACCCGGCGATCCGGCAGCCCTGGCAGATGCCCTGCGCCGCCTGGCCGACGATCCCGCCGAACGGGCGCGGCTGGGCGCGGCGGCAGCGGCCCGGATCAGTGCCGATTACACGCCCGTCGAGGTCGTCAAACCGCTGCTGGTCCTGCTGGACCGGGCCGGTTGACCTGGCTTGGCGGCAGCGTTACACTCGCCGCGTGGTGGCGACGGTTGCGGTGAATGGTGGGAATAATGGATAACGCCGACCGGCTGGAAACCTATTTCCATAATGTGCGGGGGGATGCCCTGTACCTTCTCCCCACGACCACCCGGCGGCTGCTGTCCATCGGCTGTGCTGCCGGCGCGACCGAGGCCCTGCTCAAAGAGCGGCTTGGCCTGGAAGAAGTCGTCGGCGTTGAGTACGAAGCCGAAGTCGCCGCCCAGGCGGAAGCGCGCCTGGATGCCGTGCACGTGGGCGACGTTGAACTGATGGACCTGCCGTACCCGCCCGGCCATTTTGATGCCATCCTCTGCCTGGACGTGCTGGAACACCTGCGCGATCCCTGGGGCGTCCTCGGAGATAAGCTGTTTCCGCTGCTCGCCCCGCGCGGCATGATCATCGTTTCGCTGCCCAATGTGCGTTATTGGATGGTCTTGTGGCGGCTGCTGTGGGGACGCTGGAACTATGCCCGGCGCGGGGTGCTGGACATCGGCCATTTGCGCTTTTTCACGCCGCGCACAGCCCGCCAGATGCTGCTGGATAGCGGGTTTGAGGCGGTGGTGGTGCGCCGTAAGTACCGGCTGTACGACGGCCTGGGCGACCGTTCCGCGCCGCGCCCGGTGGCCGCCGTCGCCCGCCGCCTGACCAACATCATGGCCCGCCTGCGCCTGTTCGACGTGCTCTATCCCTTGCGCGACTTCTTCACGTTCCAGATCGTGCTCGTGGCCCGCAAGCCGGAGCACTGAACGTCGGCAGCCGCGCCTGCCAAAACAGCGCGGGACTGATCTGCTTCGGATGGAATCAACCAGGGGGTACGCATGCGCCGTTCTATCAACCAGTTTGTCGGAATAGCTGCTAAACACTTGCCCATTTCTGAGCCGATCTATGAATTTGGGGCATTTCAGGTGGCCGGGCAGGAACATATCGCCGACCTGCGTCCCTATTTTCCGGGCAAAGAATATATCGGCTCCGATATGCGTGAAGGACTCGGCGTGGACGTGATTCTGAACCTGCACGGCCTGGATTTGCCGGACGAAAGCGTCGGCACGGCGCTCATGCTGGACACCCTGGAGCACGTCGAGTACCCACGCAAGGCCATGGACGAGGTTTACCGCGTGCTCAAACCCGGCGGCCTGGTGGTGATGAGCTCTGTCATGAAGTTCCACATCCATGATTACCCTTACGACTACTGGCGCTTCACGCCGGAAGCCTTCCGCAGCCTGCTCAAGCCGTTTTCACAGGCCTACGTGACCTACGCCGGCGAAGAAATCTTCCCGCACACGGTGGTCGGCGTCGGGATCAAGGATGCCCAGGTGGAGCTGGAGGCGTTCACCGCCGACATGGGACGCTGGCAAAGGCAGTGGTTTGGCAAGACGGCCTGGAAAGAAGCGGTCAAGGCGTTCATCCCGCCGATTGTGTTAACCGTGGCGCGCCGTTTACGTTAGCGCTCGACGTTCCCGCCATGGCCGGATGAGCAGATTCTACCTGTGTAGGCTGGTGGGCCTCCGGGTGTAGTAAGCGTGCGGCCGTTCAAAGGAGCATGCGATGCAAAGCCTTTCGTTAAGCAAGCGGCAGTGGATTATTATTCTTGTTTTGTTGACGATATTGCCGCGCCTGGCCCTAGCCTATGCCAACCGGGACGCGTTTGTCGGTGATGTGCCGTTGATGGTGACCTGGTCCGAGAATGGATTAAACCATGAGTTGGCCGGGTCTCCATGGCTGCTGTATGCTCAGTTTGGCAAGCTCGTGGCTGATAGTACGATATTAACCTTTCCTTTCATGATGAAACTGTTAGCCATCACGGGCGATGTGCTGATGGCTTTGGCGCTGTTCCTGCTCACAGACTCGCTCAAATGGACGCTCTTTTTTGTTCTAAATCCGCTAGCGATTCTGGTCTCGGCGGGCCTGGGCCACATCGATACGCTGACACTGCTGCCGATCATTGTGAGCTTCTCATTTTTGAAGCGTGAGCAATACGTCCGAGCCGGGCTGCTGGGCGGCATGGGGATTACCCTCAAGTTTTTCCCGGTATTTTTTTTAGGATTGATTGGTTTGTACCTGCTGCGGTGGCGCAAGGCTTCCTGGCGCAAGGTCATCCTGTATGGTGCGAGCACCGCCGGCGTCTATTTTCTGTGGTTGGTGCTCGTGTTTATGGTCAGCGGTAACGCCAGGGTGTTTTTAGATCTGCTTGACTATGCAGCAAGCGGCTCCAGCACCGACCTGGGGCTTTTGCAACTGCTGCACAATATCGGGGTGCCCATCCGGGGGATGGGGGGCGCGGCGCTGCCGGGCTTCTGGGGGGAATGGTTCTCACGAGGCAAGCTGTTGTTCGGCCTCAAGCTGGTCTTTGGGGTATGGACCTTGTTTACCGTGTACCGTTTCCGGTTCGAGCAGGCCATTGATTTGCTCATCTACTTCCTGGTCAGCTTCTACCTGCTGCTGGGCGGCACCGGCATGGAGTACCTGGTGTGGATCGTGCCCTTTGGCTTCTACCAACAGCGGCGGGACGTGGTCTGGTTCACGCTGGCGAGCTTCCCCGCATTACTGAGTTTCATGATATTCAAATACCCGGGCTTTATTGTCGGTAACGGCACTCCGTTCCAGCCAATCTGGCAAGGAATGGCTACGATCACCAATGCGGTTTTCGTTATGTTTGTGACTGGCTGGTTTCTCTATGAAACACGCCGGCACTGGCTGGCTTCGCGGATTGAGCGGGTATCGGCGATGGCAGCAACCGGCGAGTCCGGTTAACCGTCTTTTGTATCACTGAGAACGGCGTCAAAGCCTCGACTGCATTGATGTTTTGGGTGAGTTATCTCGGCTTATTGCCTCCTGAGAAACCTACCAATAGTTTTCAGCGCCCTTCATCCTCGTCGTTACCGGCGTTGTCCTGCCGCTGGGACTGAAGCAGCCGGTCGACGGTAGTATCGCCGCGCCGGAAGGTGCTGACCATCTGCGTCAGCGCGCCCTCGGTGCTTTCCTGCCCTTGCAGGACCGACAGCCGCCACAATTCGCGTTCCTCGCTGAAGATGCCCTCCGCGCTGATGACGAAATCCAGGGCGCGCGCTTTCTGGGCCGGTGTTTCCACCGCCACCGGGTTGAAGTCGATCAGGAAAGCGCCCAGCGTATCTTCCAGCTTGATGATGGTGCGCATGTAGATGCCGTAGCTGGATTCGTGCTGCATCAGCCCCAGCCAGGCGACCAGCGCCGTCACCCCGGCCACCGTCACCGCCACCAGTTCGCCGTGCCCGATGGCTGCCAGGAAGGTGCCCGCGCCCGCCGTGATCAAGATGGCGGCTCGGTACAGCCTGGCCCGGCGGTAGTCGGCTTTCACGCGTTTGCGGTACCAGTTGGTCTGGGGCACCAGCCGCCAGTTGATGTACTGCTCGATGGTCAGTGGCCCGTAGCCATTATCATCCTCGGCATCGACCCAGTTGGGCGTGATACGACCCGTGGTCAGGTTGAGCGGATCGGTCAGCATCGGCGTGCTGACGCCCATCGCTTCCAACCGGTTGCTGGTCTCTCGCACGATGCTGCCCAACCGTTCCAGGTCTGTTTTGCGGGCCGTTTTCAGCGTGCCGCGCACGCGCAGATCGTAAATGCCCCGCCGGATGGCTTCACCGGCGATGCGGTAGCCCACCCAGGCCACGCCCGTCTCGAAGCGGGAGGCGTAGGCCAGCAGGATGGTGCTGCTCACCGGCAGGGCGACCAGCATGATATCCAGGGTCTGTTTGAGTGCGGTATCGGAAGCGATGCCGGCAAAAGCGCTCATTACCGCCAGGAACGTGGTCAGCCAGGAAACCAGGATGATCGTCTGGCGGATGCGGCGGTAACGCACCTTGAGCCGCCCGGACTGCCCGTCGTAGCTGTTGAAGCGGTGCCAGGCGAAGGTCAGCAGGCGCTCGATTTCCGCCGGGCTGGCAAGGCCGGTCTGAGCGTCGGGCGGTGGCCCTCCGGGCGGAGTCGCACCGGTTGGTGCGCTGGCAGGTGGTACCTGTTCGGCCATTGATGTTCCCCCTTGGTCGTGGATGCACGGTGCGGGCCGGTCTATTCTTCCCGCAGGACGTAGCCTACGCCGCGCACGGTATGGATCAGGCGCTTCTCTTCTTCGGCTTCGGTTTTCTGTCGCAGGTAGCGCACGTACACCTCGATGATGTTGCTTTCCCCGCCGAAGTCGTACTTCCATACCCGGTCGAAGATCAGGTCGCGGGTGAGCACCTGCCGGGGATGCCGCATGAACAGCTCCAGCAGTTCGTATTCTTTGGCCGTCAGGTCGATCACGCGCTCGCCGCGTTGGGCGCGCCGGGTGCCGGTATCCAGGGTGAGGTCGGCGAAGCGCAGCACCTCCGGCGTCGAGGCCGGGCGCGACCGCCGGAACAGCGCCCGCATCCGGGCCAGCAGCTCGTCAAACGAGAAGGGCTTGACCAGGTAGTCGTCCGCCCCGGCGTCGAGGCCGGTCACCCGGTCGGAGACGCCGTCGCGCGCCGTCAGCATCAGGACCGGCACGTCGCTGGCGGCCCGCAGCCGCCGGCAGACCTCGATGCCGTCCAGGCCGGGCAGCATCAGGTCCAGGATTACCAGGTCAGGTGGGACGTCGCGCGCTTTTTCCAGCCCGGCGTGGCCGTCCATGGCCACGTCGACCGTGTACCCTTCGTAAATCAGGCCGCGTCGAACGGTCTGCACGATCTGCTCGTCGTCTTCTACGATTAAAATGCGTTCGCCGCTCATCAGTTGCTCATCCTTCCCCATTGTAAGCCCCAGACTTCGCCGGGGGTCTGGATCGCCAGCCGTTCGCCGCTTGCCAGGTTGATCAGCACCAGCCGCCCCGCCAGCCCGAAGTCGCCGTAGCTGGCCGCGCGCAGGCCCGCCGCGAAGCCCCCGTCCGGCGAGAGTACCGGCGCCTCGATCAGGCCGCCCTGGCCGTTGGGGATGGGCAGCGCGTCCGGCAGGATCGGCACCAGGTAGGGCTGCACGGTGTTCGGCCCCATGACGTCGCCGCCGGGGCTGCTCAGGATGGCGGCCGCTTCGTTGGCCAGCGGCACGGCGTCGCTGACGTGCCAGGCTTCGTTCAGGATCGTGGTGCTGGCGCTGAGGTCGGCGGGATTGACCAGGTACAGGCCGGGCGTGACGTAGGCGAAGCCGCTGCCCCACGTCAGGACCTGGCCGTTGGGCAGCCACGCGCCGCCGTTGGTGCCGGTGGGCAGGGGGAACGTCTCGCCGCCCGTGATCGGCAGAATGGCCTGCATCACGCCCTCGTACAACCCTACGTCGACCAGCAGCATGGTATTGTTCGGGCTCCAGCGCGGGCGCATGTACACGCGGACCTGGTCAGGCGGCGTATCGGCGCCCAGGTTATCGGTGATCAGTTCGGTGCGCGCCCCGCCGTTGGCCGGCACCAGCCAGATGCCGTCCCGGACGTAGGCGATCAGCGCCCTGTTGGGACTCCAGGCCGGCTGCGCCCCCGCGCCGGGCCGCTCCGCCACCGGCGAGACTTCCCGCCCGGCGGAGCCGTCGCTGTTGGCCACGATCAGGCTGCCCCCGGCGGTGTAGGCGATCTGGCCGCCGTCCGGCGACAGCGTGAAGTCCAGCACGCTGCTTGGCTCGATGGTGAGCTGCTCCGCTGGGCGTCCGTCCGCCGGCAGCCGCCAGAGTTGGGCCACGCCCACGTCATCCCGCGAGAGGAAGTACAGGTCGGCGGGCAGGGTCAGCCCGGCCAGTTCGGCGGGCGGCAGCGGCCCCCAGCCGTAGGCCTTGACCTCGCCGATGATCTCGCGGCGGGTGTTGGTGCGCGGCTCGATGATGGTCAGCGTGCCATCCTCCGCGGAGAGCAGCGCCTGCCCATCCGGCAGCCAGCGCATGTCGGCCGTCAGTTCCAAGGAAGCTTCAAATTCCTGGAAGTCACCGCCGATGGTGCTGATGGTGCCAAAGCGCCGCGCCGCGAAGCGCTGGCCGCTGGCCTCGTGGATCAGGAAGGTCAGCCGTCCTCGCCCGACCAGCGTCGGCTGGCTGACCACCATCGGCGGCTCGATCAGGGTGTTCTGGCTCCCGTCCAGCAGGTTGAGCAGCACCAGCCCGCCCACTGGTGGGGCCAGGGCCAGCACGCCTTCCTGCGTCCAGGCCAGGCCCGCCGAGGCCGGAATCTGCCCGGCGTAGGCCAAACCCGGCCCATCCGCGCCCTGGCGGCGGTAGATGTTCCAGACGTTGCTTTCCGCTTCCGCCGCCAGGTAACCGCCCCCCGGCGACCAGATCAGGTTGAGGAACGGCCCCCCGGCATGATCCTGGAACAGCGCCTCGCCGGATTCGCCCGCGCCCGGCAGGTAGATGCGCAGGCCGGCCCCGGTCGTATAGGCGACCAGCGTGCCGTCCGGCGCCCAGGCCAGCGTCTGGCCGTGCCCCGTGATCGGCGGTTGGCCGGCGCTCTCGAATTCCAGTAGCTGCCCGCTCAAGCCACCCACCGCCGTGATCGCGATGAACGCGCCGCCGGTGCCGTCCGGATTGGCCGTGGTGCGGTAGGCGATCCACTGCCCGTCCGGTGCGACGCCGAAGTCGACCACGATCTGTTCGACCGGCGTGACCGGCTGGGCGAAGCTGCTCCCGGCGGCGATATGCATCACCTGCCCCAGGTTGTTGAGCACGAACAGGTCGGCGGGCAGTGGGAGGTTCTGCCCCTGAGCCAGGGCCTGGGACAGGGCCGGCGTTGAGACCAGGCCCGGCGCGAGGATCAGCAGCGCCAGGACCCAGCAGAAGGTTATCGACCGTCGTAGTTTCACAAAAACACTCGCTATCCTCATAAATTAATGCAGTGTTTGTTTCAGTATAGCGCAAATTCGGGCCACAGACAGGGACCCGGACAGGGCCCTGGGGGGCACCGACAGCCGGCTAACAACATAAAAGGCCCCGCGCCAGGCGAGGCCTCATGATGATACCGCGAACGACTGGATTAGAAGATGAGGATCAGCCCGTTGCCGGTCGGCACATAGCCGTTGATACCGTTGACGATGTTGCTGAACACGTTGCCGATGGTCGGTCCCAGCAGCGCCAGGATCACGATCACCACCACCGCGACCAGCACCAGGATCAGCGCATACTCGACCAGGCCCTGCCCTTCTTCGTTCCGGCTGGTGAATAACCGGCGGAACCACGCGAACATAAGAGTCCTCCAGATGATGGATAAACTACGGATAAAGCTAGCATATCATGGATTGGAGCATAGGGCCAGGGTGAGCATAGTACTGCGGAGTCAGTCGCCTGTGAATTATTTCTTAAGGATGTAGGTTTGTCATTCCGGAAGGAACTCGAAGTGGAAAACATCGAAGCCGACGACACTCATTCTGCCGGCACACCCGTCACAGAACCAGGTGACGATGCCTCGTCCCAGGTCGACCTCGCTGGTGCACGGCTGGCCGGCGGCCATGTCGAACATGTCATCCATGGTGAACATACCAAACGGCGGGCGTTCCTCCGCATCTAGCGACCAAGGGATGAATGGTTCGTCGGCGGCCCGGTCGCCAAGTAGCCTCGTGGTGATGCGTGAGGCTGCATCCACGATCAGGCCGTCTTC
>DAOUEM010000238.1:0-4938 GCA_034430555.1 Anaerolineae bacterium | reverse complement strand
ATCAACAGCGACGGCACCGGCATACCCACCTCGCTCGTCGCCGACCTGGGCAATGATATCGACCCGGTCTTCTCCTACGACAGTACGCAGGTTGCCTTTGCCACCAACCGGAACGGCAATTACCAGCTTTACCGGATCGTTGTTGCGACGAGTGTACAGGTCCCAGCGGCCGTGGTGGCCGGCGTGGATTTGCGGGGGCCGATATGGTCCAAGGACGATGGGTTCCTGCTGCATTACCGGGATACGGCGGGCAACACCGATATCTGGCGGGTCTGGGTGACGGGCCTGAACCCGGTGGCCCTGACCAACAACGGTACTATCGACGACCTGATGCCGGACTGGTACATCCCCTAAGGCTCGCCGGTTGGTCGGCGGCCAATCGATTGTTGTTCACCGGAGGCGCAGCGGCACGCGAATGCCCTGCGCTTCTGTATTATGTTATACGGATCACGACAGAACAGGGAGTCAGCATCATGAGTCAACAGCTGAATATTTTGAGCTAAGAACCTATCCGTAATTTCAGTAAATCACGATTGGGGTATGAAAAAGAGACGCATTTCGCGCAGAATGGAAGCACGACCAACCAAACTAAGCGAGATGCGTCTTGAAGAAAAAGACTGCCCCAAAACCGAAAAATGTCGATTACTTTCAAGTACCGCGCCCCTTGTGGCGCCAGATCAAAAAGGTGTTGCCCAAACCACCAAAGAAGCGAGGTCCAGGACAACCATCGGCCGATAATCGAGCCGTCTTGAATGGGATAGGGTAAGTGTTGGGGACGGGCTGCCAGTGGAAAGCGGTGCATAAGGATTGGTTTGGGGTCTGCAGCAGCACGCTGCGCTCACGGATATTTCGGGCAGGACCTGGCGTAGTGTCTCCGTGTATAATGGGTGTAGGCATTTCGAGTACCACTCTGAGCAGCGGCAATGGACTTTCGCCATGCTCCCGCTGGCACGATGTGCTTACCCCTGTTGATCGACGTGATACCGGAGCATGACGTATGGAAGATTTTGGTGGTCAGGCTGTGCGTGGGTACGAACTGCGTCGTTTGCTTGGCGAAGGGGGCCTGGGGGTCGTCTACCTGGCCTACCAGCAGGTCGTCGACCGCGAAGTCGCCGTCAAGGTCATCCTGCCGAAATATGCCAATCACCCCGAGTTTATCCGCCGCTTTGAGGTAGAAGCACACCTCGTCGCCCGCCTGGAGCACCCATTTATCGTGCCGTTGTATGATTACTGGCGGGAACCGGACCGGGCCTACCTGGTGATGCGCTACCTGCGAGGCGGCAGCTTACGTGACCTGTTGCACGATCGTGGGCCGCTGGATCTCACCACTATCGCCCACATGCTAGACCAGATCGCGGCAGGGTTAAGGGCGGCCCACCGCCACGGCGTGGTTCATCGCGATATCAAGCCGGCCAATATCCTGCTCGACCTGGAAGGCAACAGCTACCTGGCGGATTTTGGAATTGCCAAGGACCTCGGCGAAGGCAGCGGCCAGGACCAGGCCGAAGCCATGATCGGCTCGCCCGGTTATATTTCACCGGAGCAGGTAAAAAGCGAGTCGGTGACGCCCCAGGCCGACCTCTACAGCCTGGGTGTGGTGCTGTATGAACTGCTGACCGGCGAGCATCCTTTCCCTGGCGAAACCCCCTCGACACTGCCATTCAAACATCTGATGGAGCCTTTACCCTCGCTTAAAGCGGCGAATGTGGAGCTGCCATCGGCGCTCGATGCAATCATCCAACGCGCCACGGCCAAAGCGCCGGCCGACCGCTTCCCGGATGCGCTGTCCCTGGCCGCAGCCTTCCGGGAGGCTATCGACGCGGCGCAGGCCGTGACTGATGCAGCTTACGAGGTGCCAACTGTCGTGGGCCTTACCACTGACCCTGCCCAGCCGGATGTGCCAACCACGCTGTTGGACGCGGCGCTGCTGGATGTGGAGAACCCCTATAAGGGTCTGCGCGCCTTTCAGGAAGCAGATGCCTCTGACTTTTATGGTCGTGATGCCCTGGTCAGCCGGCTGCTCGATCGACTGGCAGAGACCGGCGACGCTTTTCGTTTCCTGGCGATAGTCGGACCCAGCGGCAGCGGGAAATCAAGCGTGGTCCGGGCAGGCGTGATTCCTGCCCTGCGCCAAGGACGGCTGGCCGGCGCCGACAAATGGTATTTCACGGAGATGCTGCCCGGCGCCTATCCCCTCGATGAGCTGGAACTGGCACTGCTGCGCATCTCGCAGAATGCCTCCTTTGACCTGGGAGAACAGTTGCGCCGTGATGAACGCGGCCTGCTCAGGGCAACGCGCCTGGTGCTGCCCGATGACGACAGCGAAATGTTTTTACTGATCGACCAGTTTGAAGAGCTGTTTACGCTGGTTGAAGACGAAGCCGCGCGAGAGCACTTCCTCAACAACCTGCTCGCCGCTGTACTGGATCCACGCAGCCGCCTGCGCCTGCTCATTACGCTGCGGGCCGACTTTTATGACCGGCCGCTGCTCTACGAGGAACTGGGGGAGGTGATGCGCCGCCGTACAGAGGTCGTCTTACCGATGACCACCGCCGAACTGGAGCGGGCGATCGCCGGCCCGGCGGAACGCATCGGGCTGACCCTGGAGCCGGGCCTGACGGACGTCATCATCGCCGATGTCGAGCAGCAGCCGGGCGTACTGCCACTCCTGCAGTACGCGCTGACCGAGTTGTTCGAAAGGCGCGAGCACCTGCGGCTGACCCGGGACGCTTACCGGGCCAGCGGGGGAGCGCTGAGGGCGCTGGCGGACAGCGCCGAAGATATTTACACCGGCTTAGGCGAGCCTCAGCAGAAGGTCGCCCGGCAGATCTTCCTGCGCTTGATTACACCGGGGGAAGGTGCCGACGATACCCGGCGGCGGGTGCGCCGCGATGAACTGCCCTTTGGTCCCGACGCCGACGCCGTTATCGACGCATTTGGCCGCCGGCGCTTGCTGACCTTTGACCGCGACCCGGTGACGCGGAATCCGACGGTCGAGGTCGCCCATGAAGCGCTGATTGGCACCTGGCAGCGGCTGCGCGAATGGATAACCGACAGCCGGGAGGCGTTACACCTGCACCGGCGGCTGGCCGCTGCGAAGTGGCGGAACTATGGCAGGCCCTGGTTGATAAACATCCCCATGAAACCGTCTATGTGGCTTGGGACAACGCGAACACCCATGAGGATGATGAAGTGGAGGCGGTCGTTCGGGCCGCAGCAGGGCAGCTGGTGCTGTTGTATTTGCCAACCTACAGCCCCTGGCTCAATCCTATCGAAATGCTGTGGCGACAGTTTCGGCACGAAGTTACCCACAGGGTATCCGCGAATTGAGAGAGGGCGACCGTGTGGAATTCAGCATCGAGGAAGAGCCAAAAGGGCCAAACGCCACTGGGGTCGTCAGACTGGACAGTCCCCCAGAATAACCAGGCAGCGAACCAAGCTACACAGGTTACACACAAAGACGGGGACAGCACCGGCCTGGCTGGCGGTCCTGGAGGACTGCCCCTGTCATTACCTACAGTCGAGTTTCGGAGGATATCATGGGGAAAAAGATTCAAAAATTCGGTCCGCGTAGCATGGAAAAAGCACGTGAGCACGTGGCCTCACAGCCACAGCGCCAGCTAGTCATATTTCGTGGCCCAGATCGCCGCTATTGGGTATGCAGCAAGGGAATAGCTCGTCGTTTGGAACAGCAGGGTATCCACCTGGTATCCATCTCGGAATAGTCATAGTTGAGCGGCAAAAGCAAGGATACAACGAAGTGCGAACTACAATAGCAAAATTGAGAATCGGCCTACTGAACAAGAAACGAGGAAACTTTGTAATTCAAGAAAAGCTCATCGGTGCCGACAACGTCGTCGACGAGACAGATGCCGAAGTGGAACATCACGAACAAGTGTTAACTGAAGCCGGCTATAGCGTCTACCAGATTCATTGGGGACCCAATTTCATCAACGATCTACAGGCTTTAAAAGTTGACCTTGTCTTTAACGTTTCCAGCCTGGTAGAAGCCGCGATCCTTGAAGAGCTAGAGATGCCCTACGTCGGATCCGATACATTCACTATAGCCATCGCCATGGATAAATCACTGGCGAAAAGGCTCTGGCAGCAAGTGGGCCTGCCGACATCGCCTTTCTGTTTGGCCAGCTCAGAGAAAGACTGCAAGGTGTTTCGGGACGACCCGCCTTTCGAATATCCGCTTTTCGTCAAACCGGTAGCTGGCCGGGGTAGCGCAGGGATCAACGACACGTCCGTTGTCCACAACTACGACCAACTGGTCAGTGAGGTTATGGAGAGGCTCGAGACTATCAGTCAACCAGTCCTCATAGAAAAGTTCTTGCGAGGGAGAGAAATAACCTTGGGTGTTCTGGGCAATGATGAAGATGCAAGAACTCTTCCTCCCTTGGAGATTGTGTATCGTAAAGGAGATATCACACTAACCTTTGAGAAAAAGGAGTTAGATAACGATTCCTTCCTTTGTCCTGCTCCGCTGACTGCTAAAGAGACCCAGATGATGCAGCAATTGGCGCTCCG
This sequence comes from Anaerolineae bacterium, assembly GCA_034430555.1. Classification (GTDB taxonomy): domain Bacteria; phylum Chloroflexota; class Anaerolineae; order Aggregatilineales; family Ch27; genus DAOTXK01. The sequence goes on along the minus strand of DAOUEM010000238.1, from coordinate 405 downwards.
GGCCTACCACGTGTTGGGTTTCAAGGACTTTGGTCGAATTGACACGATATTGACCGAGGAAGGGCCGTTCTTGTTGGAGGGGAACACGTTCGCGGGGCTGATGTGCACGCCCAAGAAAGAACCTCACAGCTATATTGGCTTCATGGCTCGCGCGGAAGGAAAGGACGGCAAGGATCTGCTGGATGAGATCATTCAGAGCGCTATCAAGAGACTCAGTTTGAGGACTAGAGAATGAGATGCCAGCACCTCGGATAGAGATAGAACTCGCCAAACTGGCACATAACGCCCGCAAGCTGATGGCGCTATACGGCTCCAAGGGGATCTGCGTCACCGCCGTCACAAAAGGGGTCTGTGGCTCCCCCAGGATTGCGAGCGCTTTGCTCGACAGTGGCATTCGCTCCTTCG
>DAOUEM010000237.1:0-4245 GCA_034430555.1 Anaerolineae bacterium | reverse complement strand
GGTCCAGGTGGGCCTGGTAGTCCGCTTCGTTATCGACGCGCTGCCAGGCTGGATCAAATCCGGCCTGGCGCAGTTCGTGCACCATCAACTCGGCGTCGGCAGGGCGGTCTTCCAGGATCAAAACACGCAGCGGGGTAGCGCGCCTTGATTTCCTTCATCAGGTCCAGACCGGATATGTCATCGAGCCTGATGTCGATCAGCGCTACCGCAGGCGTCTCCGCTTCGATTCTGTCCAGGGCTTCCACGCCCGTGGCAACGGCGAGGGGCACATACCCTTTGACCTTAAGAATGTCGGAGAGAGTCTTCCTGAACTGCGGGTCGTCATCTACGATGAGGATAGTGTTTTGGGTGCTCATGGCTCACCTCATGCTTCAACAACCAGTCTTAACGCTTGGCAGTTGCGTTGCTCAACTCCTGGCGCAGTTCCTGGCGGCGAATGGCAGTTAACGTTTGGATGAGCTCCTCTATTTGGAGGGGTTTGTAGAGACAGGTAACAGCCTTGATCTGCAAAGCAGCCTTTATGTCCGTGCCCATCTCTGTCAGGTAGCCGGTCACCAGGATCACCGGCACAAAAGGATATTGCACCCGGATCGCCCGGAGGACTTCCAGGCCACTGATGTCGTCCAGCTTCATATCGAGCAGGATCACCTGCCCATTCTCCTTGATACGCTCTATGATATCAAGGGGATCGGTAGTGATCGGGATCACCGTGAAGCCCCGCGCCCGCAAGATAGCTCCCAGCGTCCTGACGAACTCCGGGTCGTCGTCCACGATGACGACGGTGCGCTCCTTGCGCAGGACAGAGAAGAAGCTAAGCAGGGCGTTGATGTCCAGCGGCTTGGCTAGGACGGCGATAGCGCCTTCGTCCAACCCCTCTCGCACCCGTTCATGCGTGGTGTAGGCGGTCATCAGCACCACTGGCAGGTCAGGTTGGCGGGTCTTGATGGCACGGCACAATGTCACCCCATCCGCCTCCGGCATCTTGATGTCGGTCAGGACGCAGTCAAAGACTCCCTCAGCTAACCTTTGAAGGGCTTCAGCTCCGGAGTAGGCAGCCTCAGCCTCGTAACCCTTGACTCTGAGGATGTCCACCAGTGTTCTGGTCATCATGGGGTCGTCGTCTACCACCAGAATGCGCAGCATCTCGCTCATGATACCATCGCCTTGATCGACAGGCTCACCGTGAAGGTGCTGCCCTGGCCTGCTACGCTCTCCACCTCAATTGTACCCCTATTAGCCCGCGCCAGATTCTGGGAAAGCGCCAAGCCCAGCCCGATGCCGCGCGCTTTGGTCGTGAACAGCGGCTCGAAGACCTTGTCCATGTTATCCAGCGCGATGCCGTGCCCGGTGTCCGTGACCGCCAGACGCCACCGCTCCCCCTCCGCCCGCTGGCGTTCGCTGACATAACGGACAGTACGGACCAACTGGTCGTCCTCGACCTGGCCTTTGACCAGGTAATCTTGTGCCCCGTTGCTCACCGCCTTGAGCCCCACAACATCGTCGTCAAGGCCTGTCAGGACGATCACCGGCACGCCTGAGTCAGTAGCCAGCAACCGGTCTAGCGTATCGAGGCCATGGCTGTCTGGGAGTGAGAGATCGAGCAATATAGCGTCGATGCCGCCCAGCGCAAGGCGTTCCAGGCCTGTTGAGAGCCGGTCAGCGACGGCCAATTCAAACCGAATTGCTCTCGACTCGGCCAACATCTCCTGGATCAGGCGGGCGTGGCCAGGATTATCCTCGATCAGTAGAATAGCTGTCGTTCTGTTATCCTTCATCCTGATTTACCTTATACCGAGCAGCGACTTGACGATCTAGTGATTTCAGTTGTAGGCAATAAGACTCTCACTGTACACCCTTGGCCCTCGACACTTTCTACCGCTATGCTACCGCTATGCGTTTCAATGATCTTCTTAGCAATGGACAAGCCCAGACCTACCCCTCTGGTTGTCCGCGCTCTGTCTGGGCTTGCCCGGGTTTAGTAGACACACAGGTTGTCTAGCAGTGTAACTGTTCGAAGGCAGCCGGACAGAGATAGTCGAGAGCCGAATGCCGCCGCTGCCGATTGTACCAAACCACGATGTAGTCGAAGATAGCCTGCCGGGCGACCGCTCGTGTGGCAAAACGATAAGTGACGCACTCGGTTTTCAGCGTGGCAAAGAAGCTCTCCATCATCGCGTTGTCGTAGCAGTTGCCGGTCCCGCTCATGCTGATAATCAATCCATGGGCCTTCAAAAGGGCCTGATAGTCGTGACTGGTATACTGGCTGCCCCGGTCGGAATGATGGACCAGGCCGCCGCTCCACTGACGCTGCCCAAGCGCCATCTGCCATGTATCTTCAACAAGCCTGGTCGTCATCCGTGTCTGCATCGACCAGCCCACAATGCGGCGCGAGAAGGTATCCAACACGGTGGCCAGATACAACCAGCCCTCGCGGGTGTCGATGTAGGTGATATCAGCCAACCATTTCTCGTCGGGGCGGCTGGCCGTGAAGTTGCGGGCAAGCACATTCGGGGCCACCGGCAGACGATGGTCGGTGCGGGTGGTCGTCCGGTAACGCCTGCGTGGGCGAGCGGTGATGCCATGGGCACGCATCCACCGGGCGACACGTCCACGACTACACCGCCTGCCCTGCGCCTGCAGCTCGGCATGAATGCGCGGGCTGCCACAGGTCTGGCGGCTGGTCTGGTGAATGTCCTTGATTTGGGCACTCAACACCCGGTTCTCTCGTTCACGCCGGCATTTCGTGGAAGATGGTGAATACGAAATGCTGCTTGTTTTGGCACCTCCGCACTTTATGTAAAGTCTGTTCCTTTGTTCCAGTCAACAGTACGGAAAAAGCATGTCCCAGCGGTGATACCGCTTTGATTCATGCTTCAATCTGTCCAAGAATCAAAGCGCAGTACATGATTGCCCTCTTGGAGATGTTCTTCTACACTACAGAAAACCATACAATGGGTTGGCGGAAGAAAACTCATGATGGGTCTCAAACGATGGAAATCTTTATCTGTCGGTTCCTACTGGGCAGGGGTAATCGGATCGGGTGTGGTGTTGGTGATACTACTAATCGTCTGGTGACAGGTGGGCGAGTGGTACAAAACGTGTCTGCTGGCAGAAGAACACGCCAATCTACAACGAAGGCTTATTCCATATGGAAATACTCTGACAACGACGATCAACCGACGTTTTGCCCAACTTGAGGGGCTGGCGGTATTTGCCCAGACACATCCAACACCAGACGATTTGGATACGAATTTTACGGCGTTCGCGGCAGGATTGTATGCTGACAAAGAGGGCATCCGCGCAATCCAGATATTCCCTAGAGACGGCTACGAGTACGTCTATCCCACGAGCGGCAATGAAGCCGTTGTGGGACGCACACTCGATGACCTCATCAATGACGAACGCCCCAATGTGCGGGCTGATGTGCAGCGCGCCATCGAGACACGCCAGGTAATCCAGGCAGCGACCGACGAAACCCTCCGGCAAGGCTTGGGCGAGCGGCGACTCGGGTGTAGGCGCGAAAACGAACAGGCTGTATATCTGCTCCTCCGGCAGGGCGGTCGCGCAGGCGACGATGTTGTCGATGGTCGCCTGACGGTGGGCGTCCAGGTCCGGGAAGTCGTTCACGTAAATAAAATAATCGTAGGCGTGGTAGGCCATGAACAACCACTCGTTAGCGAGGATGTGCGCCACCGTGCGGTTCTGCTGCACCCAGGCCCGCGTCGATTCTGCCAATGACGGCGTGCCGAGGCCCAGTCGCGCCAGGTTACCGACGATCGAATCCGGCTCCGACTGGCCGCCCCCGTTCCACCACGGGGCATGAGGATAGGCCAGCACGGCAGGTGGATTGTTGAGCGAGCCGTCCGCTTGGCGATTGGCTTCCAGCCAGCCCCCCGTGCCTGCCAGCAGATCGGAAACCGGCAGTCCCGCGTCCCGGTTGAAGCTCAGCAAGAACTCCAATGCCAAAGGATGCGATTCCGGGCACTTGATGTCGTGCTCCAGGTCGTGTCCCCAGCCGTTATCGGGGTTCTTATAACGCAACAGGCATTGGTGGACATGCGCCAGCAGCCCGCCATCGAACAGGTAAGCGATCAGGGTCGCTCTGTGTTGGGGTATCACTTGGTACCATTTGGTACACAGTGGGCCATAGTGCGAAAGATGGTGGATTGACCCTATGGAGACGCGCTTCTGTAATAGCAATTGTCTTCTCATTGCTAAAATCCCCCCCATATTTAATACAGTTGA
>DAOUEM010000236.1:0-2939 GCA_034430555.1 Anaerolineae bacterium | reverse complement strand
TTATATTTCTTTACCTCGTTCGTCGGGGTAAACTATGACTCAGAGCAGTGACAATCCTTTGGCATATGCATCCAGGATAGGTGAGACATCTTATATTGGAATTTATGTGTCGAATGAATAGGGGAGCGAAAGTCAGATGAAGAAATTCAGGGACTTTCTTGGTCAGAATATCGTCATGATAACCGGCAGCCTGTTTGTGTTGATGGCCCTGGTGCTGGGTGTTTGGGGGGTGGGTACAGACCGGGATATTATCAGCGTGCTGGATGAGTACTACTCTAACATCAGCACGGAGTTGTTTGGTATTGGAATCATTGTTCTGATCATCAATGGCTTGAACCGTTTGCAGACGCGTGGAGAAGAAAAGAAGCGGCTCATTCTGCAAATGGGAAGCTACGACAATACGCTGGCGATAGAAGCCATTCGAATTCTCCGCCAGGAAAAGTGGCTGCTCAATGGGGGAACAGTCAAGGCTAACCTGAGTGGAGCGAATCTGTGGCAGGCAGACTTGAAGGAAGCCAACCTCAAGCAGGCGAATTTGAGCGAGGTCAACCTGCGCCAGGCCCAGCTTCGGGAGGCCAATTTGCAGGGAGCTTCCATGCTGAAGGCTAATCTCCAGCAGGCCGATATGCGCTGGGCCAGCATGCAGGAGTCGGATTTGTCGGGGGCCAACCTGCTTCAGGCATATTTGAGGGGGGCCAATCTGCAAAAGGCCGATATGCGCTGGGCCAATCTTCAGCAGGTGTATTTACGGGGGGCCAATCTCCAGGAAGCAATTTTAAGCGAAGCGAATTTGCGCCAGGCTAATATGCTGACCGCAAACCTTCGCCAGGTCAATTTATTGACGGCCAATCTTCAGCAGGCAGTGATGTATCGCGCCGACCTGGAGCAGGCCAACCTGAGAGGGGCCGACCTTCAGCAGGCCGTCTTGAGTGAGGCCAATCTACAGCAGGCCGATTTGAGAGGGGCCAATCTACAGCAGGCCGTATTTATGGGAACCAACCTGCAAGACGTAACGGTATCACTGGAGCAGCTCGAACGCGTCGAGACACTGGAAGGGGCAACGATGCCCGACGGTTTCAGGATGCCGGGAAGAGAAGAAAACAGCGAGCCGGAAGTCGATTGGCACACGGTATTCGAGGAATGGCGGGAGACCATCGAGGTCGACGAGAAGGGGTACATCATCGTTTGATGGTTGGTACCATATAAACAACAAGTGGCGCGCCAGACGCCACTTGTTGCGGAGATAATCACGAGGTTCGCCAATTAGGAAAAGGGTTAATCAATACTACCGGTAATTCACACCTCGTGATTGCTCAGGAAACAGTCATCCGTTCAGGACAAAATCACGTTTACAGTGAAGGGGTGCCCGCATTTTACGATAGCACCCCTTACTCTATTCCGTTTGGTGATTGGTGTCGTCGTGCTACGGTGTGACGTTGATGGTGACGTCGCCTGCCAGAACGTGGAGGAATTCCGCGTTGGTGACGGTCGTCGCGCCGCCAACAGTCGTGTCACAGGTGGCGACGGGCGAAGCCCAGGTGCAATCATAGGAGGTGCCGCCGGTCTCGAGCTGGACTTCGACGTTTGCTCCTGCTGCGGGCAGTGTCCCGCTGAAAGTGAGCGTCACTCCCGAGATGGTGCTGGGGTTGGCTGAGGCGTTGATATCGTACTCCACGTCTAAGACGGTGAAGTTGTTCATGTCAACCGAACCCTCGGCTGCAGTTGCGGCGGTCGGCATCGTGATTGAAGATGCGAAGGCGGCGGAGACTGCGGCGATGATCAGAGCGAGAAGCAATATGGCGAGTGTCCGGGGTCGAAGTATTCTGGTTAACATTTTGATTATCCTTTTCTTGTGCGATAAAGACTGGCGATAAATTCAATATGACCTCATTCTACAAAATAATTGCGGGCAATACCGTGAAAAGTGCTGAAGTTTCATGAAGACCGGGTGAAGAAAAATTTACAAATCGATAACGACGTTGGGATAACAATTAGCTTGTGGTTGTGAAATGGTAAGAATCGGCGAGATTCGCCCATTCGGGCGTACAAAAGAAGGCCATCATCGATAACGATGATGGCCTTCTTGACTCCCAAGATATAGAAAAGGAAAGTGCCCCAAGCAGGATTCGAACCTGCAACCTACGGTTTCGAAGACCGGCACTCTATCCATTGAGCTATTGGGGCAAATCGACTGCCGATAATCTTAGCATTTACCAGGCTGTGCGACAAAAATCCCGGCCGTCATTCGTCCAGCATGTCACGGCGTCCGTCGAGCGCCCCAGAAAGTGTGATGCTGTCTGCGTATTCGAGGTCGCCGCCAACCGGGAGGCCGCGAGCCAGCCGGGTCAACCGCAGCTTGCCCTTCAACCGCTGGTGAATGTACATTGCGGTCGCGTCCCCTTCCAACCCGACGTTGGTGGCGATGATCGCCTCGCGGATCGGGGTCGTCTCGACCCGGTGGATCAACTCGGCGATGCGCAGGTTTTCGGGGCCGACCCCCTCCATCGGGTTGATCGCGCCATGCAGCACATGGTAGCGCCCGTTGAAGCTGCCCGTCCGCTCGATGGCGATCACGTCCAGCGGCTCCTCGACCACACAGATCAGCCCCGGATCGCGGGCTTCGTCGGCGCAGATCGGGCAGGGGTCCTGCTCGGTGACGTTGAAGCAGGTCGAGCAAAAGCGCGTCGAGGCTTTCAGATCGCGCAGCGCCTCGGAGAGGGCCAGCGCGTGCTCATCGGCGGCACGCAGCAGGTAATAGGTCAGCCGGGCGGCGGTTTTTGGCCCGATGCCGGGTAACCGTGAAAACTCGTCGATCAGGTTGGTGACCGACAATGGGATCGCCTTATTGGTCATCGCTGAGCTTTAGAACGCCGGCAGGTTCAGCCCACCGGTCAATCCCTCCAGGCGTTCGGCAGCCATCGCCTGGGACTGTTCTATCG
>DAOUEM010000235.1:0-8926 GCA_034430555.1 Anaerolineae bacterium | reverse complement strand
CCTGGTTATTCCTGGCCGACCTGCCCGAATATCGCACTGGATTGATCATCGTCGGTCTGGCTCGTTGTATCGCCATGGTCTTGATCTGGAACATGTTGGCCGGCGGCAACAACGAAGACTGTGCCGCGCTGGTGGCGCTGAATTCGATTTTTCAGATCATTATGTACAGTCCGCTGGCCTACTTCTATCTGACGATTGTACCGGGATTGTTTGGCGTGGATACAACCGAAATTGGCGTCAGCATGCTGGACATCGCCAAGAGCGTGTTGATATTCCTGGGGATTCCGCTGGCAGCAGGGATTATTACGCGTTTTGCCCTGATCCACTACCGGGGTCGTGACTGGTACGATGATCAGTTCGCGCCACGTCTTGGACGAATGGCTATCATTGGCCTGCTCTTCACAGTTGTTGTGATGTTCAGTATGCAGGGTGAGAAAATCCTTGCATTACCCGGCGATGTGCTGCGGATCGCGTTACCACTGCTTATCTACTTTGTCCTGATGTTCGCGCTGAGCTTCATCCTATCCAAGAGGACGGGTTTCGCCTACGATGAGTCAGTCACCCTATCCTTCACCGCAGCCAGCAACAACTTTGAGCTGGCTATTGCAGTGGCGGTCGGCGCTTTCGGCATTACCTCAGGGCAGGCACTCGCCACTGTCGTCGGCCCACTTATCGAAGTTCCGGTGCTGATAGGGTTGGTGTACGTGGCGTTGTGGGTAGGACGCCGATTTTACAAAAGTGATCCATCTCTACCTGATGATTTGGTCTCGCCGCCTGATACTGCCGGCAACTGAAAGCTGCATCAAATACGAAATAGCTCAATCACGCCATCCGTGCCGACCGGGACACGGGCTTCGCAGCCGGTGCAGACCCATTCGCCCGAATCCAGCGGGATCAGGCCGGCTTCACGACAGGCGGGGCAGCGCAGGATATCGGTTGTGGTGCACCCGCCCTGCCGGTCGATGTCTTCGGCAGGCTTGCCCGGCTTGGCGGCCTTACGGGCCCAGAACAATTCGTAATCCACCTGCCACAGGCTTTTTTTCACGTCGACCAGCCCCATCTCCTCCTCCAGCAAGCAACAAACCTGCTCCGGGCTGAAGGTGCGCCCGGGCATCAGGCGCACGTCGCGTCCCCGGCGATTGGTCATCAGCAGCCAGCCGCCGGGTTTCAGCACACGGACCATCTCGCCCAGGGCATCCACCGGGCGCGGCAAAAATTCCCAGGCTTCCAGGCAGGTCACCAGATCAAAGCTTTCATCGAGGAAGGGAAGGGCCATCGCCGTATACCACACCAGGTCATAATACCTGGCGAAATGCGCCAGCTTAACCGCCGCATGGAAGAGCATCTTACGGCTGAGATCAAGGCCGATCACGTGGCCGCGAAAATCCCACTGCTCCAGCAGGCAACGCGGCAGCCGCCCGGTGCCGGTCGCGACATCCAGCACCAGCGCCTGTTCCACCCCGCTGGCCTGTAACTGCTGGACCACCGGCCGCCCCAGGAAGTAGGCTTCATACACATCGTCATAGGCTTTGATGCCGTCGTAGCGCGCGGCATAGAGGTCGTAGAGCCACACCACCACGCGCCAGCCCAGGTACACGCCCTCGGTCTTGATCAACAGGTACCAGGCCAGCAAAGCGCACAGCCCGATCAATACAAATCCGGCCACGATCACCATGAAGGGCATCAGGACAACCGCCCCGTCTCACGCAGCCAGGCTTCCGCGGACACCATCCCGTCCGCCAGCGAGACCTGCGGCCGCCAGTCCAGCAGACGCGCCGCCTTGTCCATGCTGTAGACGCGCCGCCGGGCCATCAACGCCGCGACCATGCCCCGTACCGGCTGCGGTTCGCCGGACAGCCGGGTCCCCAGTTCGGCCAGCGCACCGCCCACGCGCAGCAGCCAGATCGGCACCAGCAGGAAGTTCTGGTGACCGGCCATGGCCGCATAGGCACCGAAAAACTGCCGCCAGGTCGGAGGCGGATCTGGCGCGGCGTTAAAGACCTCGCCAACCGCCCGCGGATGCTCGGCCACCGTGACCAGCAGGTCAACCACGTCGTCGATGTGGATGGCCGGGCAGTACGTCGTGCCGTCCCCCGGCAGCAGTACGAAGCGCCGCCGCGCCAGGTTGAACATCACGCCCGTCCAGAAGCCGGACCGCGGTCCGTAAACCATGCCCGGACGGATCACCGTCACCGGCAGGCCCAGGGCAGCCGCCCGCGCCATCACCTGCCGCTCACCTGCCGTTTTGCTCTCCGCGTAAAACTCCCGACCGGGCCGCAGCGGCGTCTCCTCGGTCACCACGTCCAACGGTTCGTACCCGTAATTGGCAATGGTGCTCACGTGGACCAGGCGGTGCACACCCGCCTCACATGCCAGTTCGACGAGCCGCCCCGCCGCCGTGACGTTGACGGCGTGCTGCAAGGCTTCCGGGCCGCCGGTGGCCGCTGCCACATGGAACACGACCATGCAACCCTGCACGGCACGCCGTACTGCGTCGGAATCGCGCAGGTCGCCTATCGCCACTTCCGCCCCCAGCGACTCGACCCAGGCCCCTTTTTCCGCCGAGCGCACCAGCCCCCGCACGGCGGCGCCGTCACCCAGCAGGCGTTTGACCAGCGCCCCGCCGATAAACCCGCTGGCCCCCGTCACCAGGTTGAACTCATGCGTCACGGCACACCCCCTTGATCGATGAGGACCGCCAGGATACCGCGGGCCAGCTTCGGCGTGTATTCCGCTCCCCAAATGCCGAAGTGATGCTGAATGTTGTCCTCGCTGGGGCACGCCGGCGGGATGCAGGTCACGTCCGTCGAAAAATCAAAGGCCGCCCACACCAGCCAGCCGCTCAAGCCATCATACTCCGCCGCCTGGATCGTCTCCCGCAGCAGGCGGCCCTGCTCGGCCTGGGTATGTTGGTAGGTGCTATAGCCAAACTCTTCCAGCAGGATCGGCTTATCGGTCAGGCCATGCAGGCGGGCCACCCGGTCGCGCAAAAGTTCGGCGGTATCCCAGTGATGCAGGCTCACCACGTCCACGAAAGGGATCGTCGCTTCGGAATCGCGGAACCAGCCGGCGGTGAGCAGATGGTGGGCGTCGTGGGCACGAACCAGGGCCGCCGTCTCCGCCAGCCAGGTCAGCACCGCTTCCCGCGTGAAGCCGCCGCCGATGCTGCCCAGCGGGCGGTAGTCGATGTCGCCCTCGTTGCGCAGGTCCCAGGCCAGGATGGCGGCCTCGTCCCGGTAGCGTTCCACCAGGAACACGATCTGCGCCTCGATGTGGGAAGGCCCCTCGTACAGTGAGTGTATCGTCAGGTCCGGGAGATCGTTGAGCGTGAGGATCAGGTGGAAGCCGTGGGCCGCCGCCTCGTGAATGACCGCGTCCAACCGCGCGAACGCTTCCACCACCGGGACCGCGCCGTTACCGGGGCAGGTAAAGAGCGCCTCGTGCCACAAGAACAGCCGCAGCGTATTAAAGCCGGTCGTTTCCAGCAGGCCCAGTTCGTAACGAACGTCCGCCAGGTCAGTCTCGGTGAGAAAACGCCGCCATGGAAACCGGGCCGGGTAGTAGTTGATGCCCTGCACAAAATACAACCCCTGGCCCAGTAAAAAACGATCGCCCTCCACGGTGATATAGTCGCGTAAAAACGTCGGTGCGTAGGGCGGCAGCGCGGCGTAAGCGGCTTCGACTTCCGATGCCGGGCAGGTCACCAGCGGTGAAGGGGTAAACGCGGCCAGGTCCCGCAGGGCTGCTACCGCCTCCAGGCCACCGGGATTCAGGGCCAACGCCGCCGTGTACTGGGCGACGGCCGTTTCCTGCTGGCCGGCATTTTCCAGCATCTGCCCGTAGTTAAAGTGCGCCGCGTAGAGCTTGCCGACGCTGGGTTGGTCCGGCGCGCAGTCCACGCCCTGCTCGACCAGCAGCTCTAACACCTCGATGGCGCGCGGCCAGTTAGCATTCCAGTTAACCTCAACCGCGGCGCACAAAGTGGCGGGATCGCCGGCGACCAGCGTGGGGAATGCCGTCACCACCGCCAGGCCAGATTCGGTCGGCGGCGGCGGCCCGCAGGCAGCCAGCACCGCCAGAAGTAAAAACGCCGCGAACCCACGCACGATCGCCGGCCTCACCCGGGCAGGGTTTCCGCCGCGGTGATGACCACGCCCTGCGTATCGACCGGCAGCGTCCAGGCCCGGGACATCACGTGATGCTCGTCAAACACGGCCTGCACGGCGGCGGCGATGCGGTAATGGTTGTACAGCGCGAAAATCAGCAGCGCCGGGCCTTCTCCGCTGAGCGTCACCGCGACGGCGCCGGATTCGCGGGCAGCCTCGATGGCCTGGGTAAAACCGGGGATGTGTTCGCTAATGCGGGGCCGCAGCAAACGATCGTCGAGCGCCTTACCCAGCAGGTCGAAGTCATTGGTGCGCAGCGCATCGGCCACCAGCGCCTGCCGGCCCAGGTTATACACCGCATCGGAGAGCGCTACTTCCTCCGGCCTGCCAATGGTTGCGGGATCGTAGTCTTCGACCTGCGGCAGCACGACCACCACGCGCAGCGACTCCACGTCAATCCGTCGGTAAAGAAAATCGCCGTTACCGGAAGCGGAAATCGTCAGCCCGCCCAACATCGACGCGATCACGCCATCGGGCCGGCCCAGCAGTTCCGCGCCCATGGCGATCAGTTCATTCTGCTTGAGCCGCGAGCCCATCAGGTTATTGGCGCCTACCAGCCCCGCCACGGTCAGCGCCGCCTCCGCGCCCAGGCCGGACTTCAGCGGGATTTTGTTCTGCACGTCGATGCGTAAGCCAAGCGGTGAGTCTTCCAGCTTCTGGAACACGCGGATGGCCGCGTACATCACCGGATGGTAGCAGTCCGGCGGTAGCACGCCGGCGCCTTCGCCGTGCGTATCGATCACGATGCGGGTATCGCCGCGCTCGATCAAGGTCGTGTTCAGATGCAGGCCCAGCGCCAGGCCAAGGCTCTCCACGCCGGGGCCCAGATTGGTGCTCACTGCGGGAACGGTTACTTTGGCTTTACGCATCAGTCAATCATCACCGTGGCTAGCGCGCTTCGGCCAGCGGCAGCGCAAAGGTAAACGTGCTGCCCTCGCCGTATTCGCTCTCGGCCCAGATTCGCCCCCCGTGGCGGTCGATGATGGTCCGCGCCATCGTCAGTCCCAGACCGCCGCCCGGCAGGTTCCGGACGTAATCGTCACTGGATCGGTACATCCGGTCAAATATCAATTCCAGTTCGCCGGGCATGATGCCGATGCCCTGGTCGGCCACGCTGCAAAAGACCTGCTCGGCGTCCTGCCAGGCGTGTACCGCCACCGATTGCTCCGCATGAGAATACAGGATGGCATTATGCAGCAGGTGGTGGACGACCTGCTGTAAGCGCAGCGGGTCGCCCATCACGATGGGCAGCGGGTCCTGGGTAGAAACGGCGATGGTGACCCCGTGCAGCCGGGCGAAGGCTGCCTGCTCATCCACCACGCTGTTGATGATCTTACTCAACTGCACCGGGTTATGTGCCAGCGGCATGCCAGCCTCGATCCAGGCCATGTCGACCAGGGTCGCGATCAAGTCGTGCATCTTCTGGGAGGTCTGCCGGATACGGGTGATGAAGCGCGCCTGCTGCTCGTTAACCGCCCCGAACTTCAACACCAGGTCCGCGAAGCCTTCCAGCGCCGAGATGGGGTTGCGTAAATCGTGGGCGATGGTGCGCACCAGCGCCTCCCGCCTGGAATCAAGCGCTCGCCGCTCGGTGACATCCTGCAAGATGGCCATCCGCCCGCCATCCTCGAACGTCAAACCAAAGCCGACTGCCAGCCGGTTTTCCGGCAGGCGGATATCGTAGGTGATGCCGTCATGTAAAGTCAGCAGGCTGATCAACTTACGATTGCCGGCGAAAGCATCGGCGGGTGTTTTTTCCAGGCAAGCCTCCGGCGTGACACGCAGCATGGCCGCTACCGCCGGGTTCATGCGGCGAATTCGCCCGTCAGCGTCCAGCTCGATCAGGCCATCAGAGGTTGTGCGGAAAAGAAAATCGTAACGCGCCCGGTCTGTAGACTCACTCATGATTTCAATTGTTCGGCACCACGGCTCGCGAGCAGGTGATTGCCTACCGTAAAGCAGATGGGCGTCCCCCATGCAGCAGGCGATTGTCCACCCAGGGAAGGACTAGGCTCCATCACCAGGTCCAACATCAGCGGTCTGGACCTGTATCCTGACCGACTGCCCACGCGTTTGGGAGACTCGACGGGGTGCAGGCGGTGGCTGGGGCACAGTATAACGCGGGACCGCTCCCGGTGCATCTGCCGCGGTAGGGTCTTCCACGGCCTGCCAGCGGGTGCTGCGGGTGCGCTTCACTTGGCCGGAGGGGAACGTGATTTTCGCGCCTTTAGCATTACGCTCCACCGTCACCCCATGATGTTGAACCCTGACCGGCCACGGCAGCGCGTATTCCCCCCCGATCCAGACTTTGCCCGGCGATATGAAACGAATGCCCATCAGGCGCCATAACAGGTGGAGCGGCACCACACCGGAGAGAAAATCGCGTTCGCCCAGACCTTCCAGTTCGTCACTGTTATACGCTTCGCGGAAGGCTTTCTCGGTCCGCAGGGTGTACAACTGCGCCGTCACGAGGCGCGTCAGCAGTTCTGCCGCCAGGTCGGGCCGTCCCGCATCAATCAAGCCCTCGCCCAGCATCAGGTTGCCCAGCATCCACACGCCGCCGCTGCCATTTCGATTGGCCGGTTCGTAGGCCGGGGCCTGCGCCGAACAGCGCGGGATGCCATACAACCGCCAATAGCGGTCCGGATCGGTGATCGTCTGGACCAACGCCTCGCGACGGGCCGCATCGTCGAGGCCGGCCCACAGGGGCAGCAGCAGGGTCTGGTCTTGCCAGGTCCAGTCCACTGCGGAGACCTGCACCGTGTAAACCCGGCTGAGTCCTGCAGTCGTGATACGGTCGATACGCGTGTAGACGTGGGCGGAAGTCGCGGCGCCCATCGTGCGGTACCAGACAAATGATTCGTTGGGCAGCGTTTCGGTAACCGGATTACCGTCGACGTCCAGACCTTCCAGCGTGACGCTCAAGTCAGGCCGGTGATCACGACCGCCAATGGCGCGCACCACCAGCCGGTTGGGCGGGTCCAGTTCCTGCGACGGGATCAGCACGTCGTCGCCGTCGCCTTCCACGATCAAACCGCCGGATGGGCTGAGGTGCGTGTCCCGGTCGCGGTAATGATAGCTGCCCGTCTGCGCTCGCCACATAGTTGACAGGGCGGCCACCAGCCTATCCAGCCGCCGCTGGACCACGGACCTGCCTTTCTTTTTACCGAGCACATCGGCCATAACCAGCAGGCAACGCGCTTCCCGGATCAGGTAAGCGGCCAGGTCGGGCGCTTCGGACTTTGATATGTCCGCGTTTTGGGACCAGCGGCGGTACGGCACAAAGGCCGGGTGATCATCGAAGGCGCTCTGGATCGTATCGGCCCACTCCGGCAGGCCATCTTGATCCCGGTCGACGTCTGGCTGGAACCAGCGCTCAAAAAACTTCAGCAAACCGGGGAACACTTCCGCCAGGAACTGGTCATCCTCGGTATAGGTGTAGACGAGCCAGGCCGTCGTCGCCAGCAGCGGCATGCTCAACTGGCCCTGCCGCTGGCCGCCCAGGCCGGGCTTCCAATCGATGAAGCCATCCGCAGCGCTGACCGCCAGGTAGTTGCGGATCACGTCCTGGGCCAGGTCCGGCGCGGCGGGGGCAATGGCCGGCAAAACCACGTAGGCCTCGGTCGCCGGCTGCCCGCTCCACTGCCAGTAGTGATCGGCGCCATCACCGCTCGGGCTGAAGCCCCGCGCCGGGATTCGCGCCTGCACAAATGAGGGGTGGGGCAGCGCGCCGGTTGGCCCCACGAAACTGCCCAGTAACACCTTGTAGCTGAAGGCAATGGCGGCGTCCCAGGCCGGGTCGCCGGTCTGGATCACAGGCGTGCGCGCATTGATCGCTTCCAGTTGTTTGAGGTGCGTGGTCCAGTTTTCCTGGTAAAGCCAATGATGCGCCAGCGCCAGCGAGTCGGACATGGTGGAACGGGCGGCATGGACCCACCGCAATACCATCTGCCCCCCGGGCGGGATGGTAATCCGCGCGGCCAGTTTGGGGCTGGCGCCGCTGCTGGCCGCCACCGCATGCATCATGATCACCGGCTGCAAGTTACCCACCTCCCGCATCTGGAGGGCTACCTGGCCATCGTCCAGCTTGAGGATATTGATCGCACCCGGTTCCTGTTCCGTCATAAACTGCGCGAACAGGTCGAGGCCAGAATCGGTGGGCTGATCGCCCTCATTACGAAAAGTCACGCGCCCGCCAATCGCGTGCGACTCCATCGCCCAGTACTCGATCTGGACGGCAAGGTGCGGAGCAGGACGCGCCGTGAGGCGGATATAACTCGGCCAGAAGGTATGCAAGGTGGGCTGGCGCGCATAGGCAGCGGCCTCGTAAATCACGCGGCCATCAACCACCCACATGGGGACCAGGCGGGCCAAGCCGCAACGGCCGCCGTAGCGGGTCTCCAGTACCAGGGCGGGCGTTTCACCTTCGCCTAGGACCAGCTCCCAGATCTGATCGTCGGCGTAATCGGTCTGAAACTGCCGAACATCCGCCGCCAGCCGCAGCGCCAATGGATCGGAAGCCGTGAGCTGCCAGTTGCGCTTGGTAGCTTGCATGGTTATCCCTTCACGCGTGTCCGGCGAGCTACTCTCTCTCCACCAGCCGCCAGGTCAGGTCAGACTCGTCAAAGGCAAACGTCTCGTTACCCAGGCTGGTCAGCAGATGCGTGCCGGGTCCAGCCACGTATTCACCATCGCTGTTCAGGAAACCGCCAGGCCGATATTCATAGGTCGTCACCAGGCCAAATTCCTGGGTGATGCCC
>DAOUEM010000234.1:0-2087 GCA_034430555.1 Anaerolineae bacterium | reverse complement strand
ACGATAGTAACTGGCAATCCGAAGGGGGCCAGCCAAGGGTTGAGTGTATCAAGCACGTAGACGTCTATGTTGAGCAGCTGAATTGGGTGCGCCCACAGGCGAATCTCTCGCAAGCTTCCAGAGAATGGATACAGCATGGTGAGTTGCAAGATCGCTACCCGGGCGCCGATCTGTATCAGCCGGATTGGGAATTCTCCCCAGGCGCGGGAGGCACGACAACCGGTAGCGGCATGTTCGTCTGGGAATGGATCAACTTGCGAACGCAGCTCAGAGATCCTGGGTTTTGGCTGCTATCGCTTCGAGCAATGACGACCGGTACGCCCGTGTCCGGGCCGCGCTCTATTAATGAAGGTGGCGGAAGCTTTAATGTCTGGATGCACGAGGCGACGTTATCAGAATGAATCCACCACTGATTTGGCTCGTTTGGACACTAAATGGGTTGTTGGCCATCATCTACACGTTGGCGGACAACCTGGCTGTATTACTGATACTGCCGCCCCTGATCTGGCTGGCGATCACCGCCAGGAAGGAACACCTGCCGTGGGTTGCCGCTACCGGTGGACTGTGTTTACTGACCGGTTTTCTCGTGCCGGCGCCGGTCCCCGTCATCTTGGCCCTAATGGCATGGGCAGGGGCGATCGGCGTCCGCCTGGATATGTTCAACCCAACTGCATTGAGATGGAGGGTGAACGGCGGCCTGGCGCTGTATGCGCTCGCCGCCCTTGGATTTGCTGCATACGCGGCCTACACCAGCCGACTCGACCCGCATGCCTGGTCGAGCGTGGTTGTCGGTGGAGATGCCGATCAAGTGATTGCGCAAGGCCGATCGTTCTTGAACACGATCGCAGTGTGGGGACTATGGATCATCTTACCTATGGGTTATCTGGGGCTGATCCTGCAGGGCATATTTGTGCACCCGCCAACGCCGGGCACGCCGGCGGACATGATCCACACGGTAAGAGCCAGGGGGAGGGAGAGATAGGCTTGTTCTTGTGTGTAGGCGAGGGGAGCGAAAGACCGCTCATATGATCGGAGCGGGAGACCGGAGGGAGGCAGGACTATCGATCCGGCTTAGGCCGGTCGAGAGACCGCCTTTGTCCTGACGGAAGGCCGGACGATCTCACAGGTGAGGGCTAAGTCCTTCCTTATACGCGGCAATTGTACGAAGGGGTGAGGGGTGTGATATGCACATACTCGACAGTGGAATCGAAACCCACGAAGACAAACTCAGCTATCTATGGTTTCGCATAGCCACCAATGGAACTCCCGTTTACCGGTGCGTCGCGCTTCGCGAGCTCGCGTACTTACCTGTCGAGGTTCGGGACGATCCCGATGTCCTTGGAAAGCAGTGGGCAGCTGTGCGAGGCCTCTATAACGCAGAGGTGGATTTCGTATACACCGCAGCAGGTATGTTCTCTCCGGAACGCTTAGGACTGGTGCAGTATTACGGAGCTGCAGCGGAGGGAATTACACGGGAGACTGCCTCGGCCGAGACGATTCGGCGCATAGCAGCCGTCGAGGCGGTGATCGCCAACTACCCACAGGCTAGACTAGCGGATCCGGTGCTCCCTCGCGTTGAATGGCTGCTGGATTTCCTCATCCAACGCTCGGGAAGAAACGTGCTCGCCATTCTTGGCCACCCGGATCCCCGCATGGCAAAGCGTGGCCTCGGTCGTGACGGATCGTTGGGGGATGTTGACGAGGACCTGGCCAGCCAACAGAACGAAATCCTGTTCCGTGGACTTACAAAGATCAAAGAGGACTTTGTGTTCTTAGTGACAGCAGCGCACATGGGCAGGCGCCCGCTTGCGGAAGGCCTCGTCAAAGTTGCCGAAATTGCCTCCAATGTTGCATCAAGACGAAAGGGAGCAATCAGCATCGGATTTAATATCAGCCTGCCGTTGATGGCAGCCATCTCCGGCTCACATGGCGGCGGTTACTCTAGCGCTGAGGGGGAATCGGAAGGCGTAAGCGACGGGGTGGCTGAAGGATGGGGCAGGTCGCACAGCGAAGGCCAGGCGCACACAGAGAGCGAGAGCGAAGCCCACACTTCAGGTCATAGTGTAAGTCACTCTGTAACGGAAAGT
>DAOUEM010000233.1:0-6731 GCA_034430555.1 Anaerolineae bacterium | reverse complement strand
GGCACAGCAAAAAACGCCGGGCCAGGCCGGGCGCGGCGTGATCCGGCGACGTGATCCGGCGGCGTGATCCGGCGGCGTGATCCGGCGACGTGATCCGGCGGCGTGATCCGGCGGCGATTTTTACCGGGCTGGGCGATGGGTCGGGTTCGAGCAGGCAAGCAGCGCTACTGGTCGAGGCTGTAGTCCGGGGCGTCCATCAACTCGTCCTGGTCGGCGACGTCCTCGATGTTGGCCAGCGCTTCCCCGGCGAAGCGGCAGAACAGGGTCAGCAGCGCCTGGTCCAGGTCGTCGAAAGGCTGGTCGCCGGGCTGGTTCAGCACCTCGACCACGCCGATCACGCGGTCGTTGCCCAGCAGGGGGGCAGCCGCGATCGACTGGGTGCGGAAGCTGGTTTCCTCGTCGATGCGGGAGGAAAAGCGGGGGTCGGTGCGCACATCGCGCACGATGCACGGTTTGCCGTGTTTGGCCACCCAGCCGGCAATACCCTCTCCCGGTTGCAGACGCAGGCCGGTCAGATCGTCGCGGGCCGAGCCGTGCACGATCACAAATTCCAGCTCACCCGTCGCCGAGTCGATCAGCATCAGGGAGCCATCCGGTGCAGCCAGCAGGTCGAGCGTCTGCTGCACGATCTCGCTCAACACCCGGTTCAGGTCGGCGTCAGACCGGTACTGTTCCTCCGCACTGACCAGCGATTGCAGTGCCTGGACGAACGTCCGCAGGTTAAACAGCTCGTTGCGCAGGGAATCGTTCTCGGCGCGGAGGCGGGCCACTTCGGCTTGCAGCATTTGTGTCGGATTGCTTACCATTACATGCGCTCCTTCACTTGTCGGTCAGCCGCAGTGTAGCACCGATTCGCCGCTCATGGCAATTGGTCTCTGGGCGGGGGAAGCGCTTCCCCGCTGGGGCCGCATAAAACCGCCAATACGGGGTTCCGCAGCGGCCTGGCCTGCGGTCAGGTCGGCTCGCCACGCTTCCCTAAGCCGGGGCAGGCCACCTGCCGATCTGCAATCGTTGCTGGTGGGGGACCGGATCGACGACCCGCCGTTACCGCGGCGGCCCGATCAGCGTGCCGACCGTCTCGCCGCGCACGGCAGCCTCCAGCATACCCGCCTGCCAGAAGTCCAGCACGATGATCGGCATCTGGTGTTCCTGGCACAGCGTGAAGGCCGTCAGGTCCATGATGCGCAGCTTACGGTCCAGCACGTCGTCGTAGCTCAACCGGTCAAAGCGCTTGGCGTCCGGGTCCTGGTGCGGGTCGGCGGAGTACACGCCGTCGACCTTGGTGGCCTTGATGATCACGTCGGCGTTGATTTCCATGGCGCGCAGGGCCGCCGCCGTGTCCGTGGTGAAGTAGGGGCCGCCGGTGCCGCCGGTGAAAATCACCACGCGCCCTTTTTCCAGGTGGCGGATGGCCCGCCGCCGGATGTACGGCTCGGCCACCTTGTTCATCTCGATGGCCGTCTGGACACGGGTATCGACGCCCCGGCGCTCCAGGGCATCCTGCAAGGCCAGGCCGTTCATCACCGTGGCTAACATGCCGATGTGATCGGCCGTGGTGCGGTCCATGCCCCGCGCCGCGCCGCCCGCCCCGCGCCACAGGTTGCCGCCGCCGATGACGACCCCCATCTCCGCGCCGATGGCGTGCACGGCTTTGAGCCGCTCGCCGATAAAGGCCGCTCGTTCCGGGTCGATGCCGCTGCCGCCGTTAGCCGGGGAGAGGGCTTCGCCGCTCAACTTGACGATGATACGCCGATAATGGGAAGTACTGGAAGTGGCAAACATAAGCGTCCCCTAAATAAGTGTATGGTCGGTGAACCGCATGTCAGGCGCAGCAGACGGCGGGCGGAAAAAAAGGGGATTAGTACGCTGACTAATCCCCTTGCTCGCGGCCACCATCGCGCCCCTACTCGGCTTCTTCTTCTGCCGGCTCGAGGGCTTCGCCCAGGGCAAAACGGGCGAAGCGGGCGATCTGGATGTTCTCGCCCAGTTCGGCGATGACCTCCGTCACCACCTGCTGGACCGTCTTGGAGTCGTCCATCAGGTATTCCTGCTCCAGCAGGACGATGTCCTGGTAAAACTTGGCCATGCGCCCTTCGACGATCCTGGGCACGATGTTCTCCGGCTTACCCTCTTCCAGGGCGCGCGCCTTCTGGATGGCCTCTTCCGTCTCGACTTCGGCGGCGGGCACGTCCTCGCGGCGGAGGTAGCGGGGGGCCAGGTTGGCGATGTGCAGGGCCAGGCCGTGCGCCAGTGCCTGGAACTGCTCGGTGTCGGCGACAAAGTCGGTCTCGCAGTTCAGCTCCAGCATCACGCCGACGCGGCGGTTGTGGTGCTGGTAGATCTCGATCAGGCCCTCGTTGGTGGTGCGCCCGGCCTTCTTGGCGGCCTTGGCCAGGCCCTTCTCGCGCAGGAAGTTGGCGGCCTTTTCCCTGTCGCCGTCATGTGCCTGGAGGGCTTTTTTGCAATCCAGCGGCCCCGCGCCGGTCAGGTCGCGCAGTTCCTTCACCATCTTCGCGGTGATTTCCATGTGTCTCGCTCTCTCTAGGTCAGTCGTGGTCGGTATTCAAACTTCAGGCCGGCCCCATCGTAGGGTCGGCGACCGGCCCATTCGGGTTAATCGTCGTCCTCGCCCTTATCGTCGTCCTCGTCGGCGAAGAGGTCGCCCGCGCTCTGCAGCTTGGCCAGCGTGGCTTCGCCCAGGTACGCGTCGTCGTCTTCCTCGCCGTCGGCGGTGAACGCCTCGTCCACGCCGTACTGCTCCTCGTCTTCGGTGTAGACCTTACGCATGTCATGGCCTTCATTGACGGCGCTGGCCAACGTGGCGGTCAGCAGGCGAATAGCCCGGATGGCGTCGTCGTTGCCAGCCACGATATGGTCGATGTCGTCGGGGTCGCAGTTGGTATCGACGATGGCGATGACCGGGATTTTGAGGATGTTGGCCTCGCGGACGGCGGTCGCTTCGCGGTTCACGTCGACCACGTACACCAGGTCCGGCAGGCTTTTCATTTCCCGGATGCCGCCCAGGCGGATGTTGAGCTTATCCACCTTACGCTGCAGCATGAGCGCTTCTTTCTTGGTCAGCAGTTCCCACTCGCCGGCGTCGCGGCGGCGCTCCAGGTCCTTGAGGGTTTCGATGCGCTCGCGGATGGTGCGCCAGTTGGTGAGCGTGCCGCCCAGCCAGCGCTGGTTGACGTAGGGCATCTGGCAGCGCTCGGCTTCCTGGGCGATGGTTTCCTGCGCCTGGCGCTTGGTGCCGACGAACATGACCGAACCGTCCTTGGCCACGGTGTCGCGCACCAGGTTGTAAACCTCGTCCAGCTGCACGACGGTCTGCTGTAAATCGATGATGTGGATGCCATTACGCTCGGTGAAAATGTACGGTTCCATCTTGGGGTTCCACCGGCGGGCGCGATGCCCGAAGTGGACGCCCGTCTCCAACAGTGTCTTCATGGAGACAACTGGCATGGTGTATCCTCCTGTGCCGTGTTTAACGTTCACACCCGTCACCCCGCGCCGCAAACCGCTGGTCAGCCCCCTCATCACCTGGCAGGCCGCCAAGCGGCAACACAGACGCAGTCAGGATGTGTGTAGATTGGCGGAAAAAATGCACCGCTGAGGATGCTCTTTCCGGCGGGGTATTGTAGCCGATTTGCGGGGCGGATTCAAGCCGGAGTTTGCCGAAAGAGCAGACAAAAACCGCCTGCAGGAGCGTGTCGCCTTACTCCCCTGCAGACGGCTAACGTCATTCACCAGCCGGGGATTGTTTCGCAGGCTGCACCATACCGGGCGGCAGAACAGGTATGCCCGGCCCGCGGCTTACTCGGAATGGCCGGGATTCGGCTCCGGCTCGTAGGTGTGCATCTCGATGCCCTGGCAGTCCCGGCGCCAGCCATGCGCCATCGCCCAGGGCGGCGGCGGGTTCTGGCAGCCCTCGCCATCGCCGATCAGATCGCTCAGCAGCGCGGCGAAAAACTCGTCCAGATTGACGACGGGCAGCGCCGCCGCCTGCTCCGGGCTGACGGTCACCAGGAAGCTCACCACCCAGCCCTCGCTATCGCCGTACCGAATCTGCACCCAGCCCCCGTCGTCGGAGATGGCCAGCAGTTCGACCACTTCATCCGCCGCGATCGTGCCCAAGATCGTGCTGCCCAGGGTAGGATGCTCATGCACGATCATCACGCCGAGCGTGGTGCTGGCCATGGCCGGGTCGTCGGGCAGCCAGCCGTCGGCCGTCAGCGCCGGGAACTCGGCCTCGTCGATCAGCACCGGGTATGCGGGTTCCGACACCGGCAGCGGGGCCGGGTCGCCGGTCACGTCCACCGCGCAGAGGCTCACCCAACCCTCGACGCCTTCCACCAGGTCGACGCGCAGCCAGGCCTGCGCATCATACCCGGCCACGCCGCTGCAACCGAAGCCAGCCGGGTAGTCGTTGCGACCGGTGGCCGACAGCGAGAAGCCGGCATACAACGTGCCGCGCACCATAAACTCCAGACCGGGGCCGCTGCGCACGTTAACCGCATCGCCGGCAGGCGTCACGGTCACCCCACCGTCTTCCTGGGCGGAAGCGGGGGCCAGGGTCAGCAGCAGCAGGACTATCATCAAAAGAACCAGACTCGCGTGTGCACGCTTCGACATCGATCACCCTCCCGATGATTATGATAAGGAATGGTCAGACACTTGCTATACCGCTAATGGTACGCCAATGTCACACCCGGTGGCTAAACTTTGGTAAAGACGGGGAGGGGGCGGGGGCGGGAAAAACAGGCTCAGCCCGCCGCGTCGATCTTGTTGAGGGCGGCCTGAGCAGCCTCGCGCACGGAATCGGCGGGGTCTTCCAGCGCCTCGACCAGGGCCGGCACGGCATAATCGTTGGCCAGCCAGCCCAGCCCGACCGCCGCTTTGCGCCGCACGTCGGGGTCGGCATCTTCCAGCGCCCGGACCAGGGGCCGTACGGCGCGCGTATTGCGCGTCAGGCCCAGCGCCAGGACCGCCCCGGCCCGCACAGCCTCGTCGGGATCGTCCAGCAGGGGGCGCAGCGCTTTGATCGCCTTGCCGCCGACCCGTCCCAGGGCCGCCGCCGCCCGCCCCCGGACCCGCGCATCGTCCTCGCGCAGCAGGCCGACCAGCGGCTCGACAGCGTGGTCTCTCAGCCGGCCCAACTGGCACACCGCTTCGTCGTGCGTGGCATGGTTCCGCGCCGGGTCGCGCAGGATGTCGATCAGCGCTGCGACGTCGTGTTCGCGCCTCATCCCCCTACCCGCCCACGAAAAAGGCGAAGCGGCGGCGCTGGTCGAAGCGATGCAGGCCCGCCTCACGCGCCAGTTGATAGGCCTCGGCCACTTCCTCAGCGGTGACGGGCCGGTTCAGCGGGGCGAGGTCGGCGGCAGTATCGCGGAAGGCGGCGCGGTAAGCCGGGCGGTACTGCGCCATGATGTTGATGTACGTATCCGCCGAGACCTGCTTCGCCAGGAAGCGGGCGACGTCCTTGGTGCCGGCCAATCCCCCCGGCAGCACCAGGTGCCGCACCAGCAGCCCCCGCTGGGCGATGCCGCGGTCGTCCAGGGCCAGGTCGCCCACCTGCCGATGCATCTCCTTGACGGCCCGGCGGTTGTGTTTGGGATAGTCGGGTATTTTGCTGTACTTCTGCCCGACGGCGGGATCGCTGTATTTCATGTCCGGCATGTAGATGTCGATCACGCCGTCCAGCAGGGCCAGCGCCGCCGGGGAATCGTAGCCGCCGGTATTGTAGACCAGCGGCAGCTTCAACCCGGCCTGGGCCGCGATCAGCACCGCCGCCAGGATCGGCGCGACCACGTGGCTGGGCGAGACGAAGTTGATGTTGTGGCAGCCCTGCGCTTGCAGCTCCAGCATCATGCCGGCCACGCGCTGCGGGTCGACGTCCGCGCCCTCGCCCTCGGCGCTCAGCTCGTAGTTCTGGCAGAACTGGCAGCGCATGTTGCAGCGCGAGAAAAAGATCGTGCCGGAGCCGCGCGCGCCGCGCAGCGGGTCTTCCTCGCCCAGGTGGGGGAAGTAACTGCTCACCCGCGGCAGTATGCTGGTTTTGCAGGTCCCCAGTTTGTCGGAGGTGCGGTCGGCGCGGCAGGTCCAGGCGCACAGGTTGCAGGACTTGAGGCTTTCGTAGGCGGCCTCGACGCGCTGCCGGAGTTCGCCGCCGGCCAGCAGGCGCCGGTAGGCCGGTTCAAAAGTCGTCATGGGGAACCCCCCTGGGATGAGCGTGATTGGCGGGCGCAGGTGCGCCGTCACCGGTGCGCCGTCACCCGACCATCGCCGGGCGGAAGGGATCGGGCGGGGCTGGGGCGGGCCTGTCCGGCGCCGCCGTGATGCCCGGCACGTCGATCTTGGGCAGGGTGACGAATACCGCCGGGTCGTCGTCCGCCAGCGCCTGGAGCGCCGCCGAGACCTGCCGGACCTTGTCGGCCAGCAGGGGCAGCGTTTCGCCGGCCTCGCCTTCCACGGTGAGCGTTAAGCTGATGGTCACTTGAGCCATGATTGTGCTTTTCACTCCTTATTTCGGTTACACTCAGGATACAACAAAACGGACCCACCGGAAGCACCAACATGACCCGATCGGCCCCAATCTCGCCTGCCGACGGCTGATCGTTCCGGCAGGTAGCCACGACCGCCGCACCCTGGTATGATGAAGCACGATCAGGGATAGGTTAAGCATCGACAAACATCGACCAGGTTTTACGCGTTATGAGCGACGATCC
>DAOUEM010000232.1:0-3391 GCA_034430555.1 Anaerolineae bacterium | reverse complement strand
AGCCGCCCCCCTCCGGTCTGTCTCCCCACAGGCCGGAGGGTTTTTTTTGACTCGCCGCCCCGCTCTTGTACAGATCAGCAGAATCACACAGCAAAATACACGAATCCCCCGCAAAAGCGCGATCCGGGGGTATACTGGGTCCTAATGGCAGTACCGCCGTACTATCTCGTGGAGGACGTATGCGTGTCGTCATGCTCTGCAAAGCCTGCATCGTCGGCCTGTACCAGCGCAAGCTGGAGGAGATGGCCAGCCTGGGCGTGGACCTGACGGTGGTGGTGCCGCCCTCCTGGACCGACGAGCGCGGCAATACGGCCCTGGAGCGCGCCCATACCAACGGCTACCGCCTGGTGGTCAACCCCATCCGCTTTAACGGCAGCTTCCACCTGCACCACTATCCCGGCTTCCGCCGGTGGCTGGACCCCGCCCCGGACATCGTGCACATCGACGAGGAGCCTTACAACCTGGCGACGTGGCAGGCGCTGTTCTGGGCGCGCCGCGCCGGCGCCAAAACGCTGTTCTTCAGCTGGCAGAATATCAAGCGCGGCTACCCGCTGCCCTTTTGCCTGGGCGAATGGTGGGTGCTGCGTAATGTCGACCACGCCATCATGGGCACGGAGAACGCGGCTGCCGTCTGGCGGGCCAAGGGCTACGAAGGCCCGCTGAGCGTGATCCCGCAGTTCGGCGTGGACCCGGAGGCCTTCCGACCACCGACGCGCCCCATCTCCGGGCGGACGCGCACGCTGGGTTTCGTCGGGCGGCTGGTGCCGGAAAAAGGCGCGGACGTGCTGCTCAAAGCCCTGGGCCGCCTGCTGGAAGACGGCATCAGCAACTGGCGGCTGGATATCGTCGGCGGGGGGCCGGAGCGGGACGCCCTGGAGCGCCTGACGGCGGAACGGGGCCTCAAAGAACGGGTGACCTTCATGGGCCAACTGCCCAGCATGCAGATGCCCGTCTTCTTCCGCCAGTTGGACATCCTGCTGGTGCCCTCGCTGACCCGGCCCAACTGGAAAGAGCAGTTCGGGCGCGTGCTGATCGAGGGCATGGGCTGCGGGGCCGTGCCCATCGGCAGCGACAGCGGCGCCATCCCGGACGTGATCGGCGACGCCGGGCTGATCGTGCCGGAGGGAGACGTCACGGCGCTGGCCGGCGCGATCCGCCGCCTGCTGGTCGACGACGACCTGCGCCACGAGCTGGCCCTCAAAGGCCGCCAGCGCGTCCTGGAGCGCTTCACCCAGGCGCAGATCGCCCGGCAGACAGTCGACGTCTACCGGGAGATGCTGGGCGAGACTTAGGCAGCCAGCCGCTGTTCCCCATACACGCCACACAATTCATCGCCCCAGCGCGCATGCCAACCGGCGCGCAACCGGTGCGCATACCACGGGCCTACCGGAGGCCTATTCCCGCCCTTCCCTGCTTTGGTCTATACTGGACACGGAACAATATTCTTGGGAGGGGATGCGATGCGTTACCGTCTGGTACTGGTTTGTGGTGTGATGCTGGGCGCGGCGACGATCGCCTACGCGCCGGAGAGGGCCGCTGCTCAGGGCGGCGACTGCTCGATATTGGTAGAAACTGCGCTGGTTACCGCCGGCGAATATTGCAACGATATGGACCGCAACCAGGTCTGTTATGGGCATACGATGCTGACGGTTGATGCTCAGCCGGATGCCGTTGGCTTCAGATTCCAGATGGCGGGTGATATCGTTAATGTGGCGGCGCTGCGCAGTCTGAGTGGCAGCCCGCTGGACCCGTCGACCGGCGAATGGGGTGTGGCCCTGCTGCGCCTGCAGCCCGATCTGCCGGACCTGCTGCCCGGCCAGGCGATCACCCTGCTGCTGCTGGGCGACTCCAACCTGACCGACGCCGGTCAAGCGCCATCCGTCACGACCGAGGTACGGGCCGTGGACGGCGTGAACGTGCGCCGTGGTCCCTCCACCAGCGAAGACCGGATCGGCCTGCTGTACGCCGGGGAAACGGTCACCGCCGATGGGCGGCTGGCCGACGGCTCGTGGGTGCGCATCGTTTTCGGGAGCGCGGGGGCCTCCGGCTGGGTGTCGGCGGCCTTCCTGACCGGCGCGGTGGACGACCTGCCCGTGCTGACGGTCGACGGGACATCTACGGCACCTTCGGCGATGCAGGCCGTGTACTTCGAGACCGGGTTCGGGGAACCGGCCTGCCGGGAAGCCCCGCCCGACGGCCTGCTGATCCAGACGCCGAGCGGGACCGGCCCGATCGCGCTGCGCGTCAACGAGGTGACGGTCGAGCTGGGGTCGACGGCCTTTTTCCAGGCGGGAGCGGGCGGCGAGATGATCGTCAGCACGCTGGACGGCACGGCGCGGCTCACCGCGTTCGGCGTCGCTCAGGATGCCCCGGCGGGGACGCAGGTCCGCGTACCGTTGGATGCCGACCTGCGCGCTGCCGGTCCACCCGAACTGCCGGAGCCGTTCGACTCGACGGTGGTATCGGCCCTGCTCGATCCGCTGATCCTGCTGCCGGAGCGGATCGCCATTCCACAGCCAATGTCCCAGCTCGATCTGGACGCCCTGCTGGCGTCGGCGACCTGCACCGTCACCCCGGCGGAAGGGGATAACGTCAACCTGCGGGGTGGGCCGGGCACCGCCTACACCATCCTGGGCCGGCTGAGCAGCGGCGAGATCGCCACCGTCGATGGACAGGCGGCTGATGCCGGCGGCGCACCCTGGTGGCGGCTCGACGATGGCCGCTGGGTGAGCCAGGGCGTGGTCGAGGCGGCTGGGGCCTGCGACGACGTGCCGCCCGCGCCCGTCCCGCCATTGCCGGTGGCCCCGCCCCCGCTGCCACCGCCACCCACTCCGGTCCCACCCCCCGGACCGACTCCGGTGATCGCGCCGACTCCGGTCGTCGCGCCGACCCCGGTCATTGTCCCGACACGGGGCATCGTCGGCGGGGCGTGGAGCCACGTTTCGACCATCCAGGAGCACGGCTGCGGCGGCACGGTGGGCCAGACATCGGTGATCCCGCTGGTGGTCACGCCCGCCGCGGACCTGTCCATCGTGACCTTCACCTACAGCAACACCGGTTTCTCGTTTACGCTGTATAACACGGGCGGGTTGAACTATTCCGGCAGCTACGGGACCTCGGCCACCATCTCAATCGACCTGACCTTCACCTCGTCGACGACCTACGTGGCGCGAGAAACGATCGTGCAGGCCAGCGGCTGCGTGGTGCGTTCCAGTTGGGTTGGCAGCAAGTCGTAGGGGCGTTCAACTGAACGCCCGGCGGCCCGCGTAGGGACGAGGCGTCCCCACGAAGCAGCAACGAAAACACAGGGACGGCCCGGATTTCTACTGGTCTGGGCCGTTGACCTGCCCAGGAACTGATCCAGGACATGAGTCAGGATCATGAAACAACA
>DAOUEM010000231.1:0-7297 GCA_034430555.1 Anaerolineae bacterium | reverse complement strand
ACCAACGTTACGCAGCGTATCATCGGAGATGAAGTTCGCGCCAACGTTGTAGAAGTTATTCTTGACCACTACCGGCTGCGGATCTTCGCCGACAGTGCCGATCATATATGGATGCTCTTTATGGATGCCGAGCAGTTCCATGAACAAGGCATTGCGTGCCGCCTCATCCGGCTCTATCTGCGCTGCTTGCCACAGTTCTCGGATACGGCGGATCGGATGATCCTCCGGCGGCTCGATCTGGGTGCCATTACCGGGGTCCTGGCCGTATACATTTTCGGTCAACCATCTCGAATAGTTGATCGCCCAGGGGCCGTCCGCAATAGTGCCGATGTAGCGACCGGGGTCGGCCATGACCACCGAACTGCGGTCAACAAACCAGTTGCCGATCTCGATATCGCCCGCTGTATTACGCTCCTCGTAGAGTGAGCGCTCGACAACTTCCTGGTTAACTCTGATACCGACGGCCTGCCAGTAGTCCACGACCAGTTGAATTTCGTCGGGGGGACTGGCAAACCCGACCTCGGTGTAGGTGATGGTGACGGCCAGGGTATTGCCGTCAGGGCCAATCCTGAAGCCCTCGCCGTCGCGCTCCGTAAAGCCAAGCCCATCCAGCAGTTCATTGGCCCGATCCGGATCGTACTCCGTCCAGCGCGACTCGAAGTCGGCATCGTACTCCGGCGAACCGCTCACTGGGGAGGCTTGGCGCGGCTCCATTAGCCCGTTGAAGATCAGGTCATTGATCTCCTGGCGGTTGATGGAGATAGACAGCGCCTCGCGGAACTCGGCCGTGTCAAACAGCGCCGCCTTGGCCGGATCGGGGTGGCTGGCATTCGGGTGGAAGGCGTGCGTTGAAGCGGCCTTCCAGGTGAGCAGCGTGTAATCGCCAGCCGCCTCATTCTCTTTGAAGAACGTGTAGTCCTGGGTGGACAGGTGGCGATTTTGCATGTCGATCAAGCCCTGCGCGATCCACAGGTTAAGCGTCTGGATATCCTCGAACAGCGAGTGCTGGATGTGATCGATGTAGGGGAGCTGGTTGCCTTCGGTGTCGACCGCATGGTAGTAGGGATTGCGTACCATGAAATACGGGTCTTGGAGCGGCGAGTTTTCGGCCATCCAGCCAGTAGCCGTCGGCAGTTCCGGATTGCGGAAGAAGAAGCTGATCGGGCCGCGTCCATCACCCGGGCCGGCTTCGTACCAGAGCTCCTGCCAGGCGGTCAGGCCGTTGGCTTCCAGGGCCGCGTCGATCAGCGCCTGGTCGGCGGTGTCGTCATCGCCGAGGTATTTCTCCAGGTAGTGCTTTGGCGCTGCCATCGTCGGGCCGCCCGTCATACCGCCGGTGCTCTTGGCAATACTAATGGGCAGCAGTGGGTTCGGCTGAATGAACCTTATCGTCCAGGTCAGTTCGTCGATGACTTCAAGATCCATAGGCGTACCGCTTTGGACGTAAAAACCCGGCTGATTCAGCAGATTGGTCAGGAAGATCTTGTCATAGTAGAACAGCACGTCGTCCGTGGTCCAGGGCGCACCATCCGACCATTTCAGCCCTTCGCGCAGGGTGAAGGTGAATTCCGTCGCATCTTCATTCTGTGTCCACTCGGAGATAAAGTTAGCCGCCAGGTTGGTAGTATCGGAATCGGGGGCATCCCATTCGATCGCCATTTCTTCGTTGAGCTTCACTGGACCCCAACGATCCGAGAGGCCTTTGAAAGCGCGCCGCCAGGTGCCGCCGTACTCGCCCACCTCGTTAAACGGGGTAATGACACGCGGGTTGACTGGCAGACGTTGCTCAACCGGTGGCAGTTCACCGGCGGCAACCAAATCAGCCAGCATGGGGGCTTCGTTGTACACCCCCTGCTTGGCTGGTGCCGCCGATACCAGCGGAACCACTCTGGCAGCCACTATGGCCGCCGCGCCGCTTGCCATCGCTTTCAGAAAACTACGGCGTGAAAGCTCATTCTTGCTCATCAACTTTTCCTCCCTATTTTGCCCAAGGATGTTTTAGCTTCTAACCTCTTTTGGTTTCGAATATCACCTCCCTTCCTATCATTTCATTGGGTGATGTCTCGTCAGCAGGTACAGGACCTGGTCAGTTACCGGGATTCAAATTGGGGTTTCGTGCTGTGGACCTGGGCGGTCATCATGGCTTCAAAAAACCAGGGCAGCCAGTAATCATATTTTTCGGGCGTGGCGCCCTGCGCCGTCATTGCGATCTGGCGGGTCCCGTGATAAAACACACGCACCCAGCATTTGCGGGTTTCGCCCTGTTCGCGGAAGGTATATTTGGTTTCCAGCTTAAGTTGTGAGCCAGCCGTTTTTTGATCACGAAACTCGATATGAGACTCTGGTAGCTGTTCGATGCTTTCGAAGAAGCCCTCAGCTAAAACATCCAGATCATCGGCTGTGACTTGAGTGCCCAGGTCTTTAACATCGACCGCAAACACGGTCAGGGGATCATCCGGGTCGGGGCCATGGATTTCACCCTGGCGATCGTCCGCCCAGTAGAAGCGGTGCCAATCCAGCGGGGTATAAAATGAGTAGTACTGATCACGGTGCCAGGTCAAGCCTTTAATTGCGGGATACTGCTTCTGCGTTTTACCCGCCATCAACGCCTCCAAACCTGAACTTGCGCACAGTGGATTTAGGTGACTCTTTTTGCAAGCGCTTGCAAAACAGATAAAAAACAACCGGCCTGCCGATTGTTGACGACTTACAATTGCGTTGCAGTCGATTAAGCAAGTATGCAGGCTCCTACCTGTTGAGGCTTTAAACATTCAGATATATGATATAGCGCATTATTGAAATTCTGTCAATTTGAGCGATCGAAAAAAGCGAGCTACTCACCCATTTTCCACTGCAGCGGCGCACCTTAGGCAGGGCCAGCGATGATTTGTTGGGGCAGAGCATATGCGCTGTATGATAGTGGGCGTTCAACAGGTCTTCATTCGCCAAAAGGATAACGTCTGATGAAACCCTTTCGCGCGGCAATAGTCGGCACCGGTGGTATCGCGGGCGCTCACATTAGAGCCCTGCAGCATGAAGAGCAGCGGGTTGAAGTGGTGGCTGCTGTCGATGTGGCGCCCCAAAACCTGGAGCGTTTTTGCGAGGAACACGGCCTCGCCCATCGTTACGCGGATATGCAAACCATGCTGGTCGAACAGCAGCCCAACCTGGTGCATATCTGCACGCCGCCCAGCCTGCACCTGGAGCAGTGCATCCAGGCGCTCAGAAGTGGGGCGCACGTGTATTGTGAGAAGCCATTAGTCGCATCGCTTGACGAAGTAGACCGGCTGCAAGCCGTCGAGCGCGAGGTCGGGCTGACATGCAGCACGGTGTTTCAATGGCGCTTTGGTTCCGCCGTGCAGCACTTCAAGCGGTTGATCGATAACCGTGAACTGGGCCGCCCGCTGGTGGGGATGTGCAACACCACCTGGTACCGCGATCATGCCTATTACGAAGTACCCTGGCGCGGCAAGTGGGACACGGAGCTGGGCGGGGTGTCGATGGGGCATGGCATTCACGCCATGGATATGTTCCTCTGGCTGATGGGCGAATGGGTGGAAGTGAACGCGATGATGGGCACGCTGGACCGGGACATCGAAGTCGAGGATGTCTCAATGGCCCTGGTGAGGTTCGCCAATGGCGCCTTGGGCAGTGTGGTCAACAGCGTCCTCTCGCCCCGGCAGGTGTCGTATGTGCGGTTTGATTTTCAGCGGGCGACGGTTGAGCTGGAACATCTCTACTCGCACGCCAACGAAAACTGGCGCTTTAGCATTCCGGATAACGCGCCATACCAGGATGAATTGGCGCGCTGGCAGGCGTTTGGGGAAGATGTACGAGCCAGCCATACCGCCCAACTGACCCACATCCTGGATGCGTTGGAGCGCGGTGAAGCGCCGTTAACCACCGGCCCGCAGGCGCGTAATACCATCGAATTCCTGGCCGCCCTCTATAAATCGGCGCTGACCCGGCAGCCGGTGCAACGCGGCTCTATTGGCCGGGATGATCCTTTTTACTATCATGTCTACGGTGCGGCAAAACCGGCCCGCGATTTGCGCCTGACCGCATTGAGGGGACAGTAAACATCATGGGGCAAAAAGCAACTAGCCGTCCGCCAGGCGAGGACGGCTACCGGCTGTGGTTGCGCTACGAGCGCGTAGACAACGAGGACAGGCGAAGTCAGTATCGCGCGCAGATCACCGCGCTTGTCGTCAGCGGCGCCTCGCCCACGCTGGCTGCGGCGGGTGAAGAGCTAGAACGGGGACTGACCGGCCTGTTAGGCGAAAAAATCCCCGTCGAGGCTGCGGTCGCGCGCAGCGGCACGCTGATCGTCGGCACGCCACAGCATTCGCCCTGGATCGCTTCTCTGGACCTTGATGATCAACTGGCACAGGCCGGAGAAGAAGGATTCGTGCTCGCGGCGGTGATCGTCAACGGATGGGCATGTTTCGCCATCGCTGCGAACACGGACGTGGGCGTGCTGTACGGAGCGTTCCATTTCTTGCGGCTGCTGCAAACGCAGTGCGACATCAGCGACCTGGCGATCACGTCACAACCCCGCGTTGCGCTGCGGGTGCTCAACCATTGGGACAACCTGGACCGGACCGTCGAGCGCGGCTACGCCGGTTTCTCACTATGGGATTGGCATAAGCTGCCGGACTATGTCGATCCGCGCTACCGGGACTACGCCCGCGCCAACGCATCGCTGGGCATCAACAGTGCCGTGCTGACCAACGTCAACGCCAACGCGCTGGTGCTGACAGAACCCTACCTGATCAAGGTGGCCGCGCTGGCCGACGTCTTCCGCCCTTACGGCATCAAGGTTTACCTGACCGCCCGCTTCAGCGCGCCGGTCGAGTTAGCCGGACTTGACACAGCCGATCCGCTCGACAAAAGCGTGCAGGCCTGGTGGAGGCGTAAGACGGAAGAAATCTACCGGCATGTTCCGGATTTCGGCGGTTTCGTGGTCAAGGCCAACTCCGAGGGACAGCCCGGCCCGCAGGATTATGGGCGCACCCACGCCGATGGCGCCAATCTCCTGGCTGATGCCCTGGCTGAGCAGGGAGGTGTGGTCATGTGGCGGGCGTTTGTCTATGACCACCGCGTCCCCGATGACCGCGCGAAACAAGCCTATGACGAGTTTACGGTGCTGGACGGAATGTTTCGTCCCAACGTCCTGGTGCAGGTCAAGAATGGCCCCATTGACTTTCAGCCGCGCGAGCCGTTTCATCCATTGTTCGGCGCCATGCCCAAAACTCCGCTCCTTATCGAGTTCCAGATGACACAGGAATACCTGGGGTTTGCCACGCATTTGGCCTATCTGGCCCCATTATTCAAAGAATGCCTGGACTCCGACACTTACGCCGAAGGAGCAGGCTCTACAGTAGCGGCAGCAGTTGATGGCACCCTTCACCATCACACCGTAACTGGCATCGCCGGAGTCACCAACATTGGCACAGATCGTAACTGGTGCGGCCACCCATTCGCGCAGGCCAACTGGTATGCTTTTGGGCGGCTGGCCTGGGATCACGCGCTGAGCCCGGAACACATTGCTGAAGAGTGGCTGCGGATGACGTTCACCAATGACCGGCGATTCGTCGAGCCGGCCAGCGCCATGATGATGGAGTCGCGTGAGGCCGTGGTCAACTACATGACTCCGCTCGGCCTGCATCACCTGATGGCGCGGGGCCATCACTACGGGCCGGGTCCCTGGGTTGACGACACACGCGCCGACTGGACATCCATCTACTACCACCGGGCGGATGCGCAGGGCCTGGGGTTTGATCGCACCGCTAGCGGCAGCAATGCCGTCGCCCAGTACCGTGCGCCGGTGCGTGAACGCTACGCCAGTCTGGAGACCTGCCCTGAGGAACTGCTGCTCTGGTTTCACCACCTGTCCTGGGACTATCGCCTGGCGTCTGGTTCGACCCTGTGGGAAGCGCTCTGTCACCGGTACCAGGAGGGCGTAGACGCAGTACGCGGGTTGCAGCGCGCCTGGGACTCGCTGGAATCCCTGGTCGATCCAGCGCGGTTCGCACATGTCCGTTCCTTGCTGCGGATTCAAGAGAAAGAGGCGCGTTGGTGGCGGGATGCGAGCGTGCTCTACTTCCAGACCTTTTCGAAGCGCCCAATCCCAGAGGGATACGAACCGGCGGAAAAAACGCTTGCCGAGTACAGGGCGATCAAGCACCAGTACGTGCCCGGAATCTAGAGCGCATTATGCACTTACAAACAGAAAACCTGATTGCGCAGCGCACGTAGGCCCCATTCTTTTTCGGTCCAATCATACAGGGTCGGGGTACAAAGGGGGTGAAAATGGTGTTTACCCCACCGTTCGGCGCGGCCCATTTGCGGCAGATAGAGAATCGCCTGACCCTGCTGTCGGATACCGAGCAACACGGCATCAAGGTGCTGCTGCCCGGGGCCTGCCTGAAGATCAGGTTGCCTGACGAATGACCGGGTTTCCTGCGCGCTATGCGGACTCGACATCACCGTCCGTGCGGCCAGGCGCCATCCGGCAGACGCGGTGATCCGGGGAGAAGCCCGCTGCCTGCCGGGAAACCTAATATCGGCGGTTAACCCTGTGGTACGGCCTGAACGGGG
The DNA here is from genome assembly GCA_034430555.1 of Anaerolineae bacterium. Taxonomy (GTDB): domain Bacteria; phylum Chloroflexota; class Anaerolineae; order Aggregatilineales; family Ch27; genus DAOTXK01. The sequence continues at coordinate 697 of DAOUEM010000231.1, read as the reverse complement.
TGCGCGGCTCGTCGCTCAACCAGTCCGAGTTTTCGCTCAGGCGCGACAATGACCGCAGAATGTCAAATGTGACCCAGCGCGACGCCTCGGGGCGAGGCGTGTATGCCCACAGCCCGTAGCCCTCGCGCTGGCCGACGCTTGTTATTGTACGTGATCGCGGGGATTGCTGTGGTGGCTGCTGTGCTGTTGGTGATCGTACTGCTGCTGGCGCTGACACCTGGAGGGTAGGGGGGGCGATTAAGCAGCGCTGTTGAGGTCAAGAAAACTCGCGCCAAAAATATACTTTTTGTTACGAGTTGAGTGCTGCAGACTGGCGGTAGGGCGGTCTACGGTGCTGCTGGGCCGGCGAAATCTCGTCACAAAATCTTTGAGTAGTGTTGGATTCCTGACTAAATTGGAAAAAAAGGGCATGGATAAGTTGAAAACCATGCCCTTGAAATGACAAGTAAAAACATCTACGAAATAGGGTTACGACTTGTCAACGGAATCCTAGAAATTGCCATGTGTTATCGTTTAGCTTTTTTAAAGAGTCATTTTGAACTAGAAGCTCCAGTGATTTATTCAAATCTGTTGAAACCAATGTCAACAGATTTTTGCTTACATCTATCGGGATATCTGGGTTTCTATGAGTTATCCACTTTAGATAAGCTAGTAGTTCTCCTGTGAAAAAGATACTTGGATCAGCAACATCCCAGTC
>DAOUEM010000230.1:0-10576 GCA_034430555.1 Anaerolineae bacterium | reverse complement strand
CGTGCCAACACCGGAACCGTCTGTAATCGACAAGAAAAAAGACGATACAAACATCCGGGGCGCTTGCATTATTGGCGCGATTCTCCTGATTAGTGCGGTCATTGTTGTTGTTATTGGGCTATCGCTATTGGCGTCAGCTAATACTCCTGAGTCAACACCCCCAACCAATCTCGCTCAGTTAGAAACCGATAGACCGACTGAAACACCGTCATCGACCGATACACCAAAAGACGCACCAACCGGTACGCCATCCCCAACACAAACCCCAACCAGCACATCCACAAGTACGCTAACCTTTACCCCATCACCGACCTGGCCGCCAACGCCAACCCTACTACCTACGTCGGCGTTTGTCGGGCAATCTGTTGTCACCTTATGTGATGGATTTGCCGGTCGCAGATTATCGCCGCTATGGGCTCAATTTGGATACCCTGATCTGGAATATACCGGCGAAAAGATAGTGTGGCGGGGGAAAGAAGATGGATGGACATCTGGCATTGAATTAGGTGATATCCGCGTCGGACAAAGTGTCAGTGTTGCATTCCAGTATAGAAATACAGATGCACACTTAGCCAATTATCAGATCAATCTTGCCGCAACCGGTTGTTGCGATTCGCACTGGAGAACTATTGGCCTCTGGCACCAACAGAATGAGAGTCGCCTCTGGTGGTATGACACACCTGTTGACGGGACACTGGCCTACCTTCAACTTGAGCCTGACCAATGGTACATCCTGACCATCGGCGCTCAACCAGCCAATCATTTCTCCATTCAAGTCCGTACGCGTGGTACCCTTGCAGTGGTTTACGATGATCTCATCAACATGGGCTCAGGCTGGGAACCAAACCCTTACTGGGTTCTAGACGTCAAGACTGAGCAGGGTGAGCTTGAGTTAGATTTTGTCGAGATATCAACCAACCTGGCGCTGTATGATGATACCCCTGCAGCCATGCCAACTTCGGTGAATATTGCAGGAGATTTCTTACAGAATATTGGCTGTCCAAATAACTGGGCGCCTGATTGCCCCCAGGGCGCGCTGATCTACAACGCTAACAGCGGCCTGTGGGAAAACACGATTGAGATTGCAGCGGGTTCATATTTGTACAAAGCTACGATAAATGGCACCTGGGATGAAAATTATGCTCCCTGCGGGTTAGGGCATGCAGGAAACATGAATTTGCAGCTCAGCACAACAACCCGTGTGACATTCACTTATGATCCAATCACCCACGAACTGCTGGACAGCATCAACGATCTGGTTTGCGCACATAGACTTTATCAGCCGTGATCCCAATACCCCAAAAGGCCCCGGCTGGTCAACCGGGGCTTGTGCGTGTCCGTGCGGTAGTGCGTTACTGCATCCGCAGCAGGATTTTAGCCTCCTGCCACATGCCTTCCAGGTCGTAGTAGTCCCGCAGTTCTTCCGAAAAAACGTGCACGACCACCGAGCTGTAATCGAGCAGGGTCCAGCCGGAGGCGGCCTTCCCTTCGATGTGATGGGGCAGCACGCCGAGCACGTCTTTGATGTCGATGCGGATGTGCTCGACGATGGCCTTCAACTGGCGGTCGCTGTTGCCGGTACAGATGATAAAATAATCCGCGATCAGGGTCACGTCTTGCAGGTCAATCAGGACGATGTTTTCGCCCTTCACGTCCTCAATCACGTCGATGATCGTGCGGGCCAGGTCTAATGAGTCCAGAACCAACCTCCTTGGAAAAATCCTTCATCGTTGGTCGGAATTGTAGCACAGGCGGGGTGAGCGTCCAACGGCGTCAGCCCAGCGGCACGGCGGCCAGGCACGTATAGTGCGCGCCAGCCGGGCGCAGTTCGCTGCGCATCAGGGAAACCGTGCCGGCGGTCCAGGCGGCCACCAGGCCCAGGTCATTGGTTTGCACCAGCCGGCCCAGGGCTTTGACCTCCGCCGGCTGCGCCTCGCGGCGAACGCGGCCCAGCGTCAAATGCGGGCTGAAGCGGCGCTTCTCCGGCGGGAAGCCCAGCGGCGCCAGCGCGCCCTCGACGGCCTGCTGCAGCGCCTCCAGGGCGGGGCGGTCGCCGGTCAGGCCGACCCACACCACGCGCGGCTTGGACGGGTTGGGGAAACAGCCCAAACCTTCCGCCCGCAGCGCCAGCGGCCCGTGCCCCTGGCTGGCCTGCTGCAGCGCCCCACGGATGGTATCCTGCCGGGCGGCGGGCGTCTCCCCCAGGAATTGGAGCGTCAGGTGGATGCCTTCGGGCCGCGTCCAGCGGACGGCGCGGCGCGGGCCATCGGCGCGGAGCTGATCCTGGACGGCGGTCAGCGCCTCCAGTACGGCGGCGGGCAGTTCCAGCGCGATGAACAGGCGTAACGTGTCGGCCATGGGTCAGTCCTCCCCGGCGAAGGTGTCGCCATCGGCCTGGAGAAAAGCCAGCATATGGCGGCGCACGTCGTCCGGCGCTTCGTCGGTCACCTGGTGGGCGACGCGCGGCAGCACTACCAGCCGGGCCCCCGGGATACGCTCGGCGGCGAGTTGGCCCTCCGATGGTGGGATCGTCATATCACGCGCCCCGACGATCACCAGGGTGGGCTGGCGGACCTCCGGCAGGCGCGCGGAGCAGTCGCTGTCCAGCACGGCCCGCAAACTGCCATACGCCGATTCCCAGGTGGCCTTGCGGGCGTCTTCCGCCTTGCGCCGGGCCGCCTCCGAGATGAAGTGGCGGGGCGCGAAGGCGAAGAACGAGGGCATCAGCACCATCAAGGGCTGCCGCCACAGCCGCCGCGCGGTGTGCAGCACCCACCGGCCCGGCCCGCTGGTCAGCACGGTGTCCAGCTTGCCCCACAGCTTGCCGGAAACCGTGGGCGAGAGCAGCACCAGCCGCTCGGCCAGATCGGGGTGTTCCAGGGCCAGGGTAAGCGCCAGCAGCCCGCCCATCGAGTGACCGGCAACGGCGTAAGGCCGGATCGAGACCGCCGCGCAGAAGTCGACCACCTGCCGCACGTAATCGACCAGCGCCGGCGGAGTCCCCGCTTCCACCGGCGGCGAATCGCCAAAGCCGGCCAGGTCCGGCGCCCACAGGCGATACTGCCCGCCCAGGGCGCGCATCAAGCCGTGCCACATCCGGCCCGAACTCAGCCAGCCGTGCAGCAGGAGTACGTCCGGCCCCTGGCCGTGGACGTAGGTGCGGAGTTGGGTGTCCGGCAGGGACACGTGAAGGGTTTTCATGGGGGATATTATACCATCAGGCGAGGACGAGCAGCGCGTTATCGCCGGAGCACGCCCCCGGGACGCACCGGACGAGGCCCTGCCGCCAGGGCGCGTCTGGTAGGGCGCGCTAGCCGGCGTCGAGCTTCTGCTCCTTTTTGTAGACGTCGTAGAGCACGGTCATCACCCAGTCGATCACGGCGTCCACCCGGTCGACGAGCTGCTCCCAGCCATCCTCTTCCCGCAGGTGTTCAGCCAGCACCTGCTGGATCACCTGCCGGTAGAGCAGCCAGGCGGCCATGTTATCGCTGTAGGTCATGCCGTTGGCGATGCGCACGCGGGCGCTGGCCCGGAGCATGTCGGCCATGTCGCCCATGTCGCCGGTCTGCATGACGCGCAGCAGCGCCTGGCAGGAGCGCCGGCTCGAGCCGGTCAGCGCCTCGTCGTCCAACTGGGCATAGGGCGACCGGGGCAGGTCGCGCAGCGCCTTGCTCCACTCACGGGTGATTGCTTCCTCGTTTTCGGCGATGTGGACCAGTAAATCCCCCACTGTGGCCTGCCTTTCCCCAAAAAACTCTACAGGTTACGCCGTTCACACCACACCGCGTAGAAACGTCGATGATAGCCTTCCGGTGAAGTGCGGCTCGGCTGCCCGGCGATCAGGGCAGATGATACTCGTACATCATGACCTCGTCGGCGGTGCGGAAAAACGTGACCGGCAGATGGTCATAGGTGCCTTCCGCCGGCGAACCCGGCAGGCAGCGCCCGTCATAGACCCAGCCAACCAGCCCCGACTCGTCCAGCCGCACCTGCAGCCACGACGAATCGAACAGGCGGCCCACCGCTGTGAAGGTCATCCCCGGCTCCAGAAAGCGGCGCCAGCGGTAGTTCAGGCCCGGCCCGGTGCGCAGCCGCACGGCGCACCGCGTCGTGGAGGAGGTCATGGGCGCTTCCGGCAGCGACTCGCACTGCACCGGGGCGAGGGCACTGGCGATGGAGGGCAGCCGCTGGCCGACCAGACGGTTGATGTCCTCCAGCACGAACAGCAGCGGCCCGGCCACGGGCATCTGCGCGTAGCCGGCGACGAAGTCCAGCGTCTCCTGCTGGCCGAAAACCACTCCCCAGGGCGCGGCCGTATAAACCAGGCTGCCGGCGGCATCGAAAACGCGCAGCTGCACGTAATCAAAGCCGTCTTCCTCGTCTACCGTGCCGGCCAAGGTGGCCGTCAGGCGGAAGCCCTCGCACCCGGCCACGATCCCTTCCAGGGAAGCGCCGCCAGCGGCAGACACAGCCGGCGTCCAGGACGGCCAGAAGCTCGCGGCCAGGCTCAGCCCCGCCAGCAAACTTACCCCTATCATAACCCGACGACCCACCAACCACCTCCTAGAGGTTAAAGCTTTTTAACAATCCTATACAACCGTCAGAAATTTGTCACTATTCCGGAATTTTTTATTTCATTAGCCCAGCATTGTTGTACGCTAGAGATAGGAACCGTTTTTAGTGGATGCACGAGGGTACAGCCGTGGTCGATCAAATCCTGCTCGGCACAGTCCAACATAATTTTAGCAGTTGTTTGCCGCTTGCGCTGGATTACGGGCTGGGCCTGGAAATCCAGACTTTTGCCTACCCGGACGTGCTGGCGGGCAACTGGCGCGACCTGCTGATGACCTACCAGCGGTCGGGGCTGGACCACCTGGCAGGGCCGCTGGCCGTGCACGGCGCGTTTATGGATATGGCGCCGGGCAGCCCGGACCCCCTGATCCGCGACGTGACGCTGCGGCGCACGTACGAAGGACTGGAAGTCGCGGCGGCGCTCGGCGCGCAGAACATCGTCTTTCATACCAATTTCATCGCCAGCATCCGCCACCCCATATACCGGGAAGGCTGGACCCGGCGTAACATCGACTTCTGGGGACAGGTGGTGACGCACGCTGCCGCGCTCAATCTCATCATTACGCTGGAAAACATGTGGGAACCCGACCCGGCGCTGCTGGTCGACATCCTGCAAGCGGTCGATTCGCCCTACCTGCGCGCCTGCCTGGACGTGGGGCACACCTCGCTGTTTTCGGAAACGCCGTTCCAGGACTGGCTGGCGGCCTTCGAGCCGTACCTGGTGCACGTCCACACCAACAACCATGATGGCCGCATCGACACGCACCAGGCCCTGACCGACGGCGTGCTCGATTACACGCCCATCCTGGCGGCCCTGCGCGCCCTGCCCGTGCCGCCCACCATCACGCTGGAGATGAACACGGTCCAGGCCATGCAGGAGAGCTTCTGCTGCCTGGACCTGCCGCGGCGGGATGGGTTTTTAGCCGGCCTGTGGCAGCGGTTCAATACCCCTAACCGCGAAACGTTGCAGGTGGCCCGCTGATCTCTCCCGGAATTGGTTATCCGTAGGGCACACGTCGCGCCGCGTCATCGAACCTTGACAGTGTTCACCTGGCTAGTATAATATCCTCATACATGTGCCTGTAGCTCAGTGGATAGAGCGTCTGCCTACGGAGCAGAAAGTCGGGGGTTCGAATCCCTCCAGGCACGCCAGAAGTGGCAGGCACCCAGCGTGTGCACGTCGAACAGTCAGCCTCTGTGCTGGCTGTTTGTTTTTTATCCCCATCCTCAGCTTCACTCGCTTCCAACTTGTGCGACAAATGTGCCAGGCACCAGGATCGTCCAGATTTCCATCCGTTGTTGGAAAGCCGCTTTAAGGTCTACCTCCTCAATCGAATCAACATCGATCAATTCTTGGATGCCTGGATACTCAAGGGCCGGTTTGATAACCTCGCCTGGGAGCGTGGCGCTGATGTCCGTCATTGAGCGGTGTGTCAAGGCCGATACCATTTCCAGGGTCTCCCTGGATTCCCGTTGGGATGCCTGGCGATGCGTTGTTCCATGGAGATTGTCGCGGCTGCTACCGGATCGCTCTCAAGCACCTGGCGATAGTAGTCAAAAGACCCGAACTCGACGGTCAGATAACCGGCGTAACCAATCTCATCCAGCGCCCCAAAGAACGATCGCCAGGGAACTCACCCCTCGCCTGGCAAGGGGAAGATGAACGTGTTTGATGCGAGGTCCCCATTGCCGCACGGCCCACGGGATGTCATTGCCGTAGAGAATGCCATGTGACGGATCAAAGTTCACACCCAGGCGCGGCGAGTCGTAGTGGCGCAGCAGTTCCAGGGTGGTGTAGTAATCGCGGGCCAGGTGACCGAACACGCCTTCCAGGGCCAGGTCGACGCCCAGGTCTTCGGCCAGGAGGACCAAAAGGTCGAAAGCCTCGCGCACCACGCGCCAGGCACGCTTCGATGTGGACGCGACCGACCAAACCGGCCCCCAAGGTTGCCATGTGCGATCCCATGTTGTTTCACCCCCGAAACGACAGCTTATCCCGCTAATTGGGCGGCGCGTTTGGCGTTCTCCTGGCCCAACCGCCGCAGTGCACGCCCGGCCTCGGCCAGCCCGATCTTCTCGGCGGCCTGCTCGTAGAAGGCGCCGGCGCTTAGCTCCAGCCGATGCGCCTCCTCCGGCGAAAGCGGCGCGCTGGTGTCCACGGTCTCCAGGGCGGCCAGGATTTCGCCGAGGGTCAGATCGTGGATCGGTTCCAGGATCATCTCGGTGACCGTCTCGCGCCGGATACGCTCCAGCCGCTTGAGGCGCTTCTTGCCGCCCCTGGCCAGCGCCCGGTAGATTGTTTGCCTGTCACCGGTCTGGTGGGCGCTCTGGACCTCGTAGCGTTGGGCCAGATGCTCTTCGAGCATGATCGCGGCATTAAAGACGGCGCCAAAGGTTCCCAATTCCATGATGAATCGCAGCTCCTGTGCACGTGCTCTCTAAAAAGCCAGTGAACCCTGCCTGATAGTGCTGTGACGGACAGGACTCGGCGGTCATGATCAGCCCGCTAGAACCAGCGCGTAATCACGACCTTGCGTTCGGTGAAAAAGTTGATGCCATCGAACCCCTGCCCGTGCAGGTCGCCAAAAAACGAGTCCTTCATCCCGGAGAAAGGAAAGGCCGCGATGGGCGCAGCAATGCCGATGTTGACGCCGATGTTGCCGGCCTCGGCGCGATACTGGAACTCGCGCGCCCACTTGCCGCTGGCGGTGAAAATCGAAGCCGCATTGCCGTAGCGATTGGTATGCAGCACTTCCAGCGCGTGTTCAAAGCTTTCGACCTGCATGATACCCAGCACCGGGCCAAAGATTTCCTCCTGGACGATAGTCATCTCCGGCGTGATGGCATCGAATATGGTCGGCCCCACGAAGTAACCGGCAGGATATGCTTCTACCTTAATCCCGCGACCATCCAGCAGCAGCCGGGCGCCAGCGCTCAGGCCCTGCTCGATGTAGTCCAGGATGCGGTCGCGTGCTGCGGCTGAGATCACCGGCCCCATCTGAACGCTCTCGTCCAGGCCATTGCCCACGGTGAGCTTGCTGGCCGCTTCGACGAGTTTCTCCTTGAGCGGCTCGTAGACCTCGCCCACCGCCAGCACCACCGAGCCGGCCAGGCAACGCTGCCCGGCAGTCCCAAACGCCGAGGTCATGATGGCGGCGACGGTGCGGTCTAACACCGCATCTGGCATCACCACCAGGAAATTCTTGGCACTGCCCTGACACTGGGCACGCTTGCCGTGCGCGGTGGCGGTCTGATAGACGTGTTGGGCAACAGGCGTAGAACCGACGAACGAAACGCCCTTTACATCCGGGTGCTGCAAAAGCGCTTCGGCTGCCACCCGGTCGCCGTTGACCAGGTTGACCACCCCTGGCGGAAAGTCCGCTTCGTCGAGTAGTTCGAACAGTTTGGCCTGGCTGAGCGGGCACTGTTCAGAAGGTTTGACGATGTAAGTGTTGCCGCAGGCCACGGCATAGGGCAAGAACCAAAAGGGCACCATTGCCGGGAAGTTGAACGGCGCGATACAGGCAAACACGCCCAGCGGCTGCCGGATGGCGTACTCGTCGATGCCGGTCGCCACATCTTCCAGATTGTAACCCATCATCAAGAAGGGGATGGCCGCCGCCCCTTCGACGTTCTCGATAGCACGCCGGGCCTCCCCCCGCGCCTCGTCGATGATCTTGCCGTGTTCTTCGACAATGGTGCGAGAAAGGACCTCGAAATTGTCCTCGATGGCCTCCTTCAGCCGGAACATGGCGCGGGCGCGGCTGTAGGGAGGCGTCTCGCGCCATTCCTGGAAGGCGTCCTGGGCAACCTGGACAGCCTGCGCCACCTCCTCGGCGGTCGAGAGCGGTACCCTGGCGATAGGCTCGGCGGTGGCGGGATTGACGACGTCCAGTGTGCGATCCGATACAGAGGAAACCCACTCCCCGTCTACGTAGTTTTCGATTGTTTTAATGCTCATTTTGCTCCCTCGCGGAGATTGAATCACGGGGCAAATCGCGTGTCTCTGCGCCCTCGTGATCGACTGACCTGAACTTACCCTTTACGCTGCAAAACACGCCTGGCCGCTGCCACAACATCATCGACCGATAGGCCCCAGGCGTCCATCAAAGTCTCGGGGTCGGGGCCGGTTAGTGGGCCATCGGGCGCGGCGATGGCGGCGACAATTTTTGCCGCTTCGATATTATCCGCCGGGGCCAGGATAGTCATATTCGGCATGGAGCGCATGAGGGCGATATCGTCGACGGCGAAATGGGTGGGACAGGTATTCCAACGCATGCAAATCTGAAATACGCCCGGCGCCTATGAAACCTGCCCGGAGTTTATCCATAATGCCCCCTGCCGCTGTCTGGTTCAGGTAACAGTATCGCGCCGCAAGATACGACGACTCATGAACGCTTGAAGCTTAGACGATCGGAGAGTGCCTGACCGATCTCAGCAGTGGTCGCAGCCAGGTCGGGGAGGCGGTCCAGGCCCATCCGTCCCATCGGACCGGAAATGCCGATGGCGCCCACGACCTTTCCCCGATAATCCCACACTGGCACCGCCACACAGCGCACGCCGTGCGCGTACTCTTCGTCGTCGGTCGCGTAACCCTGCCGTCGGACCTGCTCCAGATGATCCAGCAGCACAGCCGGATCAGTGATGGTGTGCTGGGTGTAAGCTTGCAATTCGTCCGGCATGGGCGTCGCACCATAAGCCAGCAAAGATTTTCCCAAGGCGGTACAGTGCAGTGGGGCGAAGGTCCCCACGCCGGTGTTGACGCTCAGCGTGGCTGGCGACTCGACCTGGTCAATGTAGAGCGCCTGCCCCTGGGCCACAATCGCCAGATGCGCGCCCTCGCCGGTACGTTCCATCAGTTTATGTAAGAAAGGCTTGGCCTGGTCACGCAATGGCATTCGGGTTAAGACGCTGCGGCTCAACACCACAACCTGCGCCCCCAGATGATAACGGCGCGTTTCTTCGTCCTTTTCGACGTACCCGTACTGAGCCAAAGTCTGAAGCAGGCGAGAAGCGCTGCTTTTGTTGATATCGAGTTGTTTGGCGAGTTCGGTGACACCAGAGCCATTCGTGGCTTCGGCCAGCAAGTTTAAGAGTAGCAACCCACGGGCCAATGACTTAATTTCACTCAACGATATCCCCCAAATTTCTCAGTATCGTTGGGCATTATACAACGTTTCGCCTGAGAAGTCAACTTTGGTTGAGTAATACGGAACGGCGTTGTATTATAAGCAACAACCGTTGGCGTCAATGCGCTAATCCTGCGGACTGGCAATTTTCCCGCATCTCTGTTGCCCTTGCCATACGGGTCGTACGCCAACTAAGCAAGGAGGTGATTACAGAGATTTCATAAGTTCACGTTTGCCTCTCAATCTGTTCCGTTATGAAAACCGCTTCTTAAGCGTGGGTATCTCGTTAATATCGGGTATGGGGCCGATGCGCCCAGCCTGCGAATCGACTTCAAGCCAGGGATCACAGGTGGCCCAGCGGAACCGGTAGAGCTTCTCGCGCATCGCTTGGACGATGTCCTGAAGCGCCAGATCATCGATGTTGACTAAGGCCGGACTGCGGACGCCTCGCTGGGAGCGGCCGGGAGCGGCGATCAATAGCATCACATTACGAAACGTCAATTCAGGCATAGTGCCCCCCTTTATGTCTTGCTATCTTCGCCGGTCCTATCATTGTATCACGCAGGATACATCGGCCCGCGTTCGCCCAAGTCTCGAAGCTGGGGAGCGGGCAGAGCACAGCCTGGGATCGGAATCCTGTTTCGCTCTTTCAGCGCTTATGCCCACCAGGGTTATCAGGCAGTGGACGCTGGAGTCCGTCACCATGAAGCCGGGGATGGGTTTCCGTGTATACTCATCGGATGGAGCTGTCACCAGCAGTTGTGCGCTATATTCGAGGCACTGGCGAACGCCCGGCGAGCCTCGTCGAGGTTCCACGCTTGTTATGGACAGAAAAGAGGGGGCAATGTCTCTGACTCTTCGCGACAACTGGTTTA
>DAOUEM010000229.1:0-2314 GCA_034430555.1 Anaerolineae bacterium | reverse complement strand
CTGGATCGCCTACCTGGACGTGTGGGGCGCCTTCCCGGCGGGCCTGGCGGGCATCCCGGCCTTCGACCTGTGGGCGCTGCTGGCGGAGACGGGCAACCTCGCCTGGAACGACATCGAGGTCACGCTGCGCTGGACGGGTCCTGCCGACCTCGACCTGACGGTGACCGAGCCGAACGGGACGGCCATCTACTACGGCTGGCCGGAATCGGGCACGGGGGGACGCCTGTCCGCCGACGCCGGGTACCCGTGCAGCCCGGGGGCGGACGAACGGGTCGAGCAGGTAGCCTGGCCGACGGGCCAAGCGCCGCTGGGCGAGTACCGGGTGCGGATCGATATGTTTGATACCTGCGGGGCGGAAGAAATGCCGTGGACGCTCACCGTGCGCCTCAACGGGCAGGCGGCGCTGCGCCGGTCAGGCGACACCACGCCGCGAGAGTACACGTTTTCGCGCTAGGGGGTTGCACAAGCGACGATAGGCTATTCGTTGCGAATTTTGATTTCATTCCAAAGGATAGAAAGTGCTAAGAAAATAGCACAGCCGAAGACCATAATACCCAACGTGATTTGATGACCAGAGGTTATTTCTGCTCTATTTAAATCAAGTGTTTCCCCGGCGAAAAGCTGTCCTGCAAGCTCGAAAACAATCATAGGAATTACATATAATAGCCCGCCTATCCAACCACCAAATACCAAGCCCAAGAGCGTCCATCCGGCAAGTGAGAAACACCCTGTAGGTTTCTTCTCGCTCGCTTTTGTTGGCTTAGGGGGATGCGCGGGCTGTTTTGGAGCCAGACGGGGAGGCGGCGGGCTTACCCTGGCGCGACGGGGAATAACATTCTCCAGAGTGTCATAGAAGCGCGGCGGCGGCATCGAGCCATCCATAACCTTAACGTACTGCCTAGCTTCCACCTCTAACCATGTCGTACCTTCAAGTAACAAGGGGAAAATCGGCTTTTTCAGGGATAGGGCTCGATTGAGCTCATTCATCACCCAATCTGACTGGCGTGAGTTGGGGCTGCAAACCACGATAAACGCACCGCAGCCATCGAGTTGTTTTTCGATCTCACGCGGCCAGGCGGAGCCGTAATCGATACGCTCGTCAATCCAGACCTCGAATCCCTCGTCTTCCAGCGTGGTCGCAAGCTCCTGTACATATTCGCTGTCTTTGTGACTGTAGCTGATGAAGATATAGGACACCAGCGCCCCCTGTGGTTGCCGAGATGACTCCCGCAACTAATAAGACTACTTAACCAAGTATAAACCAGCCGGGGTTGAATTCAAATCGCAGATGTTGGGGCCGGTGAAATAGAGGTTCCCCGGAAGCCAGACACCCCTCGGAGGAGGAGTGCCTGGTCTTCGGGGAATTTGGGGGAGTGTGGGTTAGAGGCCCTGGGGGGCATTCGGGCCTCGCGCCACATTTATCAGGATAGTCGATTCTGGCGGCCCAAACTTGACGGCCAGGCTCCGCCTCACCCGCGTAAACCTGACATTTGCCCCACGTCTGCCCTACCTCAAGTAAGCCGGGCAGCGACTCAAATCTTATTGCGGAAGATCAGGCCGAATCCGCGCCGGGTCACGACGTAATCGTGGGTCGGGTCGGCAGCGCCGAGCCGCTTGCGCAGGCGGCTGACCAGGGCGTCCAGCGTCTGGTCGGTGATGTCTTCATCCGGCCCCCAGACGCGCAGCCGGATGTCCTCGCGCGTGACCACCGAGCCGGCATTCTCCGCCAGCAGGTACAGCAGCGCGAACTGGCCGGGGCTGAGCGGCGGGTCCAGGCGGTCACCGTCGATGCTGACGGCGGCGGCGGCTTCGTCCAGCACCAGGCCGGGGATGGACGCATCCACCAGCGGGATGGTGGCCGTGGCCGCCGGGTCGTCGAACTCCAGGGCGCAGTCCCCGCCCAGGGTGACCACGTCGCCGGACTTGAGGCGGCGCGGCTTGTGCGGCTCCAGGCGCTGGCGGTTGACGAAGGTGCCGTTGGTGCTGCCCAGGTCGGTCACGGTGACCTGCTCGTGCTGGAAATCGAGCCGGGCATGCAGGCGCGAGACGCCATTCTGGTCCACGACCAGGTCGCAGTCGCGGGCGCGGCCAACGGTATACGGGAATTCGGTCAGCAGCACCCGCCGGGACGGCACGTGCTCTTCTTTGATGGTGAAATACGGTTCGGATTGCGGTTTGTCTATGGTCATGGTAACACTGGACATGGCTGTAATCTTTCCGTACCTAGTATTGGGCCTGATTCCAGTATTGATTCTATAGCCCAAAAGTACTGTACGGCTGCCAGACGGTTCCCTGACGATTGCCCTGCGCTGGC
>DAOUEM010000228.1:0-8888 GCA_034430555.1 Anaerolineae bacterium | reverse complement strand
CGATGTCCCATTTATCATGATCAGCGGCACGGTGGGCGAAGACGTGGCCGTCGAGTGCATGAAGCAGGGGGCCGTCGATTATCTCCTCAAGGACCGCCTGGCCCGCCTGGGCCCGGCGGTAGTCAAGGCGTTGGAGGATAAACGCCTGCGGCTGGAGAAGCAGCAGACTGAGGCCACGCTGCGCGAAAGCCACCAAAAGCTAGAATTACTTTTCGAGATACTGCCGGTTGGCGTGTCCGTTCTAGATCAGGAGCGCAAGCTTGTATTAGAGAACCCGGCTTTAGAAAAGATACTGGATATATCTCAAGAGGGCTTGCTGCGAGGTGATTTCCGCAATAGAAGGTATCTAAGGGTAGATGGCACGCCGATGCCTGTTGAAGAATTCCCCAGCTCGCGGGTGATCAACGGCGAAGCAGTCGTAGACAATGTTGAAATAGGTGTGGTAAAAGAAAATGGAGCCTTAATTTGGACCAGCGTTAGCGCCGCTGTTTGTCCGTTTATAGATTGGAAGGGTGTGGTTGTCACGACCGACATCACCGCGCGCAAGCGGGCGGAGCAGGAACTACGCCAGCGCTCCGAGCAAGTCCGCCAACTCTACGAAGCGGGGAAACAACTGGGCGATACGCTTGATCTAGAAACAATCTGCGCTACCGTATATGAAGTTGTTTCTGATATTATGGACTGCGACACGTTGAGCGTATCCTCGTATTCCTCTGAAGACAACCTGATCCGGTGTGCCTATTTGCGGTATGAAGGCCAGCGTCTCGATGAAAGCCAGCTTCCGCCTATCCCTCTCGGGCCGGAAACAGGCGGTACCCAAAGCCGCGTGATCCGATCTGCGGAATCGTTGCTGCTCGCAGATTACCAAGCCTACTTGAAAACGTCTCAGACGAAGTATTATGTGGATATCGGCGACGATGCAACGCTAGAGGTGGACATTGATAACCAGCAGGAGGTGTCTAACGACAAGCAGGTAACCCGTTCGGCGATCATTGTGCCGCTGAGGCTTGCCACTCAGGTGACAGGGGTTATCCAGGTCTTCAGTTATCGGCTCGACGCGTATTCTGAGGGTGATTTGGGCTTCCTCGAAGCGTTGTCGCCCCAGGTAGCCGCTGCAATGGCCAACGCCGCGCTCTACCAGCAAGCGCAGGCCGAAATTACCGAGCGCAAACGGGCGGAAGCCGCCGAACGAGACCAGCGTACTCTAGCCGAGGCACTGCGCGACACAGCATCGGCACTGATCAGCGTGTTAGATCTCGATGCGGTGATGAACACGATTTTGGAGAACGTCGCGCACGTGGTGCCACACGACGCCGCCAATATCATGCTGATTGAAGGTGACCAGGCACATATGCTTTACTGGCGCGGCTATCGACCAGCGCACACCCCTTTCCCTCAAGAATTTCGCATCCCATTAGCCCAAGCACAGCATCTCCAACACATGTTGGTCACGCGAAAGACGTTCCTAGCAGCACATACCGATCAGCGCCTTGGTTGGGTTCGCCCACCAGAGATGGCATGGGTGAAATCCTATATCGCCGCGCCTATCCGGTCGCGTGATACCGTGATCGGCTTTCTGAACATAGACAGCGGTACCCCTGGTTTCTTCACCGAGGGCCATGCCCAACGCCTGCAAACCTTTGCGGATCAAGCCTCTATCGCCATTGAACACGCCCAGCTCTACGAGGAAATCCACCGCCATGCCGACGAACTCGAACAAAGGGTTGAAGAGCGCACGACGCAGCTCAACCATGCCAAAGAGCGCACCGAAGCGATCCTCAACAGCAGCAGCGACGTGATGATTCTGTGCCGGACGGATGGCACCATCGACCAGGCTAACCCGGCCTTTGACAAAATCTTCAAGTGCGAAGCGGATAAAGTCCACAACCAGCCGTTTATCATGCTGGTTGTCCCTGAGCACGCCGCAACGATGGAACAGTCATTTGCCGCGGCCATAGAAACCCAGCAGCCGCAACGGCTTGAAGTCGTCGTTGGCTGCAAAGAGCTTGCGACTTTTGACGCCGATGTGGTGTTATCGCCGATTGTCGAGCAGAATGGTCGCCTATTGGGCATCGTATGCAGCCTGCGCGACATCACCAAACGCAAACAAATGGAAGCGCAGCTGCGCCAGGTGCTCTCCCACGAGATGGAACTGGGCGAACTCAAATCGCGCTACGTGTCGATGGCGGCTCACGATTTGCGTAATCCGCTGGCCGTTATTCAAAGCACTGTCGATATAATCCACCAGTACAGCGACCGGCTGACGAATGAACAAAAACAAGTCAAGTATGATCACATTCGAACCAATATCCAGGTGATGGTTGATATGCTGGATGACATCCTGACCATTGGGCAGGTCGAATCCGGCAAGCTCGCGTTCGACCCTGCCCCACTGGACGTGATCACCTTCTGTCAAAACATAACGGCGGAGGCCAAACAGGCCATTGGCACAACGCAGATCATCAATTTTCCCAGCCAGGGGATTTGTGATACCGCCTACCTGGATGCCAAGCTGCTGCGGCACATACTGGGTAATCTGCTCTCAAATGCGATAAAATATTCCCCTGAGGAGAGCCCTGTGACGTTTACCGTAGACTGCGCGCCGGGCCAGATCACGTTCCGCATTCAGGACCAGGGCATCGGCATTCCGGTAGCCGACCAGGCGCGGCTGTTTGAAACATTTCACCGGGCCAGCAACGCCAGACAAGTGCCCGGCACCGGTTTGGGGCTGGCCATCGTCAAACAGTCCGTCGAACTGCATGGCGGGACAATCACGTTTGAGAGCGAAGAGGGAGTCGGGACAACGTTCACCGTCACGCTGCCTGTTACTAGACTGGAGAGAGGAAGCTGAGGGGCTTATGGAAAACAAAAACACCTCAGACATGACTACTGTGAACCCTAAACCAAGCACCGCTAGACTCACATTGGTGCTTAATTTGGGTATCAGTTGCGTTTTCCTCGTCATTGCCGTACTGGCGGTGGTCTATGTGCGCTCTGCCATGCGGCAGCATGCGCTGGAGGAAGCCGAGTCTCAGACTCGCATCATCCTTGACCATAACCTGGCCACGCATACCTACTTCTCTCATGATCTCAAGCCGGCGGTGTTTGAGCTAACCGATCCTTACATCCCACCCGGTTATTTCGACCCGACCTGGATGTCTTCGACCTATGCAGTGCGAGAGATTGATCGTTATTACCGGACTTTAAGTGGCGAAGATTATTATTATAAAGAAGCCGCCATCAACGCTCGGAGTCCGGAGAATGAGGCCGATGCCTTCGAACGCGAATTTATAGCAGCACTTAACTCAGATCCCAGCTTGGTCGACCAATCACTGGAGCGTCTGCTCGCCGGAAATCCCTATTTTGTGACGATCCGCCGTGGTGAGGTGCTGGAATCGGCATGTCTACGCTGCCACAGCACGCCCGAAAACGCTCCCGGCGAGCTGATCGATCTTTACGGTCCTGAACGCAGCTTCCAGCGCGAGGTCGACGAGGTCATTTCAGCCATCTCGATTCGTATTCCTTTGTCAGAGGCTTATGCCTCGGTTGATCAAGTAACCTGGCGATTATCGGGCATGATGTTGTTTTTTTTGTTCGGCTTGTTTGTCATCCAGGGGGTCGTGTACACACGGTTTGTTCTCAGACCGCTTGGACATTTGCGCGATAAAGCGCGACAGATCGCAGCCGGTGATGTGTCTATCGGTGAGCAAATCGTCTTACCCTTTGGCAAAGAACTTGCTGAATTAACCGGCGCCTTTAATTCAATGTCGGCTGCCTTACGCCAAGAGAAGGAACGATTGGAGGATCGCATCCAGGAACGCACACTCTCGCTTACACACACCAACCAGCAACTCCAAGAGGACATCATCGCGCGCAAGCAGGCGGAGGAGGCACTGCGAGAGAGCGAAGAGATATTCCGAGCGTTCATTAATCAATCGGGTGATGCTATCGTCTTGACAAATAGTGACGGCATCATTGTGGAATGGAATCCTGCCCAGACACGCATCACTGGAACCAGTCGTGAGCAGGCATTAGGCCAGCCGCTCTGGATAGCTCAATCCTGGTATTTCGATGACAATAATTTCTCTACTGTCGAGCAGCTTACCAAAGCACTAGAAGCTATGATCCGCCAGGTACTTGCAGGTGAAACGGCACCCTGGCTGGGAAAACTGACGGAAATGACTATCAGGCACCTCGACAATACACAGCGAGTTGTTCAGTCGGTTTCTTTCCCTATCAATACGCAGCATGATCGAAGGCTGGGTAGCATCATGCGTGATATCACGGAGCGCAAGCGGATGGAGGAGGCGCTGCGCCGGCAACATCAATACCTACTATCTTTACAGGAGACCTCGCTCGATCTGATCACTCAACTTAATTTAGATCATTTGCTGGAAAACATTGTCCGACGCGCGGGACATCTGATGGGAACCTCGGCTGGCCTGCTCTATTTGATTGAGCCGGATACTAACCAGCTCATACCACAGGTTGGGTTAGGTGCTCTGGCCGAATCCCTCAAATTTGCAGTGCAGCCGGGCCAAGGACTGACCGGAATCGTTTGGCAAACCGGCCAGCCGTTGGTGGTGAATGACTATGACAACTGGCCAGGACGGATAGATGGATTCGCAAATAACCTGATTTATTCCATCATTGGTGTACCGTTGCTGTTGAATTCGCGGGTCTTGGGAGTACTGGGCCTGGCCCATGATACCGCGACGGAATCCACCTTTGGGACAGAGGAGATCGAGATCCTGACTCAGTTTGCTCGGCTGGCTACGGTTGCTATTGAGAATACCCGATTGTTTTCCAGGGTGGAACAAGAATTGGTCGAACGTATGCAGGCCGAGGAGGCGCTGCGCCAAAGTGAAGAACAGTATCACACCCTCTTCGATCAATCCATTAATGCCCTGCTGCTCTGTGAAGCTGTTGTTGATGAGCAGGCCACGCCAACTGATTTTGTTCTCCTGCAAATCAACAGAGCATTTGCAGACTCCGTCAACTTACCCTCGCAAGATGTCTTAGGCCAGCGTTTGACGCACGTGTTCCCGGACACTAAGGACACCCCGTTGTTCGACGCGATGGTTCGCACAGAAGCAACTCGACAACCCGAACAGCTCGAATTCTATTCGGTCTCCTTGTCCAAACACTATGATGTCGGGGTCTTCTCCCCTCATCAGGGACAGGTCGCCATCAGCTATACCGATATAACCGCACGAAAACAGATTGAAGAGCATAAAGCCAGACTGGCTCTGGAACAAGAAAAGTCCCGCATTCTACGAAGCTTTGTCGAAGATGTCTCTCACGAATTTCGCACTCCGCTGACAGTTATTCACTCCGGGTTGGCACTCATCGAACAGATGGCTGTGCGACAACGGCTGCAGTCCCCTGGACGAATCGCGCAATTGAAGGAACAAACGATGTACATCTCCGACCTGGTTGACGCGATGCTCACGATGACAGAACTAGACGGTGTCTCAAGTCTACCGGCAACCGCCACGGCGATTAGTTCGGTTGTTGCCAACGTGGCCGAAGCATTCCAATCCTATGCTGCCAAGAAGGAAGTGGTGCTCAGGTTAGAGACCATGGAAGAATCGCCCATTGTATCCGGTGCCCCCGATGAACTGGAACACGCCGTGGGTAATCTCGTCAAGAATGCCATCCAGTTCACTCCAGCGAATGGCATGGTAACACTGCGCACCTCTGCGGACAGCCACCACGCGATCATCGAGGTCAGTGATACGGGCACCGGTATCAGCGAAGAGGCTTTGCCCTTGATCTTTGAGCGTTTTTATCGCGCCGATACGGCTCGCACAGGCCGCCACGCGGGTCTAGGGCTAGCCATCGCCAGGCGGATTATTGAGCTGCACGCCGGGCAGATTGAGGTCATGAGCCAACTGAATGCCGGCAGCACGTTCAGGGTGCTGCTGCCGTTGGCAAACGAACCAGAGAGCTACTCCGAAGACCAAGAGGATTGACCGTTGGTGCGGCAAAGCCGGTCTAGCCTGACCGCAGCCGGTGGCGCCACTCTTCGTACACATCCAGCAGCGCGGATCGCTTCGCCCGTCCCGTCATCTTGAACCACCCGCAGGAACGTGCCCAGGATATGATCGATTTTCCCCCAAGATCGTCGAAACGTACCGCAGCCGCCTGATGGAGAAGCTTGGCATGGATGATCTTACCGCCCTCGTCAAGCTCACCATCCAGCACGGGTTGACCCCGCTGGAATAGGTCGGTTTCCCCCGTAGCACAGCATTGGTCGACGTGTCGCCGCGGATAAACTCGGGTGGCCCCTCAGCCCGGTGGTTCACATCGTCTACCCGTCTTTTTCCCGCGCACTGATAACCAGAGTCAAAGATTCCCTACACCAAGTGTCAAACTCTCCTGACAGACAAACAGCGCAATCTCTGGCAAGATGAAGATAGCGAGCAACCAGCGACCCGCAGACCCAACCACGTTTTTGGCAAGGAGGAGTCTTTTGCCAGGGACCATTTTGATCGTCGAGGATCACGACGCCGTGCGCACAGCCCAGTGCGCAGGGTTACAGACGGAGTGTTCCCAGCCTCGAATCATCCAGGCAGCCAGCGGTGAAGCGGCTGTTGAGCTTGCTCGCGACCAGTTGCCGGACGTCATCATTATGGACATCGCGCTGCCGGGAATGAGCGGCAGCGAAGCCACGCGGCGCATCAAAGCCAGCACCCCAGGCGTATACATCATGATCTTGACCATCCCGGAAGAAGAAGCCTATCGCGCCGACGCCATGGCCGCCGGGGCGAGCGCCTTTGTGCCCAAACGGGACGAGTAGTTTTTCAGGCGTGATTTACGAGAATAAGTATAATAGACTTTATCGGCAATAGGAATCACCCCCATATATGGGGTATAAAACGCCTTTGTTTGGACCATTTTGCCGCCACATATAGGGGTCAAGATTATTCCCGATAGAGTCTAATTATCGAGATGTTGGAGACCACGACCCTGAGCGAGAGGAGTAACACCATGAATACGAAAACAGCCGTCACGGTTGCCATTGTATTGTGCTTAACGTTAGTCTCCACACCGACAGCTACGTTGCAGGCCCAAGAGAGTTTCTACAACGAAGCCCCCATGCTCGCCGAGCGAGTCGCAGCCGGTGAGCTTCCCCCCGTTGAGGAACGCCTCCCCCAGAATCCGATGCTGATCCAGCCATTGGAACGGGTGGGGGTGTATGGCGGCACCTGGCGTATGGGGTTCACTTCACTTTCGAACCTGCAGACCAGCATACGAGTCAACGCCGGTTATGAGAACCTGTTAAGATGGGATGCGGAGTGGAATCGAATAATCCCGAATATTGCTCAATCTTATGCTGCCAGTGAGGATGCCAGCGTATTCACTTTTCATCTTCGTGAAGGACTGAGATGGTCAGATGGTGTTCCGTTCACAGCAGATGACATCATCTTCTGGTACGAAGCCGAACTGCTAAATGAGGAATTGCATGACTCCATAGGCAGTGGCTATCAGATAAATGGTGTGCCTGTCGTCGTTGAGAAGATCGACGATTATACGGTGACATTCAGCTTCGCCGGACCGTATGGTCAATTTCTGACTCGACTGGCAAATATCGGGGCCGATGACATCACCTCCAGGCCCAGACACTATCTGCAGCAGTTTCATCCCGACTACAATCCAGAAGGAATCGACGCATTGATCGCAGAATCCGGCGCTGATGACTGGATGGAACTATGGAAGGATATGGCTGATCATCGCACGAATCCTGGTATTCCTACCCTGAATGCCTGGGTACTGACCGATTGGGCCCGCTCCGATTCGGCATCCATTATAATGGAACGAAACCCGTATTACTGGAAGATCGATACGGATTTCAACCAGCTGCCCTATATCGATCGGATACAGTTCGCGCTTTACTCATCGGGGGAGGAATTGCGGCTCGCGGCAATGAACGGGCAGATCGACATGCAGTATACAATACTCTCGATCAAGGAGTCTAATTATAATGACTGGGCCGCGAACATGACAACGGGAGATTATGATCTGCACACCCTAGTAAATCCGCGCGCCAATTATCTGTCTATTCAACTCAATCTTGTGCACCAGGATCCGGTCTTGAGAGCCTTTTTCTCCAACAAGACCGTCCGCATTGCCCTGTCCTATGCTATCAACCGCACAGAGATAGTTGACGAGGTCTTTGGAATCCCGCTGCAGCCCCGCCAACCAGCGCCGTTGAGAGTGTCTCCCTATTATCGTGAGCGCCTGGAAACGCAATACACCGAGTTCGATTTAGCCCGTGCCAATGAACTCCTGGATGAAGCGGGGTACGATCACCGGGACGCTGAGGGATATCGCCTCACACCCGCGGGGCAGCGCATTGAGTTCACCCTATCAATGTTGGAGGATCCAGTCTATGTAAGTGCGGCTCAAATGTTATCCGCATACTGGCATGATTTGGGCATCATAGTAACCGTTGAAGAATTGGAAAATTGGCCGCTGACTCAGTTGACAAGAGCGAATGAGCACGATGCTGTCATTACCAGCATCCCGGGAGGGATCGACGTCATAATGAGTCCAGGTATATATATGCCGTACAATGAAAGCGACTCCCGCTATGCAATACCGTGGGTTTATTGGTATGAAAATAACAGTCTCGGAGAAGAGCCCCCCGCACCAGTAAGGGAGCAAATGCAGCTCTACGACCAGCTCAAAGCTTCAACCGATCCTGGCGAGATCGAGAGATTGATGAGTCAGATACTGGCAATAGCGGAAGAGGAGTTCTATGTGATGGGCATTTGTAGACCTGTAGATTTCTATATGTTGGTTAGGTCAAACTTCCACAATGTCCCACGCGTAATGCCGAAATCGTTTGACTATCCCACGCCGGCACCGACCAACCCGTGCCA
>DAOUEM010000227.1:0-15353 GCA_034430555.1 Anaerolineae bacterium | reverse complement strand
CGTCGCGGACGTGGACTTGCCCACTGTGGTTGGTCAGTACGATGGAACGAGTCATGATGAGGTTTCCTCCGCTTCACGCAGTGCTTCTGACGAGACCGCCGGTGACACCAACGATCAGCCAACCCGTGTTATGCTTTGGGGCGGGAGTGTCGTTAGCCTCCGCGACGGTGCTTCAAGGTGGGGTCGGGGGAGAGGCCACCTCTCCCTGGCTCACCGCAAAGCTGAATTAGCGCTGATTCGAGAGGCGCAAGAGCACTGCGCGCTGAGGAAATATCAGTTGCTGGAGGAAATTCACGGTTTTTTGCTGGGGAATGGGTTCGGATTGGGTTCCGTCAAGCTCATCAATAGCAGGCGCTCATTCCAGGCGAATGAGGGCTTTTTTGTTGCGGGAGACGGGGCCGATTGTGCTTTTTTTGAGGATCGTCAGCGGTTTCACCGTGCACCGGTGATCGCAGGCCAATAGGACATCGGTCGTTTGCCGTACGGCAGGGATTGAATATACTGATGGTGTGATCATTACCGCACGTCCTTTCAACGACTTCTAGTGCGCAGGGGGCCGGACCGTGGTTTTACAAGAGATTACGCTGCCGGATGTTCTGGCGGCGGCGCAAACCGTTGACGACCTGGGTATCCCGGTGGCGATTGTTAATGATCTGCTGTTGCGTTTGCTGTACACGGAAGGGCGGGTCAGCCTGGGCCGTGCCGTGGAAATCATCCGCATTCATGCCCGTGTACTGGATGCTGCCCTCGAACAGATGCAGCACGAGCACATCGTCGAAGTTGCCTCGGCGGGCCAGGTCGGGCGCATGAGTTACGTGTATTCGCTCAGCGATGTAGGCCGCGAGCGGGCCAAGGAATCCTTTGAGCGGAGCCAATATCTCGGCCCGGCGCCGGTGTCTATCGACCGCTACAATCTCGCCGTCCAGATGCAGACGGAAGATCGCGGGCGCGTCACTCCGGACGAAGTTAAAAAAGCGCTGTCGCACCTGATCCTGCCGGAAAACTTCCATCGCAGCGTCGGTCCGGCCATCAATTCCGGCAAGTCGCTGTTTCTCTACGGGCCACCCGGCAACGGTAAGACTACCGTGGCGGAAGCCATCGGCAACCTGATCACCGGCGAGGACCCGCTCTGGCTGCCTTATGCCGTGACAGTCGGCGGCCAGATCATCACCATTTACGACCCGCTGATTCACCGGCCGGTTCCAGTGGCCGCCCAGCATAATACCGGCGACCTCGGCGTTGATAAACGGTGGGGGCTGTTCCAGCGACCGGTGGCCATGGTCGGCGGTGAGTTGACGATGGAAGCCCTCGATCTGCGTTATGACGAGATCGCCAAGTTTTACGAGGGGCCGCTGCAAATGAAGGCCAACGGCGGCATGTTCCTGATCGATGACTTTGGCCGCCAGTTGATCAGCCCCGCCGAGCTGCTGAACCGCTGGATTGTGCCGCTCGAGTCGGGGATTGACTTTTTGCGGCTGCGGACCGGGCAAACCATGCAGGTGCCTTTCCGCCAATTACTCGTCTTCAGCACTAACCTGGACCCGGATGACCTGGTCGACGATGCCTTCCTGCGCCGTATCCAGATGAAGGTAGGCGTAAATGCGCCGGATGAGCGCATGTTCTACCAGATATTTATGAATATGTGCGCGGACCTGGAAGTGCCTTTTGATCGCGATACTTTTGTGCACCTGGTGCAAAAATGGTATCGCACCACAGGCCGTGCCATGCAGGCCGTGCATCCCCGCGACCTGTTGAAGATCGTGGTGGCGCTGTGCGAGTATGAGGATAAACCGCTGCATTTGACGACGGAACTCGTCGACGAGGCATGCCTCAATTACTTCGTGTAGTCGAAAACCAGGCAGTTACAGGCAGCAGGCGTCCGGTACCGGTCACCGGACGCCTGCTGTTGATCAACCGGCTTTTTGCAGCTTGCCCAGGGCGACGTTGCCCGTCTGTCCATTGACCAGCACCTGTCGCGTATCCCCGTCTTCCTCCACCAGCCGCCCGATCCATACCGGCAGTAGCGCCAGCCGGTACGTGAGAAATTCGGTGTAGGCGTTCAGGCGCAAGCTGCCGGCGTCGTCATCGCCGCCAAACCCCCGCGAAGGACGCCGCACACGCAGGCCTGTTTCCGCCTGGCGCATCGCCAGCCGACCCAGTTTGGTGCGCACGTCGATCGAGGCCTGAACCATGTCCAGGCCGTAGAGTTGGGCCGGGTAGACGGCAGCAGGCGCGGGTCGTAGTCAACGCCGCGCAGCAGGTCGTACGGCTCGGTTTTGTCCAGCAAGTTACGCGGCGGAGAAGGCGCGGCCAGGTACGGCACGTCGCTGAGCAGCACGGGATGTTTGCCGTGGTCGGGCGCATTGGTCCACGACCAGTTGACGATCATGTCGGCGTCGAATACCCAGAACGGCAGGTAGCCGCCCTGCAGGTCGATGCGCGTGATGGCGTCCGCGAAGAAGCGCGTGATGACCCGGATGCCGCTGCGCATTTTTCCCTCGATAGCTGCATAGGCCGCCTGGATATCCACCGCGAACGGCACGATCAGGTCCGGCTGCTCAAAGCTGCTGTTGACGCTCTCTTGGATGACATGGCGGCTCTGGCAGAAGCGGCAGGTGGTGGTCAACGTTCGGCGCGACACGGTCGCGTTGGCCCCGCAGCTGGTGCAGTGCAGCCACTGCTGGCCGATGTTCCACGTTTTGCCCGCGTATTTGCGTTTGAGCGTCGCTTCCAGCACGGTGCTGTGATGGTCGCTCCGGCTCATGTCGTTGGCATCCAGCACCTGGTACCCGCAGTAGGCGCAGGAGACTCGTTTATCGGCTTCGTCGTAGGTGAGCGTACCGCCGCACTGCGGGCAGGCCAGCCGCTCGCCGACGGCCTGTCCCGGTGCCAGTGGTTGAGCTGGCGGCGCGGTCTGTTCCAGCGTCCCATCGAGCATCATCATGGCCTTGCGGGCGATGGCATTGGTCGGGCTAGCGGCCAGGGCGTGCTCCAGGTATTGGCGCTGGGTCTCTTTATCGCCGGCCAGCGCGGCCAGTTGCAGCCACGCGTCGGCGTAATCCTCGCTGATCTCCAGGGCCGATCGCAGGGCCAACCGCGCGCCATCAGGATCGCTTCGGGCCAGAGCGAACATGGCCGCGTCCAGCCGGCTGCGCATGCGTACGTGTTCCAGGTCGGATATCTGTTCGGGGATGGCGTTCAGGTCCATGCCGCCCGGCACCTCGATCGCGACCGGCGCGTCGACGGCCCGGGCTGTTGCCGTGCCGGTCACCGCAGCGGTCGTTGTCGGGGGAGGACCCTCCGGGTAGGCTTGAGTTTGGGCCGGAGCCGCGGCAGCGTCCAGTTGCCGGCGGATCTGCCGGGCTTCCTCCTGGAACAACTGATAGTCGCAGTTCTCGCAGCGCATCGTGCCGATTGACCAGTCGAAAACCAGGGTTCGCTGGCAGCGTGGGCAATCCATGACTAGGTCTCTCCTGCCTGTGTAAATGTTCACTCGTTATTGTAGCATGGCTTGGTTATCGTCAGCCGAATGTCAAGCCGTCGTCGGCGGCAGATTGTGGACTATCGACCCTGGCCATGCTACGCTTAGGGCCAGACGGGCGGATGTTTTGGCGGCGGGCCTGACCGCCGTACAGATTGGGGTGTGCCATGACCGAGATCGTGCTTGATGGGGAAAGCCTGAAGATCGATGACGTGTGGGACGCTGCCGTGTTGGGCGGGGACGCCGTGCTGGGCGATAGGGCCCGCACACGGGTCCAGGCCTGCCACGAGGCGGTAATGCGGCTCGTCGAACAGGGCGAGATCGCCTACGGCGTGACGACCGGCTTTGGCGCCTTTAAGCGCAAGCTGATCGCCCCTGCCCAGACGGCCGCTTTGCAGGTGAACTTGCTGCGCAGTCATGCGGCGGGCGTTGGGCCGCTGGCTGACGAGACGACGGTGCGCGCCATGCTTTTGGTCCGGGCCAATACGCTGGCGAAGGGCTATTCCGGCGTCCGTCCGCTGGTGATCGATACGCTGCTGGCGCTGCTGCGGAAGCAGGTCTACCCGGTGGTGCCCCAGCAGGGATCGCTGGGTGCCAGCGGTGATCTGGCGCCTCTGGCACATCTGGCCCTGGTATTGATCGGGGAAGGGGAGGCCGTCTACCAGGGGGAACGACTGCCCGGTGGTGAAGCGCTGCGCCGGGCGGGTATCGCGCCCCTGACCCTGCTCGCCAAGGAAGGCGTGGCCCTGATCAACGGCACGGCCTTTATGACGGCCCTCGGCGCGCTGACCACCTACCGTGCTGAGAACCTGGTCTGTGCGGCGGACGTGGCCGGCGCATTGTCGTTGGAAGCGCTGCGGGGCACCCCGGCTGCCTTCGACGAGCGCCTGATCGCCCTCCGTCCTCATCCACGTGCCATCGATGCGGCGGCTCATTTGCGGACCCTGCTGGCGGGTAGCACCTACTTGCGCCCCCACGATCCGACCGATATTCAGGACGCCTACTCCCTGCGCTGCATGCCGCAGGTTCACGGCGCGGTGCGGGACGCCGTCGCCTATGCCCACTGGGTACTGGATATCGAATTAAACTCGGCCAACGACAATCCGCTGGTATTTGTCGGCGAAGACGGGCAGGCGGAAGTGGTCAGCGGCGGTAATTTCCATGGCGCGCCGGTGGCGATGGCCATGGATTACCTGGCCATGGCCCTCACCGACCTGGGCAGCATCAGCGAGCGGCGCCAGGCCCGGCTGGTCGACCCCGGCAAACACGACGGCGCGCTGCCCCTTTTCCTGACGCGGCATGGCGGCCTGGAGAACGGCCTGATGATCGCCCAGTACACGGCGGCGGCGCTGGTCTCGGAGAATAAGGTGCTGGCGCATCCCGCCGTGGTGGATAACGTCTCCACCTCCGCCGACGTGGAGGATCACGTCAGCATGGGCGCGACGTCTACCCGGCAGGCGCACGAGGTGCTGGGCAATACCGAGACGGTCATCGCCCTGGAATTATTGTGCGCGGCGCAAGGCATCGACTTCCGGCGAGAGGCGCAGGGCAGCGAGGCTCGGATGGGGCGCGGTACTCAGGTGGCTTATACCCTGATACGGGATACGGTGCCGTTCCTCGACCATGACGAGGTTTTGGCGCCACACATCGAGGCGGTCCGGCGCTTGGTGGCCGAAGGATGGCTGGTGGCGGCTATGCGGGCGGAGCTGGACTATGGAACGATACCAGGCGCTGGTTGATCCCTTTGAGCGCTTGCTGCGCCAGGTCAGGGCCGAATCCGTCCGGGTAAGCGACATCCAGGCACAACCGCTGGATGCGGACGGGTATTCCGGCGCCGAGATTCGAGCATACCGGGTGCGCTTTCTGGATGCGCGCGGGCAGGCGCATACAATGCGGGTGGTGACCAAAAACGCCACGCTGCTGGAACGGCGCATCCTGGCGCGTTTCAGCCGGCAGGGCCAGGCGATCCCCGCTGTCGATGTGCCGGACGTGACGCTTGACGATCGTGCGCTGGTGGCGATGTTATACGCGGGCGATCGGCCCGCCGAACTTTGGCTGGGGCATCCCGACAGCCCCTTTGCTCGGCAGGTCGCGCAGAGGCTGGCCCGTATTCACGTGACCAATCTCGGATGCCCGTTTGACGGCCTGCCCCTGATCGACGAGCGTGAATCGCGGTTGAGACGGCTGCATATCCAGGAGACGTTCGAGCGTTGGGCGGAGAACATGCAGGACGAGGCATTTGCCCGCGAGTTCGGACCGTACGAAACGCGCTTATTTGATTCGCTGGAGCGTTTCCTCCAGCTGCTGGGGGACCTGGACGACCGGGGTGATACCCAAACAGTGATCTCGACCGACCTGATTCCCAGCCATATTCGGGTGCTCGACGGGCTGCCGGTCTTTATCGACTGGGAGCAGGCGGTCTACGGTTCGTTTTTCCTGGACCTGCCGAACTACTTTACGCTGGAGTCGGTGCTGCTCTACCGGGATGCCCTGGCGGAACTGGGGCACGTCATTCCCCCCGCCGAGTTTGTCGAGATGTACCGCGAAGTCGGGCGCTACATGGGTCTGCGTTACCTGGAGGTCGGGCTGGGGAACTGGCAGCGGGGTGGGGAAGCGCGCCGGCAGGGCCGGTGGTTCCTGTTTTATACGCTGACCCTGGCGCTGCGCGGTCGTTAGGATCGGCCCTGCTGCGCCAGCAGCACCACGTCGCCGATAGCCACGCCCAGCGTCTGCGCCACCGGCGCGCACTTGGCCTTGACGATGAAATACAGGTTGGCATCGACCTCGTCCAGCGTTTCGAAGTTGCCCTGGCCCTTGGCGATGATCACGTCGGCGCTGTGGAACAGCTCCACGAATTCAGGCGAACACCGGTTGAGCGGTGCCCCTTGCAGCGCACAGCCGATGTCGACCACCGTGGCGGCCCGGTCCATGCCGACCTGGCGGGCGTCTGCGCGGGTCACGTCGTTGGCGACCGGCCCGGACTTGACCGCGTAATAGACCGCTTTACCGGCCAGCTGCTCGACCAGCGGCAGGTCGAAGGCGATCTCGCCGGCGTTGTCGCCCAGGACGAGCACCCGGCGCGCCGCTGCCACGTCCTGGCGGAAGCGCGGATAGTGGTCGATGGCCAGCGTAGTGGTCTGCACCTGTTCCAGGGCGACGGCCATGTCCACCTTGTCGAACAGGCTCAAATCCATGATGTTGCCCACTGCTGCGACTCGCACGGCAGCCGCCAGCGGGTCGGGCGCAGCCTCGATGAATGCCCGCAGCATCGGCAGGAAACGTAAGGCCAGGTCGTTGTAGTGCTTTTTGGTTTGCCGGAAAGGGTCGTCGTTGCCGAAGTAAGCCGTCACCGCATTGACGAAGGGCCGGGAATTCTCCACGGGCGTCTGGTTGGGGAGCAGCGCCGGAAAGCAGCCGGCAGCCGCCTGCATGGCCGCCAGGACTTCCGCCGGGTTTTCGGTGATCTGCTGGGCGGTGAGTCGGGCCTGGTTCAAAAAACAGGTCAAACACTCGGGCGTGGTTTTCATCGGGCGCTCGCTTCGGGTGTTCGGCTAAGACATCCCCGCCATGACGTACATCAGGGCCAGCGTCAAACGGCAGTCGCCGATGGCGCGGTGCTGGTTTTCCACGGTGATCTTCTCGCGCGCGCAAGCCTGGGTGAGCTTCTGCCAGCGGCGGGCGCGGATGTAGGCCGCGTAGCCGCGCATGGCGCACCACCACGAGGCCGGCTCGAAGCGCGGTTTGTCGTGGCGGTGACAGACCGCGTTCAGGATGTTGCGCTCGAAGGTGTGATTGTAGGCGACCACGTGCTGCCCGTTGAGGTGGCGGGCGATGGTCTCGTACACGTCTTCGAAGGGTGGGGCGTCGACGACATCCGCGTCGTAGATGCCGTTCACGCGGGAAGCGCCAGCCGGGATCGGCAGCTGCGGTTTGACCAGCGTATCCAGCAGGGCATGGCCCTGGTGATTCAGGATGGCGACCTCGATGATCTCGACATTGGGGTCTTTGTCGAGGCCGGTGGTTTCCAGGTCGATCAGCACGAAGCCTTCTGTCAGCAGTGCGGCGGCCCGTTCGGCGACCGACTGGCGGCTACTGTATGGCATGGCGATTGTCTCTTTCCCCGGTGGATCACACGTACGCCTCCCGGATTATCCCGGTTTCAGGGCAGGGCGTCAACAGCCGCCCACTCGTGTTGATCGGTTTCCCAATACGGATAGAGGGCGAAACCATCAATCGTGTCATAGTCCACCGCCGCCAAACCTGCCCGCCAGCCATAAAGCGTATTATTCAGCGTTTCGGCGGTGAGATGGTGGGACAGCGTCCATTCTTCCGAAGCCAGGGCCGCGATTTCGCTGTCGCTGTGCGGGTCCATCGCCCAGGTGACGCCCAACCAGGCCGCGCGGGAGAAGCGAACGTCTTCCGGCAGTGGGGGCAGGGGCGCGGGCGGCTGCACTTGCCACACGACCAGCATCAACACGCCAAACAAAATGGCGATACCGGCCAACCACCATCGTTTACGCACCATAAAAACCTCGCCGGACCAGGTCACCGCACCGACTAGAACCGGTACTGCTTCCGCTTGAGTATATCAAACGATCGGGGTGTCAGGCGTACCTAAATGACGCGCTCGGTCATTGTTCCATTCTCCGTTAATTGTGATAGAGTAGACACAGCGAGCACACGTGGCTCAGAAAAGATTGTTTATGTCCAGGAGGAGTTTTCATGTCCGAAGAAATCCAGGAAAAACCGAAACATGATGACGAGAGGGCTTCCAACCCATGGTTGGAGGATCCGAAGACGCGTGTGACCGGGGCGGTGGTGTTGATCGGGCTGGGCGTGTTGTTTCTGCTGGCCCAGTTTGACGTGCTGGACCTGAGCGGCAACTGGTGGGCGATCTTCATCGCCTTCCCGGCCATCGCCATGCTGTACAATGCCTACACCGGGTACACGCGCGCTGGCACTATCACCGACGAGGTGCGCAAGAACGTGGCCGGCGGCGCGATGGTGGCCACGGTGGCCATCATCGCCTTCACCGGGGAATGGGGCCGGCTGTGGCCGCTCTTCCTGATCGTGCCGGGCGTGTTGTGGCTGCTCGGCTTCACCAACCGCAAAGAAAAGACGGAATAGCCGATATTTGGGAGATTGGGGGCGTGGTCGATGGCCGCGCCCTTGTTGCCTGGTTGTTGGTATATGGTAATCAGGGCTGGTGTTCCGCTGCTTCTTCGAGGTTGGCCGGTTGGGGACCCTGCGACCGCGCCATCAGCAGGAAGCCGCCTGTCGCCAGCAGGCACGATCCCATCCCGAAGACCCACGGCGCGTTAGGCGCGATGGCATCGCTCAGCAGCCCGCCCACCGGCGGCCCCACGCCCGCCCCGACCCGGTAGGACAGCCCGTAGACGCCCATATAGCGCCCGCGCTTGTCCGGCGGCGCCAGGTTAGCCGCCAGCGTGACCGAGGTCGGCGAGAGTATCAACTCCCCGATCGTCATGACCACCATGCCCAGCCAGAAGGCCGGGAAGCTCACCCCCAGCGCGTAAATCGCCATACCTGCTGCATAAAACACCGCGCTGACGGCCATCACCGGCAGCGGCGCGTACCGCCGCGTGACCCGCGTCACGGCGTACTGGAACAGCACGACCATCAGGGCGTTGGTCGACAGGATGTAGCCGAACTGGTTTTCCGGGATGGCGTACTGCTCTTTGATGTACAGGGCCAGCAGGCTGAACACGATCGCCGCCGCCACTTCCACCAGCAGGTAAACGCCCCAGAAACGCATGAAAAGCCGGTCCTTCAGCACGGGCAGGTAGCTGGCATCCCCCTTAACGGCGGATTCCTCCGGCGAACGCTCCGGCAGCGACTCGCGAATGGCGAACAGCACCACCAGCGCCAGCACGGCCTGCACGCCCGCCGCGATCACGAAGGACAGCGTATAGGAGGTGGCCACCAGGTAACCGCCGATGGCCGGCCCGACGGCAATGCCGACGTTAAAGGCCATGCGCATCAGGGCGTAGGTGTCCGCGCGCTGTTCCGGCGGCACGATGTCCGCGATCATGGCGTTGGCCCCCAGGCGGAAGACGATACCGGACGCCCCGTACAGGCCCAGGATAACCGCCCACAGGGGCAGCGTCTCGGCCCTGGTCATGGCGAGCAGCATGGCGCTGCCCAGCATCGGTGCGATGACCATGGCCCATTTGCGCCCGAAACGGTCCACCGCCGGGCCGACCAGGATCGTGGCCGCCAGGCTGGCCGCCGACTGCACGCTGAACAGCAGCGTGACCTGCGCCAGCGGCACGTCCAGTTGCTGGCGGATGTAGATCGTCAGGAACGGCCAGACGAGGCTCTGGCCGGTCATGCTGATCAGGCTGCCCCAAAACAAAACCCAGACCTGCGGGCTGTAGCGGCCCGTGCGCGCAGGTAGCTTCATCGAGAACGGTGCCTCCGCCCTTTAGATCTGCAGCTCGCCGGTGATGACCGTCACTGCTGGCCCGGCGATCCGCACCGCCGTGATGTCGTCCGGCGTGCCTTCCAGTTCGACGTCCACCAGGCCGGGCCGGTTCATCAGGTGGCCCTGCTCGACCGAAAACGTCTGCCGCTCGATCAGGCCGTAGCGATACATATAGCTGGACATGCCACCTGTCGCCGAGCCGGTCACCGGGTCCTCGAAGACATTGTCGCCGGGGGCGAAGTGACGGGCGTGCGCGGCATGGGACGGGTCCATCGCATTGGGCGTGAAGATGTGCAGGCTGAACCAGTCGCCCACTTCGCGCAGGGCCTGCATCCCCTTTTCGCTGGGGTTTAGCTGCCGGAGCACGTCCAGCGAGCGCACCGGGATCATGACCTGCGGCGTGCCGGTAGACACCGTCTGGATGGGGTAACCGGGCAGCAGGTCGTCGGGCGTGAGGCCCAGCGCTTTCACCCACGGCTCGGGTTCGTAGGTGCGCAGGAATTCGGGCGGCTTTTGCGTCATGATCACGCGCTGCGGCACACCGTCCCACAGGTCGACTGCGACCGGCAGCACGCCCACGGTTAATTCCTGGGTGACCGTCACCCGGCCTTCCCCCTGGATGCGACCCGCTTCTGCCAGGGCATGGAAGGTGGCGATGGTCGGGTGGCCGGCCAGCGGAATCTCGCCAAAGGTGGTGAAAAAGCGCACCTTAAAGTCGGCTACCTCCGACCGCATGACGAACGCCGTCTCGGAGAGATTCATTTCCACGGCGATGGCCAGCATTTGCGAATCGCTCAGGTCGTCGGCGTCGAACACGACGGCGGCGGCATTGCCACTCAAGGGCTTACGGGTAAACGCATCGACCTGGCGAAAAGGATAGATTGACATCGTTACGCCCCCTGTTGTCCAGTTTGTCCACGTTTATCGACAATAACAGGATTCCCCCGAATAGACGAGTGTCGGATCGACCAGGAGGGCCTGTCAATCGGCAGTAAAACGGACTGGCAGGAAACCCGGAAATCGTTCACAATAGAGACTAAAGGGATATGTTATGGTTGATGTGTCAGAAACATATCCGGTCCAGTCGGATTGTGTTGGATCATTAATCGGTTCTTTGCGCTATAATACGATCAGGTGTGGCGGGTGGTGTTGTCCCACCTGAGTCGTTTGCCAGAGACGGTGGTTTTGCCTATCATTACGGGCATCCGTATGAGCAGTTGTTGGTGGGACATTACGCCTGAGAGACTTTGCTCGATCAGCCTGAACAGGGTGAGTGCGACATGATGGCACTGGTTGGTTGCGGATCGCCGGAAGACTGTCGCCGCCGCCGTATTTTAGACCCCATTGCTGCATCCGGCCGGTGTTTGTCCTGATGCAGCCTGGCCAATCAACCCACCATTCTGCGTGACGCCAGGTTGATTGCTTTCAAGAGACCTCTTTACCAGACATAGAAACTTTAGCGAATTGTATACAGGCTGTTACTCTCCCCGGTGCCCCGGCTTGGCAGCAGCGGCGGCGTGGGTCACGTGGGTACCTGGCCTGCATCGCCCGTATGGTTGCGTGAGTCGGGCGCCCTTCGCTATTTCTATGCCGGTCTTGGGCCGGAATTGTGCCGGGTGTCGTAGAGAGGAAACGAGGGCACCATGATCGTTGTTGGCTTGACGTCCGGACCCTATGTCGATGCCATCGAAGTCGCGGTCTGCGAGATCAGTGGTCAATCGGACGATCTTCGGGCAGAGGTTATGTCGGCGCTGTCCATACCCTGGCCGATTGAACTGCGCAAGCTCGTCCTGGAGATGACCGGCCCGGATCATGTCAATATGGCCGATCTCAGCCTGCTGGACATGGCCGTCGGTGAGGCCTACGCCGCCGCCGCCCTGGAGGGCATTGCCTCGGTGGGATACTATCCCGAACAGGTCGATCTCATCGGTATGCAGGGTCAAACGGTGCGCCACGAGGTGCGCGCGGATGGGCATGTGCTGACCCCGGTGGAACTCGGTCAGGCCTCGATCGTTGCCGAATGGACCGGGATTACGACCGTCAGCCACTTCCGGGAGCGCGATGTCGCCGCCGGCGGCCAGGGCGCGCCGCTCAACGCTTACGTGGACTGGCTGCTGCTGCGCCACGCCACGCGTGCTCGCGCCGTCCTGAACCTGGACAGCATCGCCAGCCTGGCGCTGGTGCCGCCCCGCTCGATGGCGCAGGCCATGCCGCTGGCCTGTGATGTCGGCCCTGGTATGGTATATGTGGATTATGCAGAAGAATGTATCGCCTCATCCGCTGGCGAAAGTTATGGCGCGGCGGCCGGTCAGGTGGATGAGCAGTTGCTGAGTGAGCTGCTGGCCCATCCCTTTCTGAAGCGCCAACCGCCCAAGACAGCCGGCCATTTTATCTTCAGCCAGCTTCAGGCAGCCGATCTCTGGCGGCAAGCGATCGATCGGGGTGTCGCCCCGGTCAGCCTGCTGGCAACGTTTGTGGCGTTTTCCGTGGCTTGCGTCGTGGATGCACTCCGGGAATATGGGGCCGGTTCGGTGGATGAGGTTATCCTGAGGGGCAGGGGACGGTATTATACGCCCCTGGTGGAGCAGTTGAGGCAGGCCCTGGCACCCATCGACATGCTGGATCATGCAACCATTGGTCTGGATTCGGCCAGCCGTTGCGCGCTCGATGCCGCCGTGCTGGCCTACGAGACCTGGCATCATCGACCCGGAACGCTGCCATCGCTGACCGGTGTCCAGCACCCGACGCCGCTGGGTTGCATCCTGCCCGGCCTCAACTATCGGATGCTGCTCAAGGCGACCTGGTAAACGACCGATCGGGTAGGCGCCTGGCCAGGATGGTGCCGCGCCTACCCGGTTGTGATCGGTCTCGCCAGACGGTCGGTCGTCTAGCCGCCAGCCGGCACTGCTGACGCCGGGACATTGCTGCCGGCCAATCCCTGGTACAGCCGGATCGCGGCGGCGCCCTGTTCCCCGGCGACCCAGGTGAGGAAGGTGCGCGTCGTCGAGTTGCCCGTCCCGGCCACGCAGAAGCTCAGGGCATGGGCGGTGCCGTTTTCCGCGAACAGCGTCGCCACCGGTATCTGCGTGGCGACCCCGCATTCCCCGTTGATCACGATTCCCAGGTCGGCTTCGCCCAGGATCACGGCATCACGGCCCGCCGCCGAGTTGGAGCAAGTCAGGCGCGTGGCCCGGACCGGGCTGTGCTGGATCAGGTACCCGACCAGCGGCAGCGCGTAACAGTCACCGGCCACGTTCATGCGGTAGATCTCCGGCGGTGGGATGGGCGTCGGCGCGGGCACTGCGGCTGCCGGTTCTGTTGACCCGGTGTCCGGCGAGCCGGTGGTCGTTGGGGCGGGAGCAGCCGGAGGCGCAGGTGCGGCGGGCACAGCCGGCGCTACCGGGACCGGGGGAATCGGCTGCGGCGGGGACGGGCTGACGACGCCATCGCCGGCGATGGTGCCGCGGGGCAGGTCGCGCGCCTCGTTCTGCGTGTAGGTGCGAATGTCCCGCAAGATGCCGTACACCGCCGCCCCATCTTGGGCCAGCCAGCCCAGGCCGACTTCGGTTTCTACCAGCCAGTACCACGTCTCCGTGCCGGAATGGTAAGCGCGGCCCACGATCGGGAACTGCGCTTCGCCTGGCGCCTGGCCCAACGCTACGCTGCCGGGATTAGGCAAGGCATAGACCGGGATGGGCAGCCCGACCACGATGGCCTTGGGCCGGTCCAGGATGCCGAATTCGGTCACGACCGGCACGCCGCTGAAGTTGCCTTGCGTCAGGACGTGATCGTTGATCACCCAGCCGACGCCAAACTGCGTCTGGACCTGCCACCAGCTCCGGTCCGCGGTGCGTCCGATCACCGGCAGCATGGCGCCGCCGGCATGAATGCCCTGCACGACGTATTCCGGGCCGGCGCCGGTGCGCTGGTGCAGGTAAGGCGTATTGACGATGACCACCGGGCCGGAGCCTTGCCCCGGCGGCTGCGCAAAAGCGAAGGGGACGGCCGTCAGCGCCAGGATCGATCCAATCAGCGCCAGGATAATCTTTATACGACGGGGATTCATGGTCATGATACCGTTCCTCACTGGTACACTCGATTACCGCTCGTGACAAAAACGGGCGACTTCAGTATAGATCAACTTGGATTTTTGCGTTGGACCGCAAATCCTGTAACCTCTGGCCCTCTCGCCGAGTCTAACAGCAAAACGAACGTGAAAGAGGAGTTCTCATGGCTGACAAACAGGACTATGGATATAAAGCAGCGCTGCCCGTCCCCTACGAGCAGGCTGTGGAGCGGGTCACCGCCGCCCTTAAGGAACAGGGATTCGGTGTGCTCACCGAGATCGACGTGAAAGCGACGATGAAAAAGAAGCTGGACGTAGACACGCGCAAATACGTGATCCTGGGCGCGTGCAACCCGCCGCTCGCCTACCAGGCCCTGGAGGCCGAGCCGGACATCGGCCTGCTGCTGCCCTGCAACGTGATCGTCTACGAGGACGAAGCCAGCGGGGGCAGTGTCGTCTCCATCGTCAACCCGATGGCCATGATGCAGGTCACCGGCAACCCGGCGCTGAACGACGTCGCCGAACAAGCCGACAGCCGCTTGCAGCAGGTGATCGAAGCCCTGTCCTGAAGGGGAAGTAAGGAGCGCTCAGGGTCGCGGCGCGAGTCTCCACTGGCGTTCCAACGGCGCTGCCGCCTCGTGTTGAATCGAGGTGGCGTACTTCTCCAGGGAGCGCCACGCTCGATCGGTGGAGCCAAACAGCATGGGGATTTGCGAAGTGTAAGCCAGCATCGCTTCAAACTTGGCCTGCAAGTTGATCGGGTGGAGCGCTTTTTGCCACCGGTTGGGATAGGGCGCCCGGTTGCCGAATAGCGCCCACTGCGGCCCCCCGAACAGGCTGGTTCGGCTCTGGATGATCGATACCAGGTCGTTGGCCTTGCCCCCACCGCTGAAGTTGTTGCGCAGGCCCAGCCGCGAAAGCGAGGACAGTACGCCCATCACAAACGGTGAGAGCTTGCCGACGAACACGTAGGGAACGTCCTCGTAGAAGAACAGGGGGCCGGGGACCTGGCGGGCGGCCTGGTGCGTCAGGCGGTGATCGACGTGTCCGCCCACGCCCAGCGGCGCGTAAAAGGTCGCCTCGGGGTACTGTTGCCGGAGTTCCAGCAGGCGGCGGCGGAGTTGGGCCAGCAAGCGCCGGTCAGCCTGCACCGGGCGGCCAAAGTAGCCCAGCCCGGAATAGAGAAAACGCCCGTCCCGTCCCTGGCGGTACAGCGCGCCGCGCCAGCCGAGGTGCACGTGATCCGCGCCGAGGATCGCCAGGGCGGCCAGGTCTTCCTCGCGCCGCACGGCGTAGGGATCGGACGTGCCATATCCCCACAGCAGATGCAGCGTGCGTAAATAGGGCGGCAGTTCTTCGAC
>DAOUEM010000226.1:0-2498 GCA_034430555.1 Anaerolineae bacterium | reverse complement strand
CATCGGGCCGGTGAGCTTCGTCATCGTCGTGCTGACCAGCCTGGCCGGGCTGGCGGCCACGCTCTGGTACTGGGCCCGCGCCGACCAGATCATCTGACCGCATCCCCCTTCTTCGGCCTCGCCCTGACCCCTCAGCCGTCCTGAGCCCTTCGACTTAGCTCAGGACAGGCTGCGCCCGCTTTTTGACACCGCGCCAACAGGGAGGCCCTGCGGCGCAGTCGAAGGGCGAGCTGGACGTGCACCCTCCCCTTCGACTTCGGCGGGAGAACCGGACCACCATCCGATTCGGTCCGAGCCCGCCTCCGCTCAGGGCGACTGAGGAGCCCACAAGCCTGCCACCCACTCCACCTGTCATTGCGAGCGAGCGCCTGCCCCAATGGTCATTTGGGGCAGCGAGCGTGGCAATCGTTACTGCATGTCATGACGGAACGATGGCCACGGCGCCAGTGTGAGATTTCGATGCCGACCGCGGAAGGCGCCTCGCCATGGCATGGGAGGCTGCGAGCCGCCAGCCCCAACCTCTGATCACCTGATACCTTCGCAACGCACATGGAACAAGTTCTAACAAAACTGTAAGGTCTTGACCCTTGACGTCATCCCTCGACGCGGTATGATGCGCTTTCGTTTCGGAATATTTCCAAATTGGGAATAAGTGACCCGATGACCGCACAAGACTATCCGCGCCAATTCGCTGGCCTGATCCGCCAGATCATCCGCATGAAGCACCACTTCCGAGCGGTGATGCCGGAGCACGCCTTCCGGGCACATGCCCGGCTGCAAGCCATGCTGCCCGACCCCAACCCGATGGACCACGCCGACTACGACTTGCTCTACCGCGTCGGGACCCTGATCGGAGAGGGCGACGGTCCACTCACCATGGGCGAGCTGGCGAGCGCCGCCGAAGTCCCCCTCAGCACGGCCACCAGGCTGGTCGACACGCTGGTTGAGAGCGGCTTCGCCGAGCGCCGCTCGGATCCGGCTGACCGGCGCGTGGTGCGCGTCCAATTCTCCGAGGCAGGCGCCGAACTGTACCAGACGCTGGATGAACTGATCCAGCTGCGCATTGCCACCATCCTGCGCAGCTTTTCCGACGACGAATGCGACACCATGCTGCGCCTGATGCGCAAGATGGTGGTGGCGCTGGAAGAGGAATCCGCATGACCCCCACGCCGAACCTATCTCCAAGGTTGAAGGAGCTCCTATGCGACGGTTAAGAGCCTTGATGCTCAAAGAACTGACCCACATGCGGCACGACCCGCGGACGGTGATGATGATCTTGATCATGCCCATCCTGCAGTTGGTGCTGCTTGGATATGCGGCCAACACCGAGGTCAACAACGTGACCGCGGTGCTGTATGACCAGGACCAGAGCCAGGCCAGCCGCGAGCTGGTGGACGCCTTCCGCAACACCGGCTTTTTCTCGATCGACTACGCCGCATACACCTCGGAAGACGTCAACCGCATGATCCAGTCCGGACGGGCAGCGGTGGGGATCATCATCCCCCCTGACTACAGCCAGAACCTACTGGCCGGCCGCTCGGCCCAGGTGGGAGTCCTGATCGACGGGTCCGATCCGACCGTGGCCGGTTCGGCGCTTTCGGCGGCCACCCTGGCCGGGCAGGCGCACGGTACTCAGCTGCGTCTGGAGCAGCTGGCCAAGGTCGGCGCCGCCGTCAGCGGCGCTTCGCCGGTCGACGTACGCACCCGCGTGCTCTACAACCCGGACCTGGAAAGCAGTTACAACATGGTGCCTGGCCTGATCGCCCTGATCTTGATGATGACCACCATGACTCTGACCTCGGCTTCCATCGTCAAAGAGCGTGAGCAGGGAACCATCGAGCAGCTCATCGTCACACCGATCCGCAGCTGGGAACTGGTGGTCGCCAAGATCACGCCATACATCCTGGTGTCGATGGCGGATGTGTTCATCATCCTGGCGATCGGTACGGCGTGGTTCCACGTGCCCATCCGGGGCAGTTTGCTGCTCCTGCTGGCGCTGACCGGGCTGTTTCTGCTGCCCAACCTGGGGATCGGATTGGTGGTCTCGACCGTGGCCAAGACCCAGCAGCAGGCCCAGTTCATGGTCATGCTATTATGCTGCCCACGTTCATGTTGTCCGGATTCATTTTCCCGATCTCCACCCTGCCGGTGATCCTGCAGGCCGTCGCCCGCCTGCTGCCGGTGACCTATTTCTTGGTCATTGTGCGCAGCATCGTGATCAAGGGCACTGGGCTCGACCTGCTCTTGCCTCAGGTGGGTGCCCTGACGGTGTTTTCCCTGCTGATGATCGCTATCGCAGCCCTACGTTTCCGCAAGACACTTGACTGAGTCGAAAGAGAACAGGTGACCCATGAAAACCCTTTTGACCTCCCGCAAAGCCCGCATTATCCTGATCGCTGTCCTGCTGGCGATCGGCGCCAGCGCCGGCGGCTGGCACCTGTACAACCAGGCATCTGCCGCCGCCAACGGCACGTTGACCGCCTCCGGCACCATCGAGG
>DAOUEM010000225.1:0-13420 GCA_034430555.1 Anaerolineae bacterium | reverse complement strand
CAGCACAATCAGCCAGACTAAGAGCGCCGTTCCGCGCTCGCGACGTGGGGAGGAATTATCGGTCATGGGAATTCTCCTTAACTCGATTCGCCCGGCCACACCTTTACGCACCGCTCAATTCGCGCACCTTGGCGCTGATGTCGTCCGCCTGCACCAGCGACTCGCCCACCAGCACGGCGTGCGCGCCCACCCGGGCCATGTGCGCCGCGTCCCTGGCGCTAAAGACGCCGCTTTCCGCCACCAGCGTCACGATATCCGGCAGCAGGCCGTCCGGGATCAGGGCCGCCAGCCGGGCCGTCGTTGCCAGGTCGACGTCGAACGTCTTCAGGTCGCGGTTGTTGAAACCCAGCAGCAGCGGCTCCACGGCCAGCGCCCGCTCCAGTTCGGCTTCGTTGTGGACTTCCACCAGCGGCATCATGCCCAGCGCGGTGATCAGGGCATGCAGGCTGGCGAGTTGGGCGTCGCTGAGGGCCGCCACGATCAGCAGCATGGCGTCCGCCCCGGCCGCCCGGCCCTCGTACACCTGGTAGGGGTCGATGATGAAGTCCTTGCGCAGCACGGGCAGGGGCACCGCCGCCCGCACCGCGCGCAGGTCCTCCAGGTGGCCCTGGAAAAAGCGCTCGTCCGTCAGCACGGAAATGGCCGCCGCGCCGTTGTCGGCGTAACAGCGGGCCAGCCGGACCGGCTCGAACGGCTCGATCAGCACCCCGCGGGACGGCGAGGCGTGTTTGACTTCCGCGATCAGGGCCGTGCCAGGTGCCTGCCGGCGGCCCAACAAACCGCGCTTCGAGGGTTGGGCGGCGGCCCGCAGCGCCCCGATCAGGTCGCGGGGCGGATCGGCGGCGGCGGCCGCCTGGATCAGGCCGGCCATCGGCACGGCCTGTTTGCGCGCCGCGATGGCCTCGACGGTGTGCGCCAGAATCTGGTCCAGGATGGTATCGGTCTGGCGGTAGGGCGCGTTCATTGGGCGAAGTTCTGTGTGTAAGCGATGAACTCGTCCAGCAGGTTGACCGCCGCGCCGCTGGTGATGACCTCGCGCGCCAGGGCGGTGCCGCTTTCGATGTCCCCCACCAGGCCGGCCGCCAGCAGGGCCGCGCCCGCGTTGAGCACCACCACGTCAAGCTTGGGGCCGTCCTCCTCGCCGCTGAGCACGCCGCGCAGGATGGCCGCATTGATCGGCGGATCGCCGCCCAGCAGGTCGGAGATGTGCGCACCCTTAAAGCCCAGTTCCAGCGGATCGAGGTCGTAAGTGGTGACCTCGCCGTCGACCAGCCGGCTGACGCGGTTGGGACCGGTGGTGGTCAACTCGTCGACGCCGCCATAACCGGCCACCACCAACGCCGACGTGGACCCCAGCGCGCCGAGCACGTGCGCGATCAGGTCGGTCAGGTCCGGGGTGAAGACGCCCATCAACTGGCGCTGTGCGCCGGCGGGGTTGGTCAGCGGGCCGAGGATATTAAAGATGGTGCGCACGGCCATCTGGCGGCGCGGGCCGATGGCGTACTTCATGGCCGGGTGCAGCTTCACGGCGAATAAAAAGCCGAGGCCCACCTCATCCACGCACTGCCCGACCTGCGCCGGCGTCAGGTCCAGGTTGACGCCCAGTTCGGCCAGGACATCGGCGCTGCCGCAGCGGCTGGTGGCGGCGCGGTTGCCGTGTTTGGCCACCGGGATGCCCGCCGCCGCCGCCACAAAGGCCACCGTGGTGCTGATGTTAAACGTACCGGCCTTGTCGCCGCCGGTGCCGCAGGTATCCAGCAGGTCGCCGTCGACCGTGGTCGGGATGGCGGTGGCGTTGGCGCGCATAGCGAGGGCGCTGCCAGTGATCTCGGCCTGGGTCTCGCCTTTCATGCGCAGACCCATCAGGTAAGCGCCGACCTGCGCTTCTGTGGCGTCGCCGGCCATGATCTGGTTCATAACGGCTTCGGCTTCTTCCACCTGCAAATGGCCGAACCG
This sequence comes from Anaerolineae bacterium, assembly GCA_034430555.1. GTDB lineage: Bacteria > Chloroflexota > Anaerolineae > Aggregatilineales > Ch27 > DAOTXK01. The sequence continues at coordinate 11,464 of DAOUEM010000225.1, read as the reverse complement.
GCTGATGATATCGATGGCCCGGGTAATATCCATGTCCATGATCCATTCTCCTCGTGCCTGTCAGGCGCGGCTACGGCGCGGCTACGGCGCGGCTACCGGCTGGAAGTAGCCGGACCGCGATTTTCGTGAATGTTGAACCGCTGGCGCGCCTCTGCCAGGGAAGCGACAAACGATATCCGCTCGGCAAGCACGCCGCTGCCGCCGTACGTTTTGATGAAGGCGTGGTACAGAGCTTCGATCAGCTTACTCGCGTTCACCAGGACGATTGATTTTATACGGCGGAAGCGCGGATTGCGAGGATCGGTGAGCCGGGCTGTATAGGGAATGACGTGTTCCGGCGTCAGGTTGCTGCCCTTGAAGTCGATGATAATGTCGATCAGGCACGGCCTATCGCCCAGCATCATGTCGATCTGCCGGCCGACGGCGTCCAGATCGTCGATGGTCCAGCGCCCGTCGACATCCAGCCGGATGACCATTTGTGCCTGGTCTTCCCACGCAACCGCTATACCCACAACCGAACTCCCCAGATGATTCGTGAGCCGGTGCTGATGGCTTCACCCGGTGAATATCCGGCCGGTCATCGGTTTGACGGCTGGCCGCCGGCGCCCTGGACTCACATCGAAGCGACTGGGCAGTAATTGACGGAACACCACTTTCCCCTCCGCTGCTGGCCGGACCTCACGCGCTGCTCCCGACTCTAGTGACCCTGCTGACTGGAGTCAAGTCAGTCAGCTATTATGATAACACATACTGCGTCTGGTAGTGGCGGTGATATCGGAAATTCACCTGCTGCCACGGACTCAGGCGCCATCCCCCCTTAGAGGCGGCCTTCCAGGAAGTTTTGTAGGATGCGCGGGCCGAATTGAGTCAGGATGCTCTCCGGGTGGAACTGCACGCCGATCACCGGGTGCGCCTTGTGCTGGAGGGCCATGATTTCGCCCTGGTCGGTGAAGGCGGTGATCGCCAGCGAGTCGGGCAGCGGCTCCTCCACGATCAGGCTGTGGTAGCGGGTGGCCTCGAAGGGGCTGGGCACGCCGGTGAAGACCATGGCGTCCTTGTGGTAGACCATGCTGGTTTTACCGTGCATGAGGCGCGGGGCGCGGACGACCTTACCGCCGTAGGCCTGCCCGATGCACTGGTGCCCCAGGCACACGCCCAGGATCGGGGTGGACTCGCCCAGCGCGCTGATGATGTCCAGCGAGATGCCGCCGTCGTCGGGGGTGCCGGGGCCGGGCGAGATCACGATGCGCTCCGGGGCCATGTCACGGACCTGGTCGAGCGTGATCTGGTCGTTGCGGACCACGTACAGGTCCGCGCCCAGTTCGCCCATCTGCTGCACCAGGTTGTAGGTAAACGAGTCGTAGTTGTCGATCACAAGAATCATCGAAGGTGCTCCACTGTGCGACTGCATGATTCTTCGTAAATGTACCACATTTTCGAGGCGTGTCGGGGAATTCGAGCCGCGGCGGCAGCGAGTTCGGTGGAATGATGCAAACGGTTGTGGCACTTCTGCCTGAAGATGCACTACCCCTGTACAACAACCCGATCCCCGTTAGACGCCCTGCCCAATTCCGGCGGGCAGCCTCTCACAAATGGCCCGCGCGCGGTATTATAAGGGTGATACGTTATTCTTGACCATGACTCAAGAGAATTTACTCGCTGTCACCAGGAGAGCACGCCCATGTCTGCTTCCCACACCCGGACCCTCACGCCGGACCGCGAGACGGCTCGCCAGCGCTTCGCCGAGGGCGACCTGCTGCCCGTCTACCGCACCCTGCTGGCCGACCTGGAAACGCCGGTCTCGGTCTACCTCAAGCTGGCCCAGACCGGCACCGTGTCCTTCCTGCTGGAAAGCGTCGAGGGCGGCGAGCAGGTGGGGCGCTACTCGTTCCTGGGCGTCAACCCGCGCGGCCTGATCCGCGTGCATAAGGACGTGGTCACCCGCACCTTCGACGGCGAAACCACGGCCCGCCCGCTGGCCGAAGGCGAAGACCCGCTGCACGCCATCCAGGCGGAGCTGGCCCGCTACACGCCCGTCCACCTGGAGGGGCTGCCGCGCTTCGTCGGCGGGGCGGTGGGTTACATGGGCTACGACGTGGTGCGCTACGTGGAACGCCTGCCGGCCACGGCAGCGGTCGAGATCGACGTGCCGGACCTGGCCTTCATGCTGCCGGACACGCTGGTCATCTTCGACCACGCCAAGCACCAGCTCATCGTGCTGGCCAATGCCCACAACACCGGCGACCCCGACGCCGCCTACGACGACGCCGTGGCCCGCATCGAGACCATCGTGCAAGCCCTGCGCCAGCCGCTCACCGACATTCCGGCAGCGGCCTCCGTGCGCGGCGATACCCTGCATTCCAACATGACGCGCGACAAATACGAGGCCAACGTCCGCGCCGCCAAGGAATACATCGCCGCCGGGGACGCCTTCCAGATCGTGCTGTCGCAGCGCCTGTCCTGCCAGACCAGCGCCCCGCCCCTCGCCATTTACCGCGCCCTGCGAGCCTTGAACCCCTCGCCGTACATGTTTTTCCTGCGCTTTGACGAAGACGTGAGCCTGATCGGGGCCTCGCCGGAGATGATGGTCCGGCTGGAGGACGGCGTCGCCACCGTGCGCCCCATCGCCGGGACGCGCCCGCGCGGCGAAACGCAGGCCGAGGACCTCCGCCTGGAAGAAGAGCTGATGGCCGATCCCAAAGAGCGCGCCGAGCACGTCATGCTGGTGGACCTGGGGCGCAATGACCTGGGCCGCGTGTGCGAGTACGGCACGGTGCGCGTCCCCAACATGATGTACGTCGAGCGCTACTCGCACGTGATGCACATCGTCAGCCTGGTGGAGGGTCGAATCCGCGCGGAGATGGACGCCTTCGACCTGCTGCGGGCCACCATCCCGGCGGGCACGCTCAGCGGCGCGCCCAAGGTGCGGGCCATGGAGATTATCGAGGAGTTGGAAGGCACGCGGCGCGGTCCCTACGGTGGGGCGGTCGGCTACTTCAGCTACGACGGCTCGATGGATACCTGCATCACCATCCGCACGCTGCTGATGCTGGGCGACACGGTGTACATCCAGGCGGGGGCGGGCATCGTAGCGGACAGCGACCCGGCGCGTGAATTTGAGGAGTCGCTGAACAAAGCGCGCGCCCTGGCCGTCGCCATTCAGGATGCCGAGCAGGGATTGGAGTAGAGAGCAGTCGTTATTCATCTGCCCGCCAGCCGATAACACTGGCTAAGCTGCTATAGCGAGTGCCTCCAACAAAATGTATGAAATGACCGGCCTGGTGATTGCGTACATGGAATAGTTGATAGGTTGTCAAATCCAGCACGAGGACAGGCCGCTGACCATTGCCGGGTGCAAGTAGCGCCAACTGCCCTACATTGGGTGCAAATGCCAGACCATTCCCTATCTGCAAGCAGGTATCGATCACCAACTGATCGGCCAGATCAGCGAGGAATAGTCTCTTGCGGATGGCATACCCATCTCTGGTTTCGATCACAAAGGCGAGATAACGACCGTTCGCAGACCAGGATGCTTCTGCAAAATGCTCATCTTCGCCATGCGTATACACTATAGCTGTGATGTTCCCACTTCGATCAAAAATGTGAATGTATGAAATGCCGTCTTCCGCCATGCGCTCTGCCACAAACCGGTCTGAGTGGGGAGACCAGGCGATGATTGTGTCCTGGGTCAAGTCAACCGTAACGAGAAGCTCTTGTGATGACAAATCGACAAGTCCCCACTCGTACGATTCACTGCCCGCAAACCGATCCCGGGTCAGATATAGTGACCAGTCCGGCGCTATGGTGTCTCGTTGAAGGTAGAAGTCTTCAAAGGTGCTATCGAAGGTAATCTCACCGAGGAGGGGATTAACTACTTCGCCGCCATTGACAAGAATGGTGTCGCTGCCTTCTGTCCAGTACATGAACTGCCATGCAGCAGCGTTATAAAACGCGGCAAAGGGGACCGCATAGACTATGTGGTCGTCGTGCGTATGATAGACGCGCAGTTCTTGCACTTCCGCGTAAGTACTCAATGTATTGGTTAACGTCATCGTGCCCCAAAGGGCCGCATACCATTGACCATCCGGCGAAAGCCCAGCCCCGTGATCGGGCGTCCTCTCCCAGTCGAGCGGGGCAACCACGCGCGGCGTTTCCCATTCAGCCTCAATCGCATGAATGCCCGAAGGCCCTGTCAGTAGAATCGCACCCTCGAACGCCCACCCCTCCGGGGCTGCGACCGGTTCACCAATGCAGCGTTGTTCGACGGGCCAGATTTCTAACTCAGGATCACCTTGCGCATAAACAGCTTGCGGCACAGCCAAACACAACACGATAAACAGCATCAACCATTTCATGTCAGCAGCCTATGGCACCTGATGATTATCCGATATTTTCAGTATATGTGATTGTTCGATAGCAACTGGACGGATGTCCTACGCATTGCCGACGATATGGCTAAACCGCCTAATCCCCGCCGAGGCCACCGGCATCGAAGGGCACCCAGGGCACGTCCACCCCGAAGTCGGCATAGACCGGGTCGGGCAGATCACGGCCCAGCACCGTCGCAGCGATGATCTCGCCCGATGCCGCCGAGGCCATGATGCCGTGTCCCACGTGGGCCACCGAGAGCGATAATCCCTCGATGCCCGGCCAGGGGCCGATGATGGCCCGCTGGCTGTGGTAAGAGCCGCGGGAGCCGTCGGCCAGGGTCTGGTAGGCGTTATCCGGCGAACGATAGACGTAATAACCGATGTTGTGAGAGATGCCCCGCAGGTAGCGCGGATCGTCGAAGCCCTCGCCCGGCGCATCCCCGAACTGGCGCGCCAACAGCAGGAGAACGATTGAGGGGAAGCGCGGATCGCGCAGCGCCTCCACCGGCCAGGCCGGCTCGACCAGGTAGTCGCGGGCCGGGCCGTCCACACCAGGGGCGTTTTTGCTGTTCCAGCCGTATTCCCAGGCGAAGATCGCGCCGGTGCGCGCCTCCGGACGCCCGTGGGGGAAGGGCGCACCGCCGATGATGACCGGCGAGTCCTCCGGGAAGGTATCATGCCGCCAGGGGGTGGTAAAGCTCTGGCGGGGCCGCAGCACGACCGGCAGCTCGATCCCGGCGGTGCGACCGACTGCCCGCGCGCCCGCCCCGGCGGCGATGACCACCTGCGGCGCGTCGATATCGCCCAGCGGCGAAGTGATGCCGCGCACCCGCCCGCCTTCCACCCGGATGGCGGCCCCGGTCTCGCCGAGCAGGATCGTGGCATTGGCGGCGCTGCGGGCATAGTGGTAGACCAGCGCGGCGGAATCGAGCCAGCCGGCCCGCGGGTCGTACTTCGCGCCGGCCACGCGCCCGGCCAGCCACGGGTAGCGGTAGGCCACCTCGTCGGCACCCAGGAATTCGACGTGAGTCAGGCCGTGCTGGTGGAGGTGGGCCACGTCGGCGGCCAGGGCATCGGTCTGGCGTTGGGTGAAGCCGCAGTACAGGTACCCCCGCTGCTTGAGGGCCAGCGCTTCCGCCGCGCCCGCGCCCAGGTATTCGTCCGCCGCGTGGAAGACGCTAATGCTGCGCGTCATCTGGCGGGCCAGGCAGGGGGTCGGCCAGCAGGTGCGATACTGCTCCAGCGAGGCCCCGGAACTACCCGCGCCCAGGCTCTCCGCCTGCTCGACCAGGACCAGACGCAGACTCGGGTCGGCCCGGCCCAGCGCCCACAGGGCAGCCGTACCGGCCGGCCCGCCGCCGATGATCACCACGTCCGCCGTGCGCGGTCGTTCGGGGGGAGCGGGCCGTGTCAGAAAGCGCGCCTTGGACATGGCAGCCTCCTGTGCGTGGCTAGCGATCAGGTCAGAGCCGGCTCCTGCGCCGCCGACCAGCGCACACTGATCTCGTAGATGACTATCCAGGACAGGCCGGCGATCACCATCATAGGGGCGATGATCTCCAGGCTGGTGCTTTCCGCCAGGGCGCCCGCCAGGCTGGGCAGCAGGGCGAATCCCGCGCCCGCCGCGCCCACCTGGAAGCCAATGGCGTTGGCGGCGTGGCGCGCTCCGACCCGCTCCGGCGTGACGGCGATCAGCGTGGGGAAGATGCCCGCCTGGGACAAGCCCATCAGCGCCATGCCCACCACGTTAAACACCGCATCACCATTGAGCGCCACCAATACCGCGCCCAGCACGGTGCCGCCCATGCTGGCCCGCAGCAGCAGGTTGGTCTCCACCCGGTCGGCGATGACGCCCATCAGAAAACGCCCAACCGTCAGCCCGCCCCAGAACAGGCTGACCCAAAACGTGGCGGTGTCCTCGGTGATGCCGCGCCCGTCGTAAAAAACGGTGTAGGTCCAATTGCCGCCGGTCGCTTCGACGCCGGTGTAGAGCACGAACAGCAGCACGCCAAACCACACGATGGGCAGGTGCAGCGTCTGGCCCATGGAAGCAGTGGGCGCGTTGCCCGCACCGCCTTCCGAGTCGGCGGGCAGCCGCCAACGAGACAAAGTCAGCAGAATAACGACCCCAAGCGCGCCCTGCAAAACGGCCACCACCAGGTAACCGGTCTGCCAGGTGGCCGTGTTCAGGACAGAATTCATCAGGTAAGGGCCAAGCGTTGCCCCTACGCCAAAAAAGGCGTGCAGCCAGTTCAGCCGCCCGGCGCTGTGATTGGTCGCCACGTAGGTGTTCAGGCCGGCGTCGATGCCGCCCGATCCCAGTCCGCCCAACAAGGCGATGACGACCAGCAGCCACCACGAGGGCGCCAGGGCATACCCCAACAGGCCGAACGCTGCCAACACGCTGAACAGCAGCATAAACGGCCCCATGCGCAGCCGGGCCAATACCCGCCCACTGAGGAAACTGGCGACGGTATACCCGACGGTGCCGGCGATAAACAGTGCGCTGAACCAGTCGTTTTGCCCGCCAAAGCTGTCGCGGATGGTGGGCCAGGCCACGCCCAGCATCCCGGCAGGCAGGCCCAGCAGGACAAAACCGGCGTAAGACGTGATCAGCAGGCCAAGACCGGCCTCGGGTTTAGCCTTGGATTGAGCGACAAGTGTCATGGGAGGTTCTTTCTGGCGAAGGCCAACACGGCCCGAAAACGCACGCGGCGGCAGGCGCTGTTCACACCTGCCGCCCCTGAAACCCAGGTTTGATTATACCGCGTTAGCTCATGCCGGGGAGGGTGAAGCCGAAGGTGCTGCCCTTTTCGAACTCGGTCTCGTAAAACATCTGGCCGCCGGCCAGTTCCACCACGCCCTTGGCGACACAGTAGCCCAGGCCGTGCCCCTTCACGCTGCGGATGACCTCGTGCTCGGAGCGCCAGAACGGCTCGCCCAGCAGGGCCTGGTCCTCTTCCGTCATGCCGATGCCCTCGTCCTTGACCGCCAGCCGCAGCCGGCCGTCTTCGTTGCTGGCGGTGACGGTTACTGTGCTGCCTTCCGGCGAGTATTGCAGGGCATTCTGGATCAATGCACTCAGCGCCTGGGCGATGCGGTTGCCGTCCACGTTGAGGATCGGCAGGCCATCCGGCACCTCGTACACGACGGTCTGGTTGCGCGCCTCGGCCAGGTCGGCGTTGGCCTTCTCCGCCATCATGATGATGTTTTTGGCCATGTCCATGCGCGGCTCGATGTGCAGGCGGTTGGCGCGAATCTTGCTGATGTCGCTCACGTCGCTGATCAGGCGCTCCATGCGCAGCACGTTGCTGCGGATGATGCCCATGAATTCCAGCTGCTGGTCGTTAAGCGGGCCTAAAATCTGCTTGTCCAGCATGTCGGAATAGCCGCGGATGCTGGTCAGGGGGATGCGCATCTCGTGCACGGCGGTGGAGATAAACTGGGACGTTTCCGTGCGCAGTTGTTCGGCCAGGGCCGCCGGGTCGTCCGATCCACTGTCGTCTCCGGAAGCGGGCGCGGCCGCCGGGGCGGCGCCTTCGCCGGCGGCGATCCGGGCCAACAGGTCGCTGATGGCGTCGATCTGGCCGGGCACGCGGGCCGGGATCATGGTCTCGTCGGAGGCTTGTGTTTTCATCTCGTCCAACAGGGCGCGGGCTTGCTGGATCAGTTCGTCGCTCATGGGGAATTCTCCTGGGCCTCGTCCGAGTCAGGTTGGATGAACCATTCACGCTCGGCGGGCCGGCCGCTGCCGACCTGCCGGGCATCCTCGGCCACGCCCCGCGCCATATCCGGCGCATCCTGCCAAAAGGTGCTGATCTGGCTCTGATAGTGAGCGATGGCCGCGATCTTCGCCTGAAGGGCTGCCTCACCGAGCGGGTGCAGTACAGGCGTCAGTGTACTGGGAGCAAAGACTGCCAGCGCAGCCTCGACGGCGGAAGGATTCTTATTGTATGGGTACTCTTCGTAGTATAGCACGGTCAGGTCGGAATAGACACGCGCCAGCCGCCGGCCCCAACCCCGCACCAACCGGTGATCGACGTGGCCGCCCGCGCCCAGCGGGACATGCAGCACTTCCGTCTGGGCGTAGAGCAGCGGCATGGCCTCCAGCAGCAGGATGGCGCTGTCGGCGGGATCGGGGGCCTGCCACAGCGACTCCTCGCTGGGATAGAGGGCACGCCGCTCGCCGCCCGGCCCGTAGGTCACGCGGTAGACGCAGTCCGGGATGGTGCCATGCCGGGCCAGCGCGCCCAACTGCCGCAGCGCCTTGACGTCCTCCTGGCGGCGCTCGGCGACCGGGTGGCTGCCCGTCCCCCAACGCGCGTGCAGGTCTTGCAGGATGGGGGATTCTGGCAGGGCACGGGACGGGTAACCGGCCATCAGCGTGTGGACGACCACCCGGTGCCCGGCGCTCACCAGCCGGTGAATCTGGCCACCACAGCTCAACACGGCGTCATCCAGGTGGGGGGACAGGAACAGGTGAAACTGGCTGCCGCCGGTCGCTGAATCGGATAACTCGGTCAAATCGATACTCGCTGTTCCGGGGTTGAGGATTAATCCGGCTGCTTCGGTGATTGTGCCAGCCGGTATACACCGGTTTACCACCCGTCGAAATTGCGTCCGCCGAACAGCGCGGTGTCAGCGCGATGTCAGCGCCGCCGCAGGTAAGCCACGATGGCCAGCACCAGCAGCGAGCCGACGAAAGCCGCCACCAGGTCTTCCCCGGTGAAGGTGATCGCGCCGAGGCCAAGGTTGATATTGAGCAGGTCGAAGATCAGGCCGCCGATCACGGCCCCGACCAGCCCGACCAGCAGGTTGCCCCACAAGCCAAAGCCCTTGCGCTGCCCTTTAATCAGGATGCCGGCCAACGAACCGGCCAGCGCTCCCATGATTACCCAGACGATGATTTGCCCGATGTTGAGGTCCATGAGTTGTCTCCCTTAACAATTGTGGAATGAATAGCAGATGCCAACAACCATAGCGCAAAGGGGGTGTTTTTTCCAGCGGACGAGTGAACAATAACAGCGGGGCGACTGCCTGCCGCCCCGTGTGTATCGTCCCTACGTTGGTTAAAGATCAAGGTGCGGCGCACTTATCCCGGCGCGACCGGCAGCGAGAAGGTGAAGTTGCTGCCCTCGCCCGGCGCGCTCTCGATGGTCAGCTCGCCCTTCATCAGGTGAATCAGGTTGCGCGTGATGGCGAAGCCCAGCCCGGTGCCCGGCTGGCTGTTGGAGTGCTCGTTATCGGCCCGCCAGAACTTGGTGCCCAACTGGGCGATGTCCTCCTGCGTCATACCGACCCCGGTATCCTGCACCGAGAAGAAGACCCGGCCTTCTTCCTGCCAGGCGCGCAAGATGATCGTGCCGCCGTCCGGCGTGTATTTATAGGCGTTGCTGAGCAGGTTGAGCAGGACTTGCATCAGGCGGTTCTGGTCCGCGTGAACGGGCGGCAGGTCATCGGTGACATCCTCGATGTAGCGGTGCTGGCGCTCCTCGATCTGGGTTTGCGCGCCGTCCCTGACCGCCTTGATCACGGCCTGCGGGTCGACCGGCTTCAGCTCGAACTTGAGATTGCCGCTCTCGATGCGGCTGATGTCGCTCAGGTCGGTGACCAGCACCTTCATACGGTTGACGTTGTTTTTGATGGTCTCTACGAACTCGGTCTGCTGATCGTTCACCTGGCCGGCCACCTTGAGCAGGTCCGCGTAGCCGCTGATGCTGGTCATGGGGACCTTCAGCTCATGGGCCACCACGGAGACAAACTCGCTCTTGGCGCGGTCGGCAGCCCGCACCTGCTCGAAGAGCCGCGTATTCTGGATGGCGACGCCGGCACGGGCCGCCATCCGGGTAACCCGGTCGCGCTGCTCCTCGGAGAAGTCGTGCTCGGCCGTCAGGATGATGGCGCCAATAGTCTGGCTCTCATGCCGGATGGGCACGAATAGCAGGGTTTGCCCGCCGTCGCCGGTCGCCTCCTGACGGGACATGGCCTCCGAGCCGGTCATGAGCCAACCCAGGGCGGAATGTTTGCCCATGGTGATATGAGCGCCTTCGTGCAGGCCAGTGGGCAGGTCTTCGCAGCCCAGGCAGGCCACCACGTGCAGGCTGTTTTCGCCTTCCGGCCCGGTTGCCACCAGGCCGAGCGCGCTGCTGTCCGCACCGGCCATCTGCATGGCCCATTGCAGCGTGGTTTTCATCACTGCGCCGCCGCCAATCGCCTCGTTAAGCTCGCGGTCCATGCGCCGCAGCATGCTCAATTCTTCCACGCGCGCTTGCAGCGCCTGGTCGGTTTCGCTAAACAGGCGGGCGTTGTCGATGGCGACGGCGGCCTGCCCGGCGAAAGCGTCCAGCGCGTCCAGGTCCTCCTGCTTGAAGAGGCCTTCCCGCGCCCGGTTATCGACGTAGACCACGCCGGTCACCTGGCCGCGTACACGCAGCGGCGTCGCCATGATGCTGCGCAGCGCATTGGCGACCACGCTGGCCTGCCCGGCGAAGCGGGGGTCTTCCTGGGCGTTGGTCGTCAGGACGGGCTGCCCGGATTCCACCACCTGGGTGGTCACCGTGCGGCTGACGTGAAACTCGCCGCTTTCCAGGGTTTCCTGGTCGATGTTGCGGGCGACCTTGGGGCGCAGATTGTCGTCGTCGTCCATCAGCATCAAAAAGCCGCGCTCCGCCCCGGTCAGCTTGATGATGGCGTCCATAACCTGGTCCAGCACGGTTTGCAGGTCCAGCGACGAGCCGATCAGGCGAGACACGTCGTACAGCGCCGCCAGCCGCTGCTGCTGGCCGACATCGCGCCGCTCTTCGACCATGTCCTCCAGCAGCGTACCCAGCGACTCCAACCGCCCGGACAGGTATTCCGGCTCGATGTGTTCCGCCCGGATCTGACTCAGCAGCAGGGTGATGTTCTGGCGCGCGTTGGTAATCGCCATGTCAAGCTGGCGACCGCTGCGGCGCAGCTGTTCAGGGGTGGGCTTTTCGGTCATAGGGTTTCACTCTAGTCTGTTCTTAAGCCTCAGGTGGCATAGGTCGAACGGTAATAATCGCAAAACGCCTGCAATGGGCAGCTTTGGCATAACGGGTTCCGCGCCTGGCACA
>DAOUEM010000224.1:0-3031 GCA_034430555.1 Anaerolineae bacterium | reverse complement strand
GGAAGTGCGAGCGCTGGTGCGACCCACGAGTAAGATAGCCCACCTGGAAAGCCTCGGAGTGGAATTGGTTTACGGCGATCTGAATGACGTCCAATCTCTGAGAACAGCTACCAAAGGCATAGAGCGCGTTTATCACTGTGCCGCGCTCGCTGCTGACTGGGGAGCTTGGGAAACTTTCCATGCTGCCAACGTGACCGGTGTTCGTAACCTGTTGGAGGCAGCTTTGGAAGCTGGTGTGAGCAAGTTCATTTCCAAGCGTTGGGTCTGAAACCTTCGCCTTTAGGCGAATAGCTTTAGCACGCAATTTGCGGTAGAATAACCTCCACACATTCGCAAAGAGGAGACGAGAAATGACCGAGTATCGTAAAGGATCGCATACAGTGTATGACATTCAGTATCACTTTGTATGGACAACGAAATATCGTTATCACGTGTTGAGCGGGGAAGTGGCGGAACGCGCCCGAGAGCTTATCCGGCAGAGTTGTATGAGCCGGGACATAAAGAACGTGCGAGGGCATGTGAGTAAGGATCATGTCCACATACTGGTTTCGTGCCCGCCAGCACTGAGTCCGGCGAAGGTGATGCAATATTTGAAAGGGCGTTCGTCGCGCAAGATGCAGGAAGAGTTTCCCCACTTGAAGAAGCGGTACTGGGGACAGCACCTGTGGGCGCGGGGTTATTTTTGTGCAACGGTAGGAGCGGTAACGGAAGATCAGATCAAAGAGTATATTGAGAGTCATGAGAGTGAATCACCGCCTGAGAATTTCCGTATTAGCTGAGTCGACGTCGAGTTTAGTCGTGTACTTCAGGAGGCTTGAGCCTCTGGGCTTTCAGCGGGCTTCAGCCCGAACTGCCACTTTCAGTGGCTTTTCTTAAACCCACCGGCTAAAGCCGGTGGTCGTTTAGTTCCGGTTTGTCCGGATTAGGAGGATTATCAACCATGACACATTTTCAAACGATGGGCCAGCAATTTGGCCGCCGCTCGTGGGCCGAGCCGTGGAAAATCAAAATGGTCGAGCCGCTACGCATGATTAGCCACGAAGAGCGCGAAAAAGCGCTGGTGGAGGCCGGGTTTAATACCTTTTTGCTCCGGTCTGACGATGTTTACATTGACCTGCTCACCGACAGCGGCACCAACGCCATGAGCGACCGGCAATGGGCCGGCATGATGCTCGGCGACGAGGCTTACGCGGGCAGCCGCAATTTTTATCACCTCGAAAGCGCCGTCCAAAGTTATTACGGTTACGAATATGTGGTGCCCACTCACCAGGGCCGGGGCGCAGAGCATCTTATCAGCCAAGCGGTCATCAAAAAAGGCCAGTTTGTGCCGGGCAATATGTATTTCACTACCACCCGCCTGCACCAGGAACTGGCCGGGGGCATTTTTGTAGACGTTATCATTGACGAAGCCCACAACCCACAAAATTTGCATCCCTTTAAGGGCAATATTGACCTGGATAAACTGGAAACCCTGATTAAACGCGAAGGCGCGGCCAATATCGCCTACGTCAGCCTGGCCGGCACGGTCAATATGGCCGGCGGCCAGCCGGTCAGTATGGCCAATGTTAGGGCATTGCGCGCCCTGTGCGACCGCTACGGGGTCAAAATTTTTGCCGATGTGACCCGTATGATTGAAAACGCCTATTTCATCCAGGAGCGCGAAGAGGGCTACGACGATAAGCCGCTGGCGGCTATCCTCAAAGAGTTTTGCGGTTACACCGACGGCGCCTGGATGAGCGCCAAAAAAGACGCGCTGGTTAACATTGGCGGCTGGCTGGCGGTGAACGACCGCGAGTTGTTTGATGAATTGCGCAATCTGGTGGTGGTGTACGAGGGACTGCACACCTACGGCGGCCTGGCCGGGCGCGATATGGAGGCCATGGCCATAGGCATCGCCGAGTCGGTGCAAGATGACCAGATGCGCTCGCGCATTGGCCAGGTGCGCTACCTGGGTAAGCTACTCACCGATTGGGACATCCCCATTGTGCTGCCTATCGGCGGGCACGCCGTTTTCCTCGACGCCAAACGGTTTTACGCGCATATTCCGCAAGACCAATTCCCAGCGCAAATTCTGGCCGCCGCGCTTTACCTGGACTCCGGCATCCGCTCGATGGAGCGCGGCGTGGTCAGCGCCGGCCGCGACGCCAAAACCGGCGACCATAACTACCCCAAACTTGAATTGACCCGGGTGACCATCCCCCGCCGCGTTTACACGCAAGCGCACATGGACGTGGTGGCCGAGTCCATTAAAGCCGCCTACGACGCCCGCGAGCAAACGTGCGGCCTGAAAATGGTGTACGAACCTAAATACCTACGCTTTTTCCAGGCACGGTTTGAACGATTGTAAATTAATGGGACACAAATTACACAGATTCTACAGATTAAGAATTTATGGGATGGTTCCCTGAGATGTGATACACAAGAGATATTTGCGGATTGAACCTTGACAAATGGGCTGCCTCTAGTAAATATGGGAAAACGAATCACTTTACCAGAGGAGGCAGCCCTATGGCTAACAGGATACGTCCGATTGACGAAAAAGTCCAGTCGGTCAAGATCGCTATGGCACAGATCAATGTGGAGGCAGCAGCTCGAGAAGCTGGCGTGCCGCCCCGCACATTGGACTACGATCTGAAGAAAGTGGGAGAATCGTTGCCCGATGTGCTGGTGAACCGGACGCCAGGGCCAAAGCCACAGTGCAAAGCGATCAAGCCAGCGACAGAAACACCTGAAGAAAAGGTGACGGTGGAATGCCCTGATTGCGGCAGCAAGACAGTGAAGAACGGCACCTACTGGGTGCTGAACTGGGTACTGATGTTGACGATGGGATGGCTTGGGGTGCAGAAAGTGTTGATCCAGCGTCGTCGCTGCAAGGCTTGTGACACAGAGATCGCCTCGCCGGAACGCACACGCCAGGCGGAAGCACGCCGAGCGTGGTGGCAACAAGTCAACCGCCTGATCGCCTTCGCCCGTTGTAAGCTGCGGTTGTCGGTGCGCCTGACGCAGATGCTGGTCAAGTTCGTGTATGCCA
>DAOUEM010000223.1:0-5703 GCA_034430555.1 Anaerolineae bacterium | reverse complement strand
ACGTAGATCGGCGATTACCCCTACTGATTCAAAGGCAACGACTGGATCCCCAACTGAAAGACGCAGGGTCAGCAGCCGCCCATCTAAAGGCGCGACGAGCTGTGCCGTGTCAATCTGTGATTGGATGTCCGCAACACGTCGTTCGGCGTGTGTCACGGCCATGCGTAGTTCCAGATTGATCTCGGTATTGACTTCATTCAGAGAAAGTTGCGCCAGGTCGCGTTGGATTTCGCGCTCTCGCATTGTGAATGTATTTTGAAGAGTGGGCGGCTCTTCAGCCTGCGCAATGGCATAATCCAGACGCAACTGGGCCAAGTCCAGGTTCAAACTGGCACGTTGCCGGTCAAACTCTGCCTGGTCAATCACGCTCTGTAGCAGCGATTCAGCTACTTCCAGGTCAGTCTCCGCTTGTTGTAGTTGTTCCTCTAGCACCGAGGTATCCAGCGCCACCAGTACATCACCGGTCTGTACATCTGAACCATCCTCGAAATAGATCGCTTCGACACGCCCATCTTGCTGGAAAAACAAGTCCTGGCTGATCACAGGCGCGATACGACCATGGAACTCGCGCTCATAGACGATATCACCCAACTGAACGGTATAAGTGGGTCTGGTCGGTACAATAACGGTAGGAATGGGTGTGGGTTCGCCATCCACAATGGGATCGCCAAAAGTCGCCTGAGACCCGCAGCTTGTTAGAACGATCAGTCCAATGATGGTAAGTACGAAAATCCTATTCACGCAAGCCTCCAGATTTTAGCATTTGGCAACCGTGCTGTGTAGGAAAACAGACGCTTTGATTGACCTTACCTTACCCCATTCTAGTAGACAGTTTCTGTTTCGTAGAATTGCCAGTCAAATATCGCAGGGCCTCGGGTGCATTCCCGATTAGGGGCAAAAAAAGCAGATCAAAGACGACGAAAAGGAGCGGGTGACATGAGGCGGTAGCTCTGTAAGATAGCGTGAAACATGGACAAGTGGTTCATGCGACATTTTGACCCCTACATATGGCGGTTTTCTGTTGTGCTTATCCCTCATATGTGGGTCAAGTTTCAATCCAACACTGGTTTATGCACCAATCACGCTATTCTGTGGAGCTACCGCTTCATTCCTCATGTCACGCATTATCCGTCGTTTCCGATTACAGTACCAAAATTGGCTCGTAACCTCGAATGGAGCACTTTGCCTACATGCTACACAATTATCAGCTGCTCACGAGCAGGTAATGGTGGAAACGCAATATGTGGCAGGGTCTGGTACCAATATGCAACCGAGGCGATATCGTCTTGCAGCGGCAGATATCGCCAGTTGTAGCCCCAACCGAGAGCCTGCATTGTCACTCGGATGTTTTCCGCGAACCGTATCGGGTCGACAATATGCCAGCGGTACATGCCGAGTCGCATCTGGTTCCGGTAGTCCGTACTCGGACGGATGATCTGGTGAAGACCAGAATAAGGGGTAGTAAATGACATGTACCCCTGGTCGTGGGTGGGGCTGGGATCAAAGTTGTAGGATCCACAAAAATAATCTTCCGTGCCGGTACCGCAGATCGTGGGGTATTCGTCTCCATCTAGATAGAACTTTAACTCACCTTCACCCCACCACCCATTGGTATTGACTCCCCAGGCGACATATGTCCCCACATAATGCCCGCACCCCTGCACACCTTCCAGGATCGTATAAACCTCTTTGTAAGGCAGCGGATTAACACGTCGGAACTGAGCATGAAAGTATGCGGCGTCGTCTGGTACATCGGTCAAGGTGTAGTTGATCTGGAAGTATAAAACCATGTCCTCATCGGCAATATTCGTCATAGTGATGCGGCATTTTTTACGGAATGGCATCTCCCAATAGCAGCTAAATCCGCTGCCCGGATTCACACAGACAGGTAACGAACTGAGCTGCGCGAACTCGCCCCATCCGCTGCAGAAAAAATCACCGAGCGGGCACTCTACCGACGGATGCTCTGAGTCGTCCCAGTAGAATCGGAGGATGGCAAACCGCCAGTGCCCGGTCGGTGTCATCCAGATTTGTTGAATCGCACCGGGTCCATCTATGTCCGCCAGCGTAAACGTTTCTCCTGCTTTGATCACTACAGAAGGTGAGACTTTCCAGCCAGGGCCGAGATCGCGTGCGTTTTTTGCACCTGTGCCATCGGTCGCCATGCCGCCTTTGCCTTTTTCGCCCGTGAAGTTTTCCGGGCTGATCGAACGGCTTTTGGCATTTGAAAGCCTGGAAAGATTGCCGAGATGAAGCCCTAATCCATTGAAATCTGACATTATTCGTTTCCTCCTTGTCAAGATCGGTAGTGCTCTGCGGAGTGGGGGATAATGGGTGTGGGTCAAACACACTCAGAAATGGACTGGACATCCAGGCTGTAGGCGGCTATGATCGGGCATTCCGCGCTGCATCATACCACACAGACCCATGAACCTCAACTTCACTCTGCTCGAAATCTTGTTTATGGCCCTGATCGGCATCACCGTCACCTTCTGGACAAGATACGGCAAGCGGCTGAGACGGGGGTGGCGGGGTAGCAAAGGGGGATGTGGTGATTGGGTGAGGATTGCGGTTTCGGCATGACGTTTTTACAGCGTTGAAAGATAAGTGATATCTGCTTGAGCAGGCAGGATCATATACAATAATCCAAGTGAAGCATGAGTACGTTTAAGGATAGTGAGTTAGCAATGAAATCACTTGATTTGGCAATGGCAAAAATCATTGAAGAGAAGTTCGACCTCGAACAGCTTGTATTCATGCTGATAGTTCAAAAGCTTGAGGATCAAGGTCACCAATTAAGTTCTGAACAATTGATGAGTTTAAAGAAGCAAATCGCAGAACAGGTGACGGGCAGCGAGAATGATATTGAAGTCATCCATATCGAACTTGATGATGGGACGGAAGAACAAAGGGAGGCTGACTTAACGGTAACTCCGTCTGATTATCAAATTCTCGAAGAGCGAGTTGACGAAGCTATCCTAAAAACAATCCACGATGTGACATCTAGGCTTGCAGATCACTTGCTTGAAGAATGGAAAAATCAAGCTTCCGAAATCCTGATCGAGCAAAGGAACGAACAACAGGACTTTAGTGATCGCTTGCGACAGATATGGGGAAAAGCCCTTGATCTGCTTGAGATACTGCTTGGCACATCTCTCCAAGCAGGTATCGAATTCAACCGAAAGTTACGTAGTAAAGTTCACCAGGAGAATGATCTTGTGTTTGACGTGCTAACTCGTCTTCATGCACGAGGTTGTCAAATCGCAAAAGAGATACATATTCTTCTCTCGCACGGTCTTGCAGACGGCGCACATGCCAGGTGGCGCACCTTACACGAAGTGAGTGTGATAGCAGGTTTTATCAGCGAACATGGTCAGGAGGTTGCAGAACGGTACATCTTGCATACTGGAATAGAATCATACAAAGCTGCGCTTCAACATCAAAAACACTATAGAGCTTTAGGGTGGAGTCCATTCTCTGAGGCAGAGATGAGCCACCTCAAAGCACAGTATGACAAACTCATAAAGCAGTTCGGCAAGGATTTCAAGAACGATTACGGGTGGGCATCCAAAGTGCTGAGCAATCCCAGGCCCACGTTTTTTGACATTGAACAGAATGCGGGCTTGGAGCATGTTCATCCCTTCGTAAAGATAGCAAACACCAACATTCATGCTTCAGCAAAAGGAATTGCGCATCGCTTAGGACTACTTCCTGATATGGTTATTCTTTTGGCAGGCTCCAGTATTTATGGTCTTGGGGATCCTGGTCGAAACACAGCATTCTCACTGATTTTACTAACTGCTACGACGTTGTTGTATAAACCTGATGTAGAACAGCTTGTAAACATACAGGCTATGCAGGGATTGCATCTGGAAATACATGATGCCTTTTACGAAGTAGAGTTTGAGCTAGATGGCATGACTGAGGACGAATAATAGCAGGTCCAATACCTACTCTCTTGTGACGCGGATTGCAAACCGATACTCTCCCACCTGCACCGCCCAGGCCCAACTGCCGACCGAGTCCTCTGTAGCCTGGATGCCGCGCGGGCCGTGCATGAAGTGGGTCGTGTTGCCCTGCGTTGTTTCCGCCAGCACCTTCCACACCAACGATGGACTTTACTCATGCAATCACCCTTGCCGGGCGAACTCCGGGACGTGTTTGGGGCTTCACCAGGCTTACCGGCGAATTCCGCACATCCCTTGCCTCTCACTCACGAAATAGCAACCTTTATGAAGAGGTTGTTAATAGCCTGCCACTGGTTCGGATTGGTGGAAAAACACCCTTTAGAGTGCCAGCCGTGCTAAGGGAACAGCTCTCAGTCGAGGTGAGGCGGGCGCAACCCGTGCCAGCGCCGGAACCCTTCGCGCAGCCCGGCTTCCAGGTCGTAACGGGGGATGAACTCAAACGTCTTCAGCAGCCGGTCGGCATCCACCGTAAAGCTGATGCGGTTGAGCACGTCCTGGTCGGTGTAGCGGAGGGCCGTCTGCGGCGCGATGCGCTGTAAGGCAGCGGCGATGGTATTGATCGAGGGGTTCATGGCGACGGCGTTGATCGTCTGGCCGGTGGCCGCCGGATCGGCCAGGCACAGGCGCAGCGCCGCCGAGGCATCCTGCACGTGGATCAGAGGGCGGACCTGCTCGCCATTGCCATGCACGATCAACGGGCGACCTACCCCGGCCAGGTAAACCAGCCGGTTGGCGACGCCATCGAAGCGCATGGCTGGCGCACTGCCGAACACCGTGCCCAGGCGCACGATCACGGTCTCCAGGCCGCGTTCCGCTCCCTGCCGGACCTCGCCTTCGCCCTTCAGCTTGGCGGTGGCATATGGCCCCAGGGGATGGCAGGCATCCACCTCGCGGAAGGGGCCGCCCGGCCCGTACACACTGGCCGAACTAGCGTACAGCAGGCGCGAGACTCCCGCTTCCAGGGCGCAGGCCACGACCGAAGCCGTACCCCAATGATTGACCTGTACGGTCCACTCAGGATGATCGAAGCTGAGCGGGGTCTTGACCAGCGCTGCCAGATGGACGACAGCGCTCACCCCCTGCATGGCCCGCCGCAGGTTGAGCCGGTCCAGGATATCGCCCTCGATGAACTCGAAGCGGCCCTCGTCGGGCAGGTCCAGCAGGGCATAGGGGTCCCGGCGCTGCAAGTTGTCGTAGATGCGCACCACACAGCCGGGGAAGCGCGGGTCGGCGGCCAGGTCGCGCACCAGCCGCGAACCGATGTAGCCCGCGCCGCCAGTCACCAGGATGATAGGGCCGGCCTCATTCGGGGGCACGTTTTTGTTCCTCCGGCGGGCGGTCTGGAAGCCGCGGCAGTTCGGCGGGATTCAGGTGCAGGCCGCACTCGGTCTTGCCGGTGCCGGTCCACCGCCCGGCGCGCTCGTCCTCGCCGGCGGCCACCGGGCGCGTGCAAGGCGCGCAGCCGATACTGGGATACCCCTGCGCCAGGAGGGGATGGGCCGGCAGATCGTGCCGGTTGATGTACGTCCACAGATCGGCTTTGGTCCAGCCCAGCAGCGGATGCACCTTGAGCGGGCCGTCGGGCTGGGGTTCCAGGATACGCAGCCTGGCCCGGTTGGCCGTTTGGTCGTGGCGCACCCCGCTGATCCAGCCGCGTTGGCCGGCCAGGGCGCGCTGCATCGGTTCCACCTTGTTCAGGTAACAGCACAGGTCGGGGTCCTGGCGGTAGAGGCCC
>DAOUEM010000222.1:0-2529 GCA_034430555.1 Anaerolineae bacterium | reverse complement strand
GGCCACGTTACACCGGCTGACGGTCACCTGCCCCACCTGGGAATTGATCCATTTGCCCCAGTTATCGGCCATTGTCACCCAGTAGTTGATCGTACCGGTCTCGTTAAACGGCCCCAGATCGGCCGTATACAGGCTCTCGCCCTCGTAACGCATGTCGATCACCGGGCCGGGCATGTCGTTAAAGACGTAGTTGAGACGGATGGCGTACAGGCCCACGCTGGATTCGATGTTGGCCGTGATGCGGGTCGTCGTCGGCGTGCAGCGCGGATCGGCGGCCGTATACATAGTCGGGGCGCTGGGCGCGACGGCAAAAACGACCGGGGCGGGCTGGTCTTCCGTCGGCGTGAAGGACGGCGGCGGAGTCGGCGTGTAGGTATCGGTGGGTGTCGGCGTATCGGAGGGTGTGTAGGTCAGGGACGGCGTGTAGGTCAGCGACGGGGTGAAGGTGAGCGAAGGCGTGAAGGTGGCCACGACCACGTAAGGTGTCCAGGTGGCCGTCGGCGTGTAGGTAGTGGTGGCGGTAGGCGTATCGGTGGGCGTGGTGACCGGCGTCCAGGACGGTTCTCCCGGACCGGCCCCCTGCGGCAGGCCGTCAGAATCCCCGGAGGGCAGGGCAGCCACTGCCGGCACGTCCTGGGGCGCTGGCTGGTTCTGAGTGACGAGGATAACGCCAACCAGGAGCAGCACAATCACGATCAATATGACCAATAACCCTAAAACCAACCTCAATGAAAATCCTGCTCTCATGACAGGCCTCCGCCTCCACCCACGAGTGATCCTAACGGGATCATACCACAATTGATTGTTTCCAACTTGTTGGAGAGTTGCTAGAGCACCGTCGCACGCGTGTTCGAATATGCGTGAAACGGCAGCCCGGCATCAGTCCCTCGGATGGGTCACGCCTGCCTCGGCTCCCTGGCGTGAGGCGCGAACACCCGTTTACAATTCCTGGCATTGATGATAAAATGGCCAATGTTCATCATAATTGTAAAATTACACGTCATGCAGACCAAAGGAAATCACCATGGGTGTCACCACTGCACGATTGACGCCGCAGTCCGCAACGCAGCCGCAAACTTCGTTCTGGCTCCGCGGCCGTAACTGGGACCTGCTCTTCATCACCCTGAGCGTGGTGCTGGTGCCGCTGCCCTACCTCGTCTACCTGTTCATGCGCGACCAGTTCGGCGTTGAAGATGACGTGGCGCGCAACGCCATCAACGGTTTTGTGGCCATCGCTATCGGCGGCCCGCACATGATGTCCACTTTCCTGCGCACCGGCCTGGATAACAGTTTCCGGCAGCGCTACCCGATGTTGATCCGCTCGTCGATCATCATCCCGATCGTGGTTGTCTCACTGGCCTTCCTGAATCTCACGCTGCTGCTGACCGTGTTTTTCTTCTGGGCCTCGATCCACGTCCTGCACCAGGTGACGTACATCGTGGAGCTGTACAACCACAAGGAGCATCACACCGTCCGGCAGGCCAGCGCCGTCAGCCCGGCGGCGCGCCTCATCGACTACGGCGTCATCCTGACGTGCCTGTTCCCGATGGCCGCCTACAAGATCAGCCAGGGTTCGTTCGATATCGGCGCCAACGACCTCACGCGCGTGATCCCGGACTTTTTTGAGCAGTCGTGGTTTTTCGTCGCCATGACGGCCGTCTTCACCGTGGCGCTGGGCGCCTTTATCGGCAAGACCATCCGGGAAATTCGCGGCGGGTACGTCAACTGGCCAAAGACGATCTTTCTCGCCCTGACGGTGGCCGTGGCTTTCACCATGCCCATGCTGCCCAACCTGGATACCGCCTTCCAGGGCCTGAATACCTGGCATTCCTTCCAATACCTGGCGCTGACCTTTTATATCATCAAGCTGCGGGAGAAGATGGGCCAGCTGGACCAGGCCGCGCCGTTGGTCGCTCAGGCCAGCCGCCGCAGCAAGGATTCGCGGGGGCTGTATGCCTTGAGCGCCATGCTGCTGGGCGGTTCGGCGATCGTGTTCGTCGTGGTGTACGCCCTGGCCAGCCTGGTCCAGCCGAACGGTATCGCCGCCGCCGACCTGGGCAACTGGCGCTTCGACGTGGCCTATTACACCGCTATCCTGTCATTCCTGTGGATTCACTATTACCACGATCATTTTCTGTTTACCGATTTTGAGGCGCTGGCCCTCAGTTACCAGGGCGACTAGCCTTTCATATGTAGAGACCAGGTGGGCCGACTCGATGGAGTCGGCTCGTTTGGTGTACACTGGTCGGCACGGAGGTCTGCCACGGCGGAGGCGACCGTCCGCGAGCAGCGAGTTGTACCCATAATACAATTTGCTGCTATAATCTTAGTGGGTAGGGATAATCATGGCCAAGACATGACAGGTGTCTGTTGTGTCCTGCTGCAAAAAATATATAATCACTTGAGTGGTATACTACATTGTCTTAAGATAGTCAGTAATATTTCAAACGACGAAGGTGCACTAATCGTGGTCACTTGCCCTAACTGTGGACGTGAAAATCTGGAAGACGAACCGATTTGCATTTACTG
>DAOUEM010000221.1:0-6107 GCA_034430555.1 Anaerolineae bacterium | reverse complement strand
CGGCGCTGGCCCGCTATGCGGTACGCCGTATCCGTGAAGGCGCCGAATCGCTGATCGCGGAGATGGTGGATGGTAACCTGGACGCTGTGTCTGGCCGGACGGTGGGCACGGCAGCCCAGGACGGGGACCCGCTCGCCCTGGAGACGGTGCTGCGCGCCGGTCGCCTGGTGGGTTACGCCATTGCCAGCATGATGCACCTCTTTAACCCCACGATATTTGTGATTGGGGGTGGGGTGAGCACGCTGGGAGACCTGCTGTTTGATCCAATCCGCGAGGCGGCACGCGCCCATGTCCTCGATCCAGCCTATATTGACAATACCCCGATTGTTCCAGCTGCCCTGGGTGATGATGTGGCGATCATCGGCGCGGCTGCGCTGGCGTTTCAACAATTGAGTCGATCCTGACGTCCGGCGTTGGGCCGGTATGTCTGTAGGGCAGGGTCACCTGCCGGGCAAACGTTTTGGAGGGTTGACATGTCGGAAGTAGCTAAGGCTCCTGGGCCAAAGGCCCAGGATATCATTGCGCGGGATGGCAAGGTGATCACGCCTTCCTATATGCGCGATTACCCCTTTGTCATGGACCACGGCCAGGGTGCTGAGGTCTGGGATGTGGAAGGACGCCGCTACATTGACTTCACCACGGGCATTGCCGTGCTGGCGACCGGTCACGCCCATCCCAAGGTGGTCAAGGCCGTGCAGGATCAGGCGGCCAGGTATCTTCACATGTCGGGCACTGATTTTTATGAGCCTATGCAAGTAAAGCTGGCGGAAAAGCTAAACGCGCTCGCGCCCTTTGAGGAGCCGGCCCGGGTGTATTTTTGTAATTCCGGCACAGAGTCGGTGGAAGCGGCGCTTAAGCTGGCCCGTCATCGCACGGGTCGCGCCCAGTTCATCGGCTTTTTAGGTGGATTCCACGGGCGGACCATGGGGGCGCTGGCTTTTACCAGCAGCAAATACAAACAGCGGGCCGATTATTTCCCCATGATGCCCGGCGTGACCCACGTGCCGTATCCTGACCCATACCGTCCCATCTTGAATATGGACGGTTACCAGGACTACGGCGAGCGCGTCGTGCGCTATATCGAAGACACGATTTTCCGCACGATCGTGCCCGGCGAAGAGGTGGCCGGCATCCTTGTGGAGCCGATCCAGGGGGAAGGTGGTTATGTCGTGCCGCCGGACAGCTTCTTGCCCTCGCTGCGCGCGCTGTGCGATAAGTACGAGATTATGCTTATCGCCGATGAGGTTCAGAGCGGTATGGGGCGCACCGGCACATGGTGGGCTTTAGAGCATTGGGGTGTCGAGCCGGATATCCTGTGCAGCGCCAAAGGTATCGCCAGCGGTATGCCGCTGGGGGCGGTCATTGCCCGGGAAAGCGTCATGACCTGGGGGCGGGGCGCTCAGGGCAGCACCTACGGCGGTAATCCTGTCGCCTGTGCGGCGTCTTTGGCCACTATCGAACTGCTGGAAGGCGGTTTCATCGAAAACGCGGCGGAAGTCGGTCAGTATATTTTTGACGCCCTGGATGAGATCATGCCGCGACATCCCAGTATCGGATTGGTGCGGGGCAAAGGTATGATGATCGGTATGGAGATCGTTGCCTCCCACGAGACACGCCAGTATGCGCCGCAAGTACGGGATCGGACCATTCAGTATGCCTTTAATGAAGGGCTGCTGCTGCTGGGCTGTGGTGTGAGCGCGCTGCGGTTTATGCCGCCGCTCAACCTCTCTCAAGAGATGGCCGATGAGGCGCTGGGGATGTTTGACCGGGCGCTTAGCCGGGCAGAGGCAGACCTGCTGTAAGGTGTAAACAGGGAGAAAACAGGCCTCCGCCTGCTGTTCTAGAATAGTATTAGAACTACGCTAGAAACGCTCCTGGCTCGTTACAGGGCGTTTTTCGCATGATACAATACCCTTATTATGGTACTTCTACCCGATATTCGAGTGCGTCAGCGCGATTTCCTGCTGGAAATCAGCCGCGCCATGACCATCCGGCTGGATGTGAATGAGGTGCTGCGGCTGGTGTTGCGCGCCTCAGTCACCCTGTTAGTCGGGGAGGTCGGCCTGATAGCGCTGCGAGATAACGGCGAGCCAACGTTGCGGGTCCGCGCCTTGATCGGCGTCGGTCCGGAACAGGTGCCGCTCTTTGCGCCCCTGCTGTCGGGTTTCAGGGATGTTAGCGCCGAAGAGCTGGATATGCCCGACTTCGACCAGCGGCTGCGTAAAGTAGCCGTTGACCTGGGTATCCCTCTGCGCCAGGCGATTGCCCTGCCGATGCACCTGGCGGACGAGTTCATCGGCGTGATTTACGTGTTCCGGTCATTTGCCGGGACGGCCACCCGCAACGACCGGCGCGTGTTACAGAGTTTTGCGGACCAGGCGGCCATTGCCGTGCATAACGCCCGCTTGTATGAGACCGTCGACCACGAACGAAAGCGGTTGGCGAGCATCCTCGATCACAGCGCCGACGGGGTGATGATCCTCGATTCCGGGCAGGCGATTGTCAGCTTTAACCGGGCGATGAGCCGCATCAGCGGTTGGCCTTCTGATGCCGCCATTGGCAAACCTTACGACCAGGTGATCACGTGGGACAGCCGCCCGCAGGGCACCGATCTGGATGAAGCCATTCAGAACGACTGGCCGCTGGTGCAAAATGGCGGCGACCCGACCGCGCCCCTGTACGTCGAAGGAGACTTGCTGCGCCCGGACGGCACGACTATCGGCGTCGGCATCACCTACGCCCCGCTGATGGACGAAGAGGGCCGCCTGATGAACATCATCGTCAACGTGCACGATATCTCCCACTTCCGCGAGGCGCAGCAGATGAAATCCACCTTCATCTCGGTGATCTCGCATGAGTTGAAGACGCCGGTGGCCTTGATCAAGGGCTATGCGGGCACCCTGCGTCGTGAAGATGCCAACTGGGACAAAGAGGTGGTGCAGGAAAGCCTGACCGTGATTGAAGAAGAAGCCGATCGGCTGAACGACCTGATCGAAAACCTGCTGGCAGCCTCCAAACTCCAGGCAGAAGGGATGCGCATCGAATATGAGGATGTATCGCTGCCGCAAATCGCGGAAGCGACAGTGGCGCGTTTCTGGACGCAAAGTGATAACCATCAATTTGTCGTCGATTTTCCGGCGGATTTTCCGCTGGTGCCGGGCGATGGCGACCGGCTGCGGCAGGTGATCGACAACCTGGTCGGTAACGCCATCAAATATTCGCCCGATGGCGGAGAGATCCGCATCGGTGGTACGTACGATCAGCAAGAAGTGCAGGTAACCGTCCAGGACCGGGGCATTGGACTTCCCCAGGACGAATGGGACCGCATATTCGAGCGTTTTTACCGTGTCAACGATGCCCTGACGCGCAGCACCAAAGGGACCGGCCTGGGATTATATCTCTCCCGCGCTGTGATTGAGGCACATGGTGGTAAGATTAGTGTGCACAGCACCCCGGGCCAGGGCTCGACCTTTTATTTTATTCTGCCAAGACACCAACCTTATCAGTCAGAACAACGGAGAGCGATATGAGTGCAAATTCCGGACCTGGGAGCATGATTACGTGCCCGAGCTGCCAGCAGCGGTTTCCGGCCCAGATCGAGCAGATCATCGACGTAGGTCGTGATCCTGCAACCAAAGGCCGGTTCCTGTCCGGTCAGAGCAGCACGGTGCACTGCCCGCACTGTGGTTACCGGGCCGTGCTGGGGACACCGGTGCTTTATCACGACCCGGCCAAGGAGTTGTTTCTGGTTTATGTGCCGATGGAGTTGGGCCTGCAACAGGCGGAACGGGAACGCATCATCGGCAGCCTGGTCAAAACCGTGATGGATCATACGCCCAATGAACAGAAACGTGGGTACATGTTCCAGCCGCGTACCATGTTGTCGATTCAGGGTATGATGGAAACGATCCTGGAGGCCGACGGCGTCACCCCGGAAATGTTGGAGGAGCAGCGCGCCAAAGTGCGCCTGGTCGAATCCTTCCTCCAGTCCGACCAGGAAGACCTGCCGGCGCTGGTCGATCAGCATGACGACAGGATCGACATGGAGTTCTTTTTGATTCTTAATGGCGCTGCTCAGAATGCCGTCCAGTCTGGCCGCCAGGATATGGCCCAGCACGTGCTTGACGTACGAGACCGGCTGATGGAGCTGTCTACGGCCGGGCAGGAGGCGCTGCGGGATATCGAGCTGCAGGAAGAAGCCATTCAGGATGTCACTGAGGCGTTGCAGGCATTGGGCGATCAGGCTACCCGCGAAGACTTCATGGACCTGGTGTTCAGCTTTGCGGAAGATGACCAGCGGCTGCAAGCGCTGGTGGGACTCCAGTATCCGCTGTTCGATTATGCTTTCTTCATGGAACTCAGCGGTCTTATCGAGCAGGCAGATGGCGATGACCGGGCATTTCTGGAAGCGCTGCACGAGCGTTTGCTGGAACTGACCAACCTGATCAGACAGCAGCAAGAAGCAGCCGTCCAGGCTTCGGTGCAGGTCCTGCGTGACATTCTTCGCAGCCCCGATCTGGACGAAGCGATCCGGCGTCACGTGCCGGCGCTGGATGATACCTTCATGATGGTGTTGGCGGCCAACATCCAAAGCGCCGAGAGCAGCCAGGATGTGCAGGCTTCGGCGCGCTTGAAGCAGGTTTACGAACGCGTAATGGCGATGATCAACCAGAATGTGCCGCCCGAGCTGCGCTTTGTCAGCGACTTACTGCAGCAGGAATCGTTCGAAGACGCCCGCGCCCTGATCGACGCCGAAGCGGCCCAGTTTGGCCCTGAGCTGCTGGAGATCATGGACCTGCTCATGGCCGACCTAGAAGCACGAGGCGACGAGTCTACAGTGGAGCGGCTGGCGGTATTGCGGGATTATGTGGCCAGCGGGATGCCTGCCCCCTAGACCAGAACGGCCATGTGCTTACCCGGTGAAAAAGACGCCCTGGCTTTACCGGTCAGGGCGTGTTGGTTGTGGGCCCCTGGGGCGCAAAAACCTCGGCGGCAACATCCAGGGCGATTCCGCCGATGCGCGCCGCCTCCGCCGGTTGCTCAGACCCTTCGATCACCACCACGGCAGCCACGGCGCTGCCATCCTCAAAGCGGACCATGCCGATGAACCATTGCAGGGGCTGTGCTTCAGGGCCAGTGTAAGCGGTAGCTGCATGACCTATCACGGGGTGAGCCGATTCAGCGGCAGCCGCGGCGGCAGTGCCCTCGGCAGCGGCCCGCTGCATGAGGGTTCGGATGCTCTGGGCCGTTTGTCTGGTCAGGACAGCGCGTGAGATCCCGCTTTCTGGCACCGGCTCCCAGGCATCAGCGCCCGGTTCTCGCGTGGCCTCGACCAGGCGATAGCGCGGCGCATTGCCATCATTCGCGATGGCGGCGATGATCTCCAGGGCCTGCAGTGGGGTGATAGTCAGGGCGCCCTGGCCTGCCAGGTTGGCCTGGATCAAGGTTTCATCGCGTAAAAATGCCAGGGGCAGCGGTGAATCCGCGATTTCGGTATTGAGTCCTGCCAGGATTGGCGCGGTCAGCAGCCCATTGCGCCAAAATGCCAGGTCGATGCTTTCCGGCGTTACCTGGGTGATGATCTGGGCGAAGGCGCTCGGGCAGGCATAGACATAAGCGCCTTCCAGGTCCAGCGGCAAGCGTGGCGGCGTGACTCCGCAGGTCAGTGTCAGGCCATTCACCGGTAGCGGGGCTGTGCTGTTGGGTATCAGGGTGTTGGTGCTGGCCTGGTGAGCGATGGCCGTGGCCAGGAGCGGCGTTTCCAGGATGCCGCCGGGTTGGTACAAACCCTGCGTCACGCGGTTGAGCAGGGGGGCGTTCGGGGCCTTTACGAGCACATCCCAGTCATCATCCAGGACATTGGGGTCAAAAATAGGCGCGCTGACAATGGCCCGAATCGCGCCGTCGGGGATGGTGGCAATAACCACCGCGCCGGCCAGACCGTCCAGCGCTTCGGCGGCGGCTTGCTGAACACGCAGGTCGAGTGTCAGACGAACATCACCGCCGGCGGCAGGCGCATGTAACAGTTTCCGCTGCCAGACATTCAACGGCGAGGGGCCGATCTGCCCGCGCAGCAGGGCGTCATAGGTTGCCTCGATCCCGCTGGT
>DAOUEM010000220.1:0-2161 GCA_034430555.1 Anaerolineae bacterium | reverse complement strand
ATATCGTAGCCAGCAGCGTGTTACAGTTCATGAGGAGCCTTCTGTTTGGGGTTTGGTTTCAACCCCTCTGTTTTAACGGAGGTTTCCTTTGTTCTCTATTCTCAATCAAAAACTTGTACGTTGGATCATCTGAATAATTTGTGCCGCAACCATGTCGACAGGTATCTTCTGTGACCTTCTACCCCCTTCAGGGTGGGATCTTCTGCCTGAAGCCAAGCCCAGCATGGTTCACGTCGCCATTCGAGCATATCTGGTCTCGTCCCATATTTAATGTATGCTCAACGCGCTAGTTCCACCCCCCTTGAACTCTAGTGCTGTGTTAAGCAGGATTTTGCAAAAGGACTGAGAGTGTGTAAAATCCTGCGCTATGAGCCAAAGACTAACCATCAAACTAAGCGAGCACGAACGACAAGAACTGGAACGATTGATTCGCAAAGGCGAAAGTTCCGCCCGCGTACAGCGGCGGGTGCGCATCCTGCTGTTAAGTGACCGTAACCAGGAACAACCCCTGGGTACCGGCGAGGTCGCGAAGGCAGTGATGTGCAGTCCAGGGACGGTATGCAACGTCAAGAACCGCTATTTATCTGGTGGCTTGCCAGAAGCGCTCTATGACAAGCCACGACCGGGCGCGAAACCGAAAATCACCGGCGAAGTCGAAGCCCATCTGATTGCGCTGGTGTGTAGTGACCCGCCGGAAGGTCAGGCCCGGTGGACCCTGCGCCTGTTGGCGGATCGGCTGGTGGAACTGGAACTGGTCGAGTCCATCAGCCATGTCGCGGTGGGCGAGGTGTTGAAAAAAACGAACTCAAGCCCTGGCGGGTGAAAGCCTGGTGCATTCCCAAGCCTTCGGCTCGCTTCGTTGCCAAGATGGAAGATGTGCTCTCCGTCTACCAGCGGCCCTATGACCCGAAGCGCCCGCAGGTCTGCCTGGATGAAATCCAGAAAGTGCTGCGCAGCACACCGCGAGGCGAGCTGCCGCTGGAACCGGGTCAGCCCCCTCGTCAGGATTACGAGTACCAGCGCGATGGCAAGGCCAGCTTGTTTCTTGCCATTGAACCGCTGACGGGCTTTCGACGGGTCTGGGTTCGTGAGCGCCGTACCAAACTCGATTGCGCTTATGTGCTGCGTGACCTGGTTGATAGGGTCTATCCCGATGCCGCGCGCATCGTATTGGTGGCCGACAACCTGAATATCCACCACCCGGCTTGTCTGTACGAGTGCTTCCCGCCCATCGAAGCACGCCGCATCGCGGAGAGGCTGGAATGGCACTACACACCCGAACATGCCAGTTGGCTCAACATTGCCGAGTGTGAACTATCCGTTCTCCGGCGGCAGTGCTTGAACCGCCGCCTGCCCGACCTCGCCACCGTGCAGCGCGAAGTCGCGGCCTGGGAACACGCTCGTAACCACGCACAGGTTCGCATTGATTGGCGCTTCACCACGGATGACGCCCGCATTAAGCTCAAGCGATTGTATCCGGTTCTTAATGTGCAATTATCAACCTAACACTGCACTAGTACTCAGTCAATCTGAATATGACGGATAAAGGCGTTTGAGCTTGATACGTGCATCATTAGTTGTGAATTGCCAGTCAACAGTAGCCTCAGAATGGTTTCGGGACAGTTCAATAGCTGCAACCTTTCGTTTCAACGTTTCTTCATCCGGGACGCGCGGGCCGAGCTTGCGAGCAATAACACTGAATTCAATCTCGGCCATGTTCAACCAACTGGCATGTTTGGGTGTGTAATGAAAAGTGAGTTTGCGAGCGATGCGCCGCGCTTCAGCAGGATCGAAAGCCTCGTAGAGAGCGGCATAGGTATGGGTGTTGAGATTATCCAAAACGACATCGATACCTTCCACATTGGGATAAGCGGCATCCACCAGCCAGCGCATCTGATAGGCGAAGTCGAGCTTGGTGCGGCGGGCGGTCATCTCGATGTGTCGCCAGCCTGCCAGTGGTTCAAAGAACAGAAAGAGGTTCCGGGTGCCATTGCGCCTGTATTCATAGTCATAGCGCTGGACCTGTCCCGGCTTCATCGCCAGTGGCAGCCGGGTTTCTTCAATCAATTGTTTCGTGGTCTCATCAAAGCACACCAGAGGGCGGACTGGATTATAAGCCCGTTCATACAAATCAAGAATGACCTCCATCTGCGCAACGAAC
>DAOUEM010000219.1:0-7785 GCA_034430555.1 Anaerolineae bacterium | reverse complement strand
AGCAGCTTCGCCTCTTCCCACTCGCCAGACTGCTGCAAAGACGTTGCCCGGCTGTAGTCGCTGCGAGCACCCTCATCCAGGCTGCTGCACACGATCTCACCCGAGGATTGGCTTGTGGTCGGTAGTGGCGTCGCTTCCTGCGTGGAGATAGCAAGGGTTTCCAGTGCCACAGAAGACGCAATGGCCGGACTGGAGGGTGCGGATGTCGCTGTCTCCGAACCGATCTGTTGGCAGGCTGCAAGCCCGAGCAGCAGTGTTCCGATCAACAGTGTTATTTTTCTCATCTGTGCATCTCACTTTTCCTCACATACTTTCGAGTTCTTCCTTCCCAGCTCGGTGGCCTGTCCCCTGCGCGCACCCCGTCAGGGGCTTTCAGAGAGACAGGCGTATTGGCTTCAACCAGGGTTACATGTTCACCAGGATGTTCGAGAACACGTTCCCGATGGCCGGTCCGAGCAGGGCCAGGACGACGATGACAACGACTGCAACAAGTACGAGGATCAAAGCATATTCGACCAAGCCCTGTCCCTTGGACGTGGGAAGGTACTGCATCACCACTCACCTCCTTTCTTTGTTTGGATAGGTTCGACGCGCATCTTCACCAGCTTTTCTCCAACGCCCGTGGCGCGCCGGGCGCACGTTGGACAATGCAGTTCCAGTCTCGTTTCTTCCAGCATCCACAGGCCGTAGAAAGTCTGGCCGCAATGTGGGCATTCACCGATCGCCAGCCGCGCTTCCATGTCTTTTACCATCTCAGACCTCTCAAAAGAGCGGGTGGCGCAGGTCGTTGATCGAGAGCAGGACCATCGAGACCAACAGTGCGATGGCGCCGGCACCCTGGATCAAACGCTCCGCGCGCGGTGAGAAGCGGCGGCGGGTGAGCAACTCATAGAGCACGAAGACAAGCCGGCCGCCGTCCAGCGCCGGCAGCGGCAGCAGGTTGGTGATGCCGAGCCCGATATTGATCAGGGCGGCGAAGTACAGCAGCGGGTAGGTGGCATGCCAGCGCTGGGATTGTTCTACCGTCCAGTCGGTAGCCTGTTTCAAGCCTACCGGCCCGACGATGCGCATGGTTTCACCTCCCTGCACGAGGCCGACCAACACCTGCGCCAATGAGAGGGCGGTATCGCGCACGATGCCGACCACCTGCTCACCGGCTTTGACCAGCGCCTGTGGGAGCGGGTAGCGTTCGATCGCCACCAGCGTGGTGAACCCGGCCGGGCCCTGGCCTTGCGGGTATTCGGCGCGTGGTTCCAGCGCAAGAGTGAAGGTTTCTCCTGCACGATCAACCTGGAGATTCAAAACCAGGCCGATGTGCTCGCGGATGATGGAGGGCAGCTCTTCTAAAGCGCCGGGGCCGTAGCCTTCGATACCGAGGATGAGATCCCCGGCCTGCAGTCCTGCGCGTAAGGCAGGCGAAGCTGGTGAAACCTCGACCACACGCAGCTTGCCCTCGGCCGGGCCGCCCAGCATAAAGGCCCCGGCAAAGATCAGCAGGGCGAGCAGGACGTTGCTCCCGGCGCCGGCCAGCAGGAATACGGCCTTGCGCAGCGGGCGGGCGGCGACCAATCCATCCGGTGCAACTGCGTCATACATGCCCTCTGGCCGGACGAAACCACCGAGCGGGATCCAGTTGAGCGTGATCTCGGTCCCGCGCCATTTCCCGAGTTTGAGAAGGAGGGGCGGCATGCCGAAGCCGAACTCGAGCATCCTGATCCCCAACCGGCGGCCGATCATGAAGTGCCCCCACTCGTGGACCAGGATGGCCGAGCCGATGATGACCAGGAAGATGATTAAGCCGATGATCGCGTCCATATCCTTTGCCTCAGTCCTTTACGCTCGTCCTACTCTTTGTACGCTACTTCTTGTCCCGGGAGCAAGCCTACCGCAGGTCTTAGATGCTGGTCTGCAGTCATTGGGGTGTGTGAGGGGGTGGGTGAAACTTACCCACCCCTCGCACCACCGGGCTTGTCCCCACTTAGATCTCGTTTGACAACTGGACTGCGCGCTCGAGCAGCTGCATGAATTCGAGCGCCTGCCCTCCGACGATCGGGTCATTTTCCAGCGCAGTAATCCACGGGAGAAGGTCCGGCAGCGCATACCCCTGGGCCCAGTAGCTCTCGCGCAGGATTTCTGCGTAGGCAGCCACGACTGCTGCTAGTTGGAAGGAGGGGCTCGACCCCTGGAAGCTGCCCGCCAGCTCTTCGACAGCAATGCTCGCTTCCATCATCTCGGCCAGCCCACTGTCGGGATTTAGCCAGCGCAGGTTCACGCGGGCGATGTGGCCTTTCGCACCGTCGACGAGCTTGACCTCATACAGCGCGGTCACGCTGTGCCCGGCGCCGATCTCACCGACGTCGGTGCTGTCGTCGAGGAAGGCCTCATCAGCGACGGCGCGGTTCTCGAATCCAAGCAATCGGTAGCGGCTGACCGTCTCCGGGTTGAATTCCACCTGGATGCGAGCATCCTTGGCGATGGTCTGCAGGAACCCGGTCAGGCCATCCACGAACAGGCGCTCGAGCTTCTCCACGCTGTCGATGTAGGCGTACATACCATCGCCGCGGTCAGCCAGCTGCTCGAGCAGCACGTCGTTGTAGTTACCCATGCCCACGCCGATAGTGGTGAGCGAAATTCCGCTGCGTGCCTCGCGGTCGATCACGTTGAAAATAGCATCGTGCGAAGTCAGGCCAGTGTTCGCCACCCCGTCCGAGCACAGGATGATGCGGTTGCTGTGTTCGGTCTGATAGGCCTCCCGCGCCATGTGGTAGCCCAGGCGTATTCCTGCCTCGGCGTTGGTGGAGTCCAGCGGCTGCAGCGTGCGGATGGCAGCCAGGATCTCAACCCGTTCACCTACTGGCGTAGTTGGCAGCACAACCCAGGCCGTATCCGTAAAGGCCACAATACCTACGTAATCGTCCGGCTGCAGGCCTTCAACCAGAGCAGTGAGTGCCTGTTTGACGGCCAAGAGCCGACCCTCGTCCTGCATCGAGCCGGAGACGTCGATCACGAAGGTCAGCACGGCCGGCTTGCGTTCGGCCGGGTCGATGTCATAACCCTGCAACCCAATGCGGACCACCCGGTACTGGTCGTTCAGGGTAAAGGGTGTGGGACCGCCGTCGAGGTAAAGGCCAAAGGTGCCCTCTTCGGGGTAGGCGTAGCCGTAGTCGAAGGCGTTCAGGTACTTCTCCACTCGCACCGAATCCTTGTCAGGCAGATAGCCCTGGTTCAGTAAGCGGCGCATGACCGTAAAGGAACCGGTGTCGACATCCAGTGCGAAGGTTGATAGCGGATCATCTTCGGTGTCGATGAAGGGGTTGACGCCATAATTCTCGAAATACATATCCACGAACGGTGCCCCGTTAGGCGGAGCTAAGACCGGTTTGTTGGGGAGGGGCGTCGCCGGCGAACGAACGTAGTTGGCTGCGCCGTTCGCATAGGAATAGTCGATATTCGTGACGATGTTCGAGAAAACATTACCCATAGCCGGACCCAGAAGTGTGAGCGAGGTGATGCTGAGGATTCCGATAATGAGAACGACCAGCAGTATGCTTGAAAACCACTTCAGGTATTTCTTCATTGCCAGACCTCCGTCCCATTTGCCTGCACACGGTGTGCGGCGTTTAATGGAATAGTTCTGACCCGCAGTGTAGGCCGGATCCCCGTGCAGCCTTGCCGGAAAAGTGCCGAAAATAGGCGGATATGCCCAAGCAGGATAAGCAGCCGATCACCACAAGAAGCCTGTCCCAGGCCTTCAAATGCTGGGAGTTCACGCCGCGCCTAGGTCAGCTGCCGCTCTCACAATTGGATGTCGTGAGCGCCAACAGAACGGGTGCCGGGTACGCCGATTCGGAGGCCGGGCGCGGTCGTGCCCTGCGTGAGGTGCTCGTAGAGATTGTCGAGGCACTTTCACCACCGGACGAAGAACCCGATTTCCACGACAAGCGGTGGCGCACTCACCTTATCTTGCGTGAGCGTTTCATAAAGGGACTCAGCCCGGATTTCGTTGCCGAACAGTTCGGTGTGGCCCGCAGCACCTACAACCACGAACAGCTGCGTGCATTGGAAGAGGCGGCCGAGTTGTTACTGGCTTGGGAGGCCGAGGGCTTGCCGGGTGGAGGGGTGCCGGAGCGTATACCGTCTTCAACAGCATTCGTTCCGCCTTTCAGCGCCCCGCCGCGCCTGCCGCAGGGCCTGGTTGGGCGCGAGGCCATGCTGGATCAGGTTCGCGCGCGGCTCTCGCCGCCTGATAGCGATCCGTTGCTTGCGCTGTATGGCCTACCCGGGATGGGCAAGACTTCGCTGGCGATAGAACTCGCTCACGATCCCGAGCTGCGGGCATGTTTCCCGGATGGCGTGCTCTGGGCCGGGCTGGGGGCAGAGGCGGACGCTGCACACTGGCTGACGTTGTGGGGGACGGCGCTCGGGATGCATGCCGAGGCACTGGCAGGGTTGGTAGATAACCGCCAAAGGGCTCAGGCGGTACATGCTGCGATCGGAGAGCGGCACATCCTGCTGATCGTCGATGATGTCTGGCAGGTCGAAGATGGCCTGGCCTTCCGCCTCGGTGGGCCGAATACAGCGGTGCTCTTCACGACCCGCTTCCCGGCCGTGGCGCATGAACTGGCGCCGGAAGGTGCGCTGCTGGTGGGTGAACTGGACGAAGCGCAGGGCATCCAGCTGCTGGGGCGCTATGTCCCTTCCCTGGCTCAGCGGCGCGAGAACGAGGCAAAGGCGTTGGTGGCGTTGGCCAGCGGGCTGCCGATGGCGCTGGTCCTGATCGGCGGCTACCTGCGGCGGGAAGCCTACAGCGGTCAAAGCCGCCGGCTGGCGCAGGCTATCGAACGGCTGGGAGCAATCGAGCAAGTCCTGGATATGTCCGGTCCCAGTAGTGTGTTGGAGGCGCGCGGCAATCTCGACCCGGCCGTGGGGCTCACACTGCGCAGGCTGATCGAGCTGAGCGAGGCGGCGCTGTCCCCGGGAGGCGTACGTGCGCTGCGGGCGCTGGCGCTGCATCCACCCAAGCCGTCCTCCTTCCCCGAAATGGCTGCGCTTGCGATCCTGGAGGATGACGCTTCGGCGCTGGACGAACTGGTCGATATGGGTTTGCTGGAGGTAGTGGGTGAAGCGCGCTACAGCATGCACATCGCCATCAACACCTATGGACGCCAGCAGGACGAGGCGAGTGCTCGAAAGCGATATATCGAGTTCTGGTTGGTGTTCCTTAATGAAGGTGAGGCAGGGGCGCAGCAGGTGTTCCCCGAAATGGCCAATCTGCAGAGAGCGCTCGACCTGGCCGAAGCGGAATGTGATTGGCCGGCCTTCGTGTCCGGCGTGAATGATTTCTACCCCTACCTGGAGCGTTCCGGGCGTGTGGAGGATGGCCTGGCGTACCTGGAGAAGGCACGTGCCCACCTCAACGCTGGGGAGGGTGAGAGCGAAATGCGGACGCTGGCGCATCTTGGCCGGGCCAGCCAGCGCATGGGTGAATACAGCCAGGCAAGAAGCCACTACCAGGCAGCGCTCGATTTGAACGCAGCGAAGGGAGCGCATGATCTGCGCTGTGCCTGCCTGCAGGGGCTGGGGGTAGTCGCCTTCAGCCAGGGAGAATTCACCTCAGCTTCCGAATACATCCAGGAAGGGTTGAACCAGGCGCGCCGGTACGAGCTAATGAACCGCCAGGCGGCGCTGCTTTCGAACCAGGGCACGCTGTTGGTCAGCCAAGCTGAGCCGGAAAAGGCGATAGAAAGCTTCCGCGAGAGTCTGCGTCTGACACGCGGGATGAACGATCACGCACTGGAAGGTGTGCTGCTCTCGAACTTGGGTTCGCTGGCCGCCCAGGAGGGAGATCTTGAAGCAGCTGGAGCCTACTTTGAAGAGAGCTACGAACTGGCGCGGGCAGGCGGGGATCGTCAGAGTATGGCGATTCTGCTGCACAACCTGGGCACGCTTGCCAGCGACCGCGGCGAACCCGGACAGGCGCGCGATTACTTTGAGCAGGCGTTGGGTGAGGCACGCCAGATGGGCGATCGTGCACAGTCCAGCCGCATCCTGGCCAATCTGGGTGCCTTGCATACTGCACAGGGTAGATACGAGCAGGCGTTGAAGGTATTAAAGGAAGGGCTGGATCAGGCAGAAGAGATCGGCCACCGCGAGCATATGATCCTGCTGCATATTAACCTGTCCGAGTTGTATAAGGCGCAAGGGCACAAAGTAGAGAGCCAAAAGGCGCTCATGGCGGCGCAAACCCTGGCGCACGATATCAACCACACCCGCTACTTGGGTATCCTGAAGGACCTGCTTCCCTCAAATGGCTTTGATGGCTGACAGAAGCTTCAAGAACTCAAGGGGATATCGATCCGCTCAGAAGGGAGCAGGCGAACGACCCATAAGACGATCCCAGCCTTGATGGTGGTTGCGGTAGCCTTCCTGGCCTTACAAGCGATTGGATCAGGCGAGCTGCTGTTTCAGATGCTTGGAGCCCTGCTCCTGGCTGTCGGGCTGGGGACGGTCATCGGCCAGATCCAACTGAACCGGAGTCTCAAGCAGCCGTTGCCAAAGGAGGAGCTGATCGACATCTCGCAAGTCCCACCAAAAGGGCTGGGTGAAAGACTTTACCCCTACGTTTTTCTCGGGTCCACGATCGTAATCGTGCTGGCGTTAGCCCTCTACGTCGCATGGGATCTGGGGATGTGGTGAACGTGTAGTCCAAGAAAGTATGGCACTTGGAGGGCGGTGCAGGTGGGTCGTAAACGTCAACGAGGGGGAGAGCCTAGCTAAAGGTAGATGTTCGTCATGTCATTTCTCATTGATCCGGGGAGAAAGCTCGGCGCGTAGTTCTATCGGCAAGAAGACAAAGTTAAAACATCCACTCCGGAAGGATGCGTTATCACGGCTAGGACCATGTAGATGATGGGACCATGGCCCCACAATGAATACAAAATTGAGGCCTACCCTTAAGTTCACCCCCACATGCACCGCAGTACTTTGCCCCTGGGACTTTCGTTGTAGGAGGCGGTAACGTAGGGGTGGGAGAGATTGGAGCCACCATCAGAGGATGAATACCTGGCGCGAAAAGCAGCCACAATGCGAAAACAAAATTAATCAAGGGGATAACGGCAAGGAGCAAAAACCAACCCGATTTACCCAGATCTTTCAGGCGGCGGATTATGATTAATATTCCAGCGAGAAACAATGCAGGATACAACACAACATCTAAGGCATCGAGCAGCGGGGATGAAGTGTAATACCCTAACTGGTTTTCAACGAAGCCAAGCGACACCCCAAGGATAAATATTACGAGCATAGGATATAGGTACAAGCCCCAGATGAGCATCAATCGCCCAGCCGGAATGCTCGGTGCATAGAGTCGCCTCGGATCCCACCAGTCTCTTGAAGAGAATTTCCCCATGGCACTCCCCTATCAGCATCCTTGAAAACTCTAGCATTTTATATCGTAAGAATCCGTCAGGGATTCTTTCCCATCCCGGCTGGTTCTGGTAAGTAGGATCCCCAAAAAGAGCTGTAAGGTCGTCGTCATAGATTAGTGTGAATACGCTTCATCCCTAAATGAGTCGAGGTGACAGCTGCCTATACGGGAGCAATTTATCGGCATTTTTCGGGCATCTCTGAAGTGTAGACTTCGCTATTCTTGAATAGCTGTGAATGCAAAAGTATATTGTTCGCCAAACTAGATCAAAACGGCTGTAAACGCACCGTAAGTTCAAAACTGCATAAATTTCGCTAATAATCTACAGTAGGCGCTAGGACTGACCAAACCTAAAGGCG
>DAOUEM010000218.1:0-7494 GCA_034430555.1 Anaerolineae bacterium | reverse complement strand
TTGGCGTGTCAAGTCCGCCCATAAGATGCAGTAACGTCGACTTGCCGCTGCCCGAGGGGCCTACCACGGCGATCCGGTCGCCGGGGACAACCCCACCTGTAATGGATGTTAGAACATGCAAGGGGATTTTCCCCTGCAGATAAGTGCGCCCGGCATTCTCCATATTGACATATTTGTTAGACATGGTCCACAACCCTTCCGTCAAATAGGTGTATTGACCGGTTTGCAGACGCTGCCACCGCATTGCTATGGGTAACGACAAGAACGGCGACGCCATTTTTTCGGTAATCATCCAGAAGGTGCAAAATCTGTTTTTCGGTTTCTGCGTCAACCTCACCGGTCGGCTCATCGGCAAGCAACACCTTCGGCTCAGCGGCCATGGCAACGGCAAGTCCTGCGCGCGCAGCTTCTCCACCGGAAATATAGGCAGGGCGTGCATGTCGCCGGTGATTTAAGCCGACCAGATCGATAAGCGCGTCTATGCGCTTCATGTTTACCCTGCCTGCCAGGAACATTTGCAGCCGGATGTTATCTTCAACCGAAAGGTGATCAAACAGATTGCCTGATTGGAGCATGATGCCGATCTTACTCACACGTACGATGGCCCGTTCGGCCTCGGGCCGCCGGGTAATACGTTCTCCCAAAACCGTTACATAGCCACCATCCGGTTCGTCAAGACCGCAAAGACAGGCCAAGAGTGTGGATTTACCGCTCCCGGAAGGCCCCTGTACGGCAACGATCTCTCCTGCCGCAACGTGGATACTTACCCCTCGCAGGGCAAGCGTCTCCTCTTCACCGGCATGATAAAAGCGGTAAATATCAAACGCCTCAAGAGATCTCATTTTACCTCCATCTAAAACTATTTGATATTCGGTTCCATTGGTCAACATTGTCAGCGCCAAGAGGGGCCCACAACCTAAGTTCAGCCAATTTGCCATTCCTGTAGAAGAAATAACTGCTGTTTTCCAGCCGAACCTGCTTATTGACAACGGGGTCCGGCTCCGAATTTGATTCATACATCATGAGCACGGCCGGTCCTTTTGAAAGTCTTATATTTTTTATCCTCTTAATCTGAACGGCTCTTCCTGACTTTTTCAGCAGCTCTCCCTGGTTTTTACGAATGTTCTTGGCATCGGGGGGACCGGCTGCATTCGTAACCTTGACCGAAAGCCCGTCTAACTTTTCCTGGAAGGTAACATCCATACCCATTGTCGTCCGTGCCCAGCCTTCGGGTACTTCTATCTCATAGCCCCCCTGAGAGGAGGCATAGATTACAAAAACCTGGCTGTCTGGAATATCACCGGGTGGATTTTTTTCCGGTGCCACCGGTTTCTCATTGGCAAAAGCCCAGTTGCTTTGATTCCACCCAGTAAGACTTATGATCGATACAAGACTGACGATAATTGTTAATGCTTTTATCAGTTTCTTCATTATTAACAATCCCCTTTTGAGTTAGGGGCGGAAGATTTCCCGCCCCATGATTGTAATTATTCTTCTCGTTCCTCATGGCCACGGTCGGAGTCTTCTCTTTCCTGGCCGCCCTTGTCCACCTTATCAATGCCTGTTTTGAGGATCGTTCCGTTGCCCGCATCGACCTTTACATCTACGGTCTGATGATCGGCTTTTACAATCTCGATCCCATAGATCAGGTAGCCGTTTTCGTCCTCAAGTTCCGCCCTTAATACCTTGCCTGGGACTTCTTTGAGCGCTGCCTTGATGGCACTATCCATGGATATTTTCGCCATTTCTGCCAATCCTGCTTCATCACATTTGATCCGAATGCTGCCTTTTTGATTTGCCTGCTGGGCGCTCACGGTTATTCCGCCAAAGGCCATAATAGCCGCAAGAAGGATGACGGTAACAAGACTTAGCCTTTTCATGATTTTATTCACCTCCTTTCATTTTATATCTGTAAACCTGCTTCCAGATTACAATGGCATTATAACCATGAAAGATTAAAGGAAGATGAACGGAGCAAAAAAATCCCAGAAAGATTTATGTCTCGTGGCTGTTACTTCATTTGACAAATCTATGTCCCGTATAATTTTTTAGCACAATCAGGACAAATGCCATGGGAAAATTCTGCGTCTGAGTGGTCACGGATATAGGCTTCTATTTGAAACCAGTTCCCGTGACTATCCCTGATCTTTTTACAAGACGCGCAGATTGGCAAAAGGCCTTCAAGGTGCCTGATTTCACGTAATAACCTCAATGTGAACAAAATTACAATCAAGCCAACAATGAGAATCAGAAGACTCTCAATAATACTTTCAGCAATGTTGAAAGGTGTGGGTTGACCACCAAAAAAGCGCTGCGGAAAATCAAAGAATTCGTTTATCCATGTTATAATAATCAGTAAACAGAACCCGATCAATTCGTAATATATTATATGTCTTGTAAATTTCGATTTATTCATATCGCTCCAGACATTTTTCAATAAACTCATCCAGTGCCTGAGTTGGGCCAAAAGGCATGTGACCGTAAACAAAGCTCAATTGCTTTTTTGCCTCGGATTTTGGTCTGCCTTCAATCACTCCTTGCCAGATGGCTGCCGCCAATCCGGATCGATCGGCCCCGACTTTGCAGTGAATCAAGACAGGCCGCGGGGCGGTATTAAAGAGTCGTAATAGTTCCTGGATGTCATGTGGCATAGGCGTTTTGTCCGGACTCAAGCCAAGATCGTACGGAGTTTCACGCTTTCCCCTCCTTGCGATGTTGCCTTGTCCCCTGTGGCATTTATATCTCCTTTATACGCGCCAAGGTTTTATAAACCAACGGCATCACAATAGTGACAAGCGGTATCTGCACCAATATGCCGGAAATGATGGCCACTGCCAGGGGCTGTTGCATCTGCGAGCCCTGCCCCATGGCGAGCGCCAGCGGTAGTAGCGCTAAGATGGCCGCGATCGTCGTCATGGTAATCGGGCGCATGCGATTGACCCCGGCCTGGATCAGAGCCAGACCCTTGTCCATCCCATGGCGCACTAGATCGTGGTACTCGGAGAAATAGAAAATCGACACCTCGGTCACAATACCGACAATCATGGTCATGCCCATCATGGCCGTGATGTTCAGCTCGATACCGGTGATCCAAAGGCCAATAAACACCATTCCCGTGGCCAG
This sequence comes from Anaerolineae bacterium, assembly GCA_034430555.1. Lineage (GTDB taxonomy): Bacteria > Chloroflexota > Anaerolineae > Aggregatilineales > Ch27 > DAOTXK01. Next base: position 4,371 of record DAOUEM010000218.1, on the reverse strand, counting down.
CAATGGCATGGCAAGAATGGCCACGGCTGTAGCGAACTCCTCATACAGAAACAACAGGAGCAGGAAGACCAAACCCAGGGCTGCGGCAAATACCGCAATCAGCCCCCTGAAGGCGATTTGTTGCTGTTTGTACAAACCGCCGAGTTCATAGTAGACCGTTTTGGGCAACAGACCCTGTTTGGCCAGCGCCTGTTTCACATCGCGGATGGTGGACCCCATATCACGGCCACTGATGCGACCGGTAACCGCGATCATGCGCTTGAGGTTTTCACGGGTAATCTGCGGCTGACCGATGATCGTCTCGATATGCGTGATCCGTTTCAGCGGAAACAGGTGGCCATCGGGCGCGCGCAATTGTATTTTCTCAAGATCTGGAGCACTATAGCGCACCAGGCTCGGGGTCCAGACCCGTACTCCGACCATCTTAACACCTTCCTGAACCTGGGTGGTGACGACTCCGCTCAGCCAGTCTTGCAGTTGCTCCGTGACATTGGCTGGATCCACACCCTCCAGGGCAGCCTTTTCGCGGTCCACGCGTATGGCAAGGGCGTCACCGGCCAGCACGATGCCGTCTTTTACATCGACCACCCCGGAAATACCCTTAATGGCGCCTGCCACTTTTGGCGCGACCTTCATCAGCTCCTTGAAATTGTCGCTATACAGCTTCACCTCTATCGGCTGAGGAACTGCTGTAAGGTCACCGATCAGGTCCTCCATGAGCAGGATCAGGTCAATCTTCAGCCCGGGCACCTTCTGTTCAATCTCAGCGCGGATCTGATCCATCACCTGATCAATAGGAGGCCTGGGCATGGGTTTAAGCCGCACAAAGAAGTCGCCTTCGTTGGATTCATGCAGGCTGCCGCCCAGGCCGCCGCCGGTGCGTTTGGAGTAGGTCTCAACCGCGGGGTTTGCCTTGAGTATGTCTTCGACCTGAGTCACCAGCCGGTCGGTTTCAGTCAGAGATGTGCCGGGAGGCGACAAAAAATCAAGCACAAAACCGCCTTCGTCCATGTGGGGCATGAAACCGGAACCAACCTCTTTATAGGCGACATAGGCCACCACGAAAAAGGGCACGATCACGAACAAAATCAGGACCGGGCGTTGCACCAGCCGCTGCATCAGCCCCTGATAGCCCTGCAGAATACGCCGGAATATCGGTCCGTTATCTTCTCTTTCAGCGTCTTTCCTGTTGAGCAGATGTTCGGCCAGCAGCGGCACCGCCAGCCAGGCAAGCAAAAATGACACCACCAGGGAACTGGCCATGGTCAATGACAGCGCCTTGAAAAAGGCGCCTGTTACACCGGTGAGGAAGGCCAGGGGTACAAAAATGATGACAGTGGCCGCAGAGGAGCCGGTCAATGGCTTGGTGAATTCGATGGCTGCCTCGCGAATGGACAGATCCAAATGGCCATCACGAGCCTTGCGTTCCCGCAGACGGCGCACGATGTGTTCGATCATGACAATGGAATCGTCCACGATCAGCGCCACTGCCGCGGCCATACCGCCGAGGGTCATGATATTGAAGCTGTCACCAAGGACATAAAGCAACAGCACTGTAATAGCCAGGGCCGCAGGCACAGTTAGCATCGCCAACAGGGTAATCTTCAGACTGCGCAGAAAAATGAACAGCACCAGTGCCGCCAATAGCACGCCGATCAGAATCGCATCGCGAACGCTGGCTGCAGATTCGGTAACCAGTTGACTCTGGTCATACCAGTTGGCAATGCCCATGTTCTTCGGCAGCTTGTCGTGGTATTCTGCCAGACGCGCCCGAACCTCCCTGACGATCTGTACGGTATTGGCGTTGGGCTGCTGATAAATCATGACAAGCACGGCCTGTTTGCCATCCGCCGACACCTTCAGCCACTCGGGTTTCTCGGAAGCATACACCCGCGCGATATCGTTCAAACGCACCAGACCATTTTCGCCGCTGCGCAGAATCGTGTCACGGATGTCCTTCAGGTTACGGATACGGGTGTCCGACATCGTAAGGTAAAGCTTGTAGTGATCCTCCATGCGGCCCACGGCCTGGAGCACGTTGGTTGCGCTCAGAGCGTTTGTTACATCAGTGAAGGCCTGACCGTAAGCATTCAATTTCACAGGGTCCACTTCGACCCGGTATTCCATGGTCTTACCGCCCATGATACTCACCCTGGCGACCCCGTTAATTGCTGAAAGCAGCGGCACTAACTGTTGTTCGCCGATATCGCGCAGCATCACCTGGGTGAGGGCGTTGGATGTCAAGCTATAGGCGGCCATAGGGAAAACGGTAGGGTCCATGCGGCGCACCGTGAACGCGGTGCCGGCAGGGAGATCAGGCAAAATCCGATTAATGGCTGATTCGACCTGCAGCAGCGCCGCCTCCATGTTACTGCCCCAGACGAAATTTACGGATATCTCAGCGCTTCCGCGAGTGCTGGTCGACCTGATCGAAGCCACTCCGGGAACTGGTCTGACCGCCTCTTCAATCTTGCGCGTAACCGCAATAACCATCTGGTCGGCCGGCCTATCTCCGGCATCCACATTGATGGCGATACGCGGGAAATTTACACGCGGAAACAGGGAAACCGGCAGGCGGAACGCGGTCAGCAACCCGGCAAGGGCGAAGAACATAAACAAAGAAAGTATGGAGCGGCGATGCGCAGCCGCCCAGTGTGCGATATCCATTTATCTGCCCTCCCGTACCGGCATGCCATCCCTGAGCTCGTAGTTGCCGACACTGACGACGGTCTCATCAGGCTTCAGACCGCTCGTGATCTCAATCCACTGATCGCTCTCCAACCCGGTTGTGACAGCAACGCGCCGCGCCTTGCCGCCTACAACGCGAAACACATAGGCGCCCTGTTCATCCTGCAATACCGCGCTGCGCGGAACAGTCATGCCGGTGTGCGCATTGAGCCGGATATCGGCAGACAGGCTGCTTCCTAACACCAGATGGTCGGTCTGATCGGCCGGTATGGGGACCAGCACGTCCACCAGGTGGGTCGTTGGATTGCTCATGGCGTGGATCTCACGGATTTGACTGTCTGCCCTGTAATCCGGAACGAACACCGAACGAATCTTCACGGGGGTACCTGGTTCCAGCAATCGGATGTCTTCCGGTTCCACGCCAAGTCGTGCGACCAGGCGGTTGCCGATGGCAATCTCCAGGACGGCGGCGCCCGCCTGTAATCGGTCGCCCTGTTTCGCCCTAAGCTGAATGATGATCCCGCCGGTGGGAGCAGACACTTTATCCCTTGTCTTATTCTGTCCCTGCGCCTCCAGCGCCTGCAGGCCGGCCCGAGCATTCTGCAAGGCGTTACGTGCGGCCTCCACCTGCGCATTGGTGGTCAACTGTTCCTTTAAAAGGCGCTGCTGGCGGGCCAGTTCACTCTCCGCGTAATCCACCGCGCTGCGCGCCTTCAGATAGTCCATGTGAGCGCCCGGTGACGTGGCCAGTTCCAGCAGGATCTCACCGCGTTTTACCCGCTGCCCGGGGACTACCGCCACACGGGTAATCAGCCCGTCATGCAACAGGGAAATGGTCTGCACGGTATCAGGATCCGCCTGTACCTGTCCATATACAGTCATGGTTTCACTGATCGGCTGTTGCACGACTCTGGCCTGCCGGATCATTACGGAGGGTTCCTGGGCCCGCACCGTCGAGCAGGTTATAACAAGCAGCAATGCGCAGGCGATCATTGTTTGTTTCATTATTATTTGCCTCCCTCTGAAACATCGTCGGTCCGGGGCGTGCCATCTCCAGGCATCGCCAACAAGGTCTGCAGGGCGATGAGTTTGTTCCTCTGCGTCTGATCCAGGCTAATCTGCTCCAGTCGCTTGATGATCCAGGTATTTTCCATATTCAGAAAGGTCAAGGCGTCGATATCGCCGTGCTGGTATGCCTCGCGCCCACGGATGACCATATTTTCCAAGGCAGGCAGGTATTCATTGATCTGCTTTTGCTGTGCGGCAACAATGCCCTGCAAACGGATCAGCTTGTCCACATCCACTGCTGCCTGATCGAGACGCGCCTGATATTCTTCGCGAAGTTGTTCCCGCGTCGCCCGCTCTATAGCGATCGCCCCCCTGGCGCCCGAGAACAAGGGCAGGTTAATGCCTATATTGAAACCAGCAGTGTACAGGCTTCCAGTATCACGCGCACGGCTAATGCCGATACTGAACGATGGGAACTGCGACAGGATGGCGGCGCGCACCTTGGCTTCCTGGCTGCGGTAACCAGCCTGCAAAGCTAACAGATCGGGACGGCGCTGTGGCATAGTTTGAAGCTCACGACTCAGTGTCTGGGCATCCGGCAGCATCGGGAGGGAGGACAGGCGAATCTCCAGCGGCGCATCGGGAGCCAGGCCCATTAACAGATTTAACGCGTGG
>DAOUEM010000217.1:0-9144 GCA_034430555.1 Anaerolineae bacterium | reverse complement strand
ATGGCGTTGGGCGCAATATGGATATCACCAGGGATAGCCTGTTCTTGTGTCATGTTACGACCGGTCCATTATCTGCAAACAATCCTCGTGAAACGGAGCATCGGGCATGACGGACAGCGTCATGCCTGGCGGCACCTACATTATAACAAACGAGGGCGAATACACATCCCCGAAGGGCGCGTCAGGCACCCGGACGGCTCGTCCCGCCAGCGCGGCCAGGGAGATCATACCCTTGCCAAAGCGGAAGCGCTATGGTAGCATCCCTTCTGCAAGTTTCCAAGAGTCAGTACCAGAATGAGGCATCTACTCATGGCGAAGTGCGATTACTGTGGCAAGACGCCGATGTTTGGCAACAGTCGCAGCCACTCAATGAAAGCCACCAAGCGGCAGTTTAAGGCCAATATCCAGCGCGTGAAAGTCATGGAACAGGGCCGACTGGTCAAGCGCAACGTCTGCGCGCGCTGCCTGAAGACCCTGACCAAGGACCCGAAGTAACCGGCTCCTGGTTGACGTGATACGCTCTGGCAAGTGCCCCGCCCCGCCGGGGCTATTTGTTTTGACCCGCCAAAAACATTGGGTTACTTTCCGACGGCGGCCCCCGCTGCCAATGCCGCCGCGCGCAGCGCTGCTACCGCCGCAGCAATCCCCTCCGAAGCCCCGTAAATCGCATTACCCGCCGCCAGGATGTTAGCGCCGGCTTCGATGACCGGCCCGACCGTCTCCGGGTAGATACCGCCATCCACCGTGATGCCTACTTCCAGCCCCAGCGCGTCGATCTGCCGACGCACCTGGCGGATCTTGGGCAGCATCGAGGGCAGGAACTTCTGGCCGCCAAAGCCCGGATTAACCGTCATGACCAATACCAGGTCCAGCTGGTCCCACAGATACTCGAGCGCGCTGGCCGGCGTGTGCGGGTTGAGGGCAATCCCGGCCTTGCAGCCCAGGTCACGGATTCGCTGCAACAACCGGTGGACGTGCGGCGTTGCCTCCAGATGGATAGTCATCCAGTCGGCCCCAGCCTCGGCGAACACATCCAGGTAGCGCTCCGGCTCCACAATCATCAGGTGCACGTCGAGTGGCAGCGTGGTCGCCTGCCGGACGGCCTTCACCACCAGCGGTCCCAGCGTGATATTGGGCACGAAGCGACCGTCCATCACGTCGACGTGAATCTGCTCCGCGCCGGCCGCTTCTGCCGCCGCGACCTGCTCGCCCAGGCGGCCAAAATCCGCCGACAAAATGGACGGGGCAATACGCAAGGATCGCATACTAAAGCTCCGGGTTTGATGGGATAACCGTCGATACCAGCCGTTATGGTACTGAGTTGATCCGCAAAAAGCAATAACCGCCGCCTGATGCCCTGACGGGAACCTTGTCCTATTCTGGTGACATAGGAAACATTGGGGTTTGACAACAACCCTATAACAACTTACCATGACCTTATTGGTTAATCGTCTATCACCCCGTTTACCGGAACCACTGGAGCAGGTATGACCGCAACACTTGCCATCCAGACGGAACACCTTACCAAAGTCTTTGGCCGCAGGAAAAAACGAATCACCGCCGTCAAGAACCTCTCGCTGTCTATCGAATCCGGTCAGGTTTACGGCTTCCTCGGCCCAAACGGCGCGGGTAAAACCACCACTATCCGCATGCTGCTGGACCTGGTGCGCCCCAACCAGGGACGCGTCGCCATCTTTGGCCAGGAGGTCCGGCACAATCCCGGCATCCTGAAGCGGGTCGGGGCTATCGTGGAAGGCGCCGCCTTCTATCCCTTCCTCACCGGGCAGCGCAACCTGGAGGTGCTGGCCCGCACCGCCGGCGAATTGGAAACCAATCGCATCACCCGGCTGCTAGAGCAGATGGGGTTGGCCGAGCGCGCCGGGCAGCGGGTGAACGGCTACTCGACCGGCATGAAACAGCGCCTCGGCCTGGTCGCCGCGCTCCTGCACGATCCTGACCTGCTGATCCTGGACGAGCCGACCAACGGTCTCGACCCGGCGGGCATCCAGGAAATCCGGTTGTTCATCCGCGAGCTGGTGGATAACCAGGGCAAAACCGTTTTCCTCTCCAGCCACATCCTGAGCGAAGTCGAGCACGTTTGCGACCGCGTAGCCATCATCAACCAGGGCCAACTGGTACGTGAAGGCACGGTCGCCGACCTGCTGACCGGCTCTTCCGAACTGCGCATCGAGGCCAGCCCGCTGGATCGGGCCGCCGCGGCCCTGCGCGAGCAGTGGCCGGTGACGGCCAACGGGCAGTGGATCACCGTGGAAGCCGCCCGTGACGACACCCCGCTCATCGTGCGGCAGCTGGTAGAGGCCGGCGTCGACATTTACCAGGTCAGCGCGCAGCGGCAATCGCTGGAGTCCTACTTTCTATCCGTCACCCAGGACACCAACACCGATACAGAGGCCGGCCATGCTTAACCTCTTCCGCGCCGAATGGCAGAAAGTCGTCGGTCACCGCTGGGCTGCCGGTGCGCTCATCTGGATATGGCCCGCCGGGGCAACTGGTGTTCTGGTCATCATGATCCTGGTAGCGCTTTTAGGTGACGCCGACGTCCAGCAGGCGATGGGCATTGCCCAGGTGGGCGCACCCGCCCAGTGGACCGACCAGATCATCATGACGTGGAACATCCCCAACGATATCGTCGGGCGTTTCATCCTGGTGGCCTTTGCGGCCATCATGTTCGCCGGGGAGTACCAATGGGGCACCTGGAAGAACCTGCTGCCACGCCGAGGACGCGTGACGATCATCCTGATGAAATTCTTCACGCTGGGCGTTTTTGTGGTGGTGGCGTTCAGCATCGCGTCGCTGATCGTGGGGGTGGGCACGGCCATCCCGCTGGCGATTGCCGGCGTTCCTTACGGACCGGCTATCACCGGCGAGGTGATGAGTAACTTCCTGCGCGACTTCCTGGTGCAAGCCTTCACAACCTTCTCCGCGACCCTGTTGGGGGCCTGCTTCGCGGCGGTGGCCGCCATGATCACCCGCAATACGCTAGCCGCCATGATGCTCGGGTTTGGCCTGGTGGTGCTGGAAATGCTGTCGATGGGTCTCTTCTCACTGCTGGGGTGGCTGTTCGGCAAGCCGGAGATGATCTCGCTCTACCAGTTTATGCCCAGCTACAACCTGACTAATATCACTTCCTGGATCACCTGGGGCAGGCCGACGCCGTTCATGCAGTTCGGCTATGTTGAACCGAACAGCCTGGCGCTGTCGATGGTACTGCTGGTGCTGTGGGTGGCCGGCCTGGTGACCGTGACGACGATCCTGTTCCGCCGGCAGGACATCACCACCTGAGTCCAGGGCACCCGGCGGGTGAAAGGCGCGGTGGCAATTCCGCCGGTGGGGGTTATAGTCAGCAGGCAAAAACACTGCTCACCCATCGAATGGACCGAGATCCGCATGAGTAAGCCCAAACCCCGCCGCAACAAACGCCGCCGCCCGGAGCCGGCCACTTTCCCGGTCGAAGTTGACGTGGTGGAAGGCCTGGAGGCTATTGCCCGCCAGGAAATCATCGTGACGCTCGGCCAACGCGCCAGTCTACCACGGCCTTCTCGGCGTAATCCCGAGGCAGGGTTGATTCGCTTCACCTATACCGGGGGCTTGCGCGCGCTGCTGCGGCTGCAAACCGTTCAGGCCGTTCACGCCGTTTACCAGTTTGACGTACCGCGTCCACGCGCCCTGCTGGGCGACGAGCACCTGCGGGCACTGCTGCGCATCATCGAAGGGGTGCGGGCCGTGCATCCTCCCGACGCTTTCCAGACTCTATACATCGGCGCGGCTGGCAGTGACTCGCCGGTGATGGAACGGCTCAAGGAAACCCTGGCCGCACGCATGGGGATGACCGTCAATCCAGAGGAAGGCGACCTGCTGCTGCGCCTGCGCCGGCCGCCGCGCGGTGAGGGGGGATGGCAGGTCGTGGTGCGACTCTCGCCGCGCCCGCTGGCCACCCGTCCCTGGCGGGTCTGCAATATGGAAGGCGCCCTCAACGCGACCGTGGCCCACGCCATGACGCTGATGACCGCGCCCAGGCCCCACGACGTCTTCCTGAACCTGGCCTGCGGCTCCGGGACGCTGTTGATCGAGCGTCTGCTTGGCGGCCCCGCTCGGCGGGCCATCGGCTGTGATACCAGCCCGGAAGCTCTGGCCTGTGGGCAGGAAAATGTCAGAGCCGCCGGCCTGGCCTCGACCGCCACCCTGCATGATTGGGATGCGCGATCGCTGCCGCTGGAAGAGGCCAGTGTCGACGCGATCACCGCCGACCTGCCCTTCGGCCATCAGGTGGGATCCCACGAACAAAACGTCCACCTCTACCCGGACGTGCTGCAAGAAGCCGCCCGAGTCGCCCGGCCCGGCACACTGTTCAGCCTCATCACGCATGAAGTGCACCTGATGGAATCGCTGCTGAGAGAATCAACGCAGTGGCGGGTGGAAGGCGTGCAACGAGTCACGCTCAGCGGCCTGCACCCGCGGATTTTTGTCCTTCGGAGAGTCTGATTACGGGGTGCCGGGATCGATTTCTTCCAGCAGGTTCTTCTTCAGCCGCTCGCAGCGGCGGCTCTCGCTCGAATCAGTGATGATCAGCTGCCATGCCTCGTGGAAAGCCTTCAGCGACTGCTCCAGCTGCCCGGCCCAGCGATAGACCCAACCCAGCGAGTAACAGGTACCCGCTGCTTCCAGCGGGTTATGGATCGCCTGCCACGTGGTTATCGCCCTGCGGAGGGTGTGTGAGGCGGCCTCATATCGACCGGATCGCCCCAGCGCCAGGCCAAGCGCATGCCCACAGTTAGCCGTATTGCGGAGATCATTGACTTCCTCAAAGCAGTCGAAGGCATTCTGTAAATGAATCACTGCCTGCTCATGGTCGCCCTGATCAACCAGCAGCGATCCCAGGTTTTGCTCCACCAGCGCCGACCACCGGCTGTTGTGACGCACCACCTCCTGTTCGCGGACCAGGCCGAGGTAATAGTGCGCGCGTCGGGGATGCTGCATCAGACGGCAGGCTTCGGCCATGTATTGCAGCGACTGCGCCTCCAGATGGTCATGCTTCAATGCCCTGGCGAGAACAAAACCCTGCTGGGCTTGTTCGAAGCCCGCCGCATACTTCGTGTTCTGAATGAAGGCGTACGCCAGCAGTGTATGCCCTAACATCAGCGTGTAGTTATCCCGACGCAAACGGGCGTCGGTCAGCAACTCAAAAGCGGCGTTTTCGGCTTCGTCGAGCTGCATCAGGTTTACCCGGACCGCTGCCGCTTCCTGGCGCAGCTCGACCATAAAATCTTCGCTAGGCTCACCCTGCCCGCCAGCAAAACTATCGGCGAAGGTGAAGGCATGTTTGGCGCGCTGCATATCGCCCACCTGCTCGTAACAGCGCCCAATGGAACGCCACAGGTTGGCCAGCAGCAAAGCTTCCTCAAGCCCGCGATGGCACATGGCAACCGCCAGCATGCGCAGGAGCAACACCCACTCTGCGTGATGTCCGTTCGCCCGCATGACGGGGTCCAGGTGCATTACCAGCATAGCCGCCTTGACCTGTACGTCCGGCAGGGGGGTAGATTTGCGGATCAAGTCCCAGAGGCGTTGCCGATGATCTTCAAGGAAATGGGGCGTGGAATTTTGAAATGGATACTGTCCGGTTTCTTCGGCAACCTGGTGAACGCGACTGAGCCAGTGATCGAGCGTGCTGTCGCACACCCGGCTCAGGACATTCAGCATGACAGGGACGCCGGCAAGCTTATCAACAGATTCCATTCACTGCTCCAGTATAACAACTATTTTGTCATAATTATGCAAGTTATTTTTAGGGAACATCAAGGAATCTATGTGAACGCTCACATTGTAGCACGATCTGATGGAGCGGTAAAATAGGGTCAACTGTGCGATTGATGAAATCGACGCGCCCTCTTCACTATTCATTGATGATGATTGCTCATAGACCACTCGCACTGTTGCGGGCCAGTCCAACGGCTGGGACATCATAAGCCCAGCACCATTGATCGTCGCTTAAAGGAGTCCCATGATGGCGCGCTTGCGAGACCTGACCGACCAGGTTGGAATCACGCCAGGGCGGCTGCCGACCGGCCCGCACAATGCCCTGACCGACATACCAGGCGTGCGCGTCGGCCAGGTAACGCTGATCGAAGGGCACGGCCCGTTACAGCCCGGTCATGGACCGGTCCGCACCGGCGTGACCGCGATCCTGCCCCATACCGGCAGCCTGTACCAGGAGAAAGTGATCGCCGCCGTCCGCACCTTTAATGGATATGGCAAGGCGGTGGGCTTCGAGCAGGTCCGGGCACTGGGTGTGATCGAAACCCCGATCTTGCTGACCAATACCCTCAACGTTGGCCTGGTGGCCGATGCCGTGGTAGCCTACATGCTGCGCGACCATCCGGCCATCGGCGTGACAACCGGCACCGTCAACCCGCTGGTGGGCGAATGCAACGACGGTTTCCTGAACGACATTCGCGGACGCCACGTACGACAGGAACACGTCTGGGCAAGCATTGCCAAGGCCACCGGCTATCCCGTTCTCGAAGGCAATGTCGGCGCCGGCACCGGCACAGCCTGCTTCGGTTATAAGGGAGGCATCGGCTCGGCCTCCAGGCGCACCACGCAAGGCTGGCTGGTCGGAGCGCTGGTGCAGACCAACTTTGGGTCACGGCCCGACCTGATGGTACTGGGCGTGCCACTTGGCCGGCACCTGACAGAACATCATCTACCGGCTACCGGTCCCGGATCGATCATGATGGTCCTGGCTACCGATGCGCCGCTCACCGCCCGCCAGTTGGATCGGCTGTGTATGCGCGCCGCTTTTGGCCTGGCCCGCACGGGCACCTATTGCAGCGCGGGCAGTGGTGACTTCGTGATCGCGTTCTCCACAGCCTTTAAGCGTCCCCACCATTGCCCACCGGGAACCCGGTTACCTCTCACGCTTATTCCAGACGAAGACAGCCGCACGATGGACGGCCTTTTTCTGGCGGTAGTGGAAGCAGTTGAGGAAGCCATTCTCAACGCCCTGGTGGCAGCGGAAACCATGACCGGGCGCGACAATCATACCTTGGTTGCCCTACCCACGACAGTACTGGTCGATCACCTGGCGTTATCCCACCGCTCACCTGATGCCTGACTGACGCCGGGCACAAAAGGCAGTAAAGATGCTGTAAAATGAGAATAAACAAACTGGTGTGAGGATTGCTGGCATGAGGTGGATTAAAACAATTGGCATAACAGGTCTAAGCCTGTTGATTCTATGGGTCGGCGCTCCGGTTGTCCGGGCACAGACCGGATCATCCTGGACGGGCGAATACTTCAATAATCCGAGCCTCAGCGGCGCCCCTGTGCTGGTCCGTACCGACCAGGCCGTAAACTTTATCTGGGGAGCCACGGCTCCGGCGCCTGGCCTGCCTGCCGACCGATTCTCGGTACGGTGGACGCGAACGGCGTACTTTGAGGGGGGTGCCTACCGTTTTATAGCGCGCTCGGATGACGGCATGCGCGTTTACCTGGATAACGTTGTGATCATGGATTCGTGGGTAGATCGCGCCCCCGATCCGCCTGTGATTGTCGAAATAAACATTCCCACCGGGCAGCATATCGTACGCGTCGAATACTACGAAAACGGCGGCACGGCGATGGCATCCCTGGGCTGGATTCCCCTGGGCAGCGCCGGAACCACTCAGTGGATTGCCCAATACTATAACAACCTGACCCTGGCCGGCGGCCCGGTTATCGAACGCATCGAACAGACCATTGACTATGATTGGGGATTCGGCTCGCCAGCCCCGGGGCAGCTTAGTTCGGACGGCTTCAGCGCCCGTTGGACAGGTTCCCCTTATTTCACCGCTGGCAGCTATGCCTTCACCATCTATGCCGATGACGGGGTCCGCCTGTGGGTCGACAACCAGCTCATCATCGACCAGTGGCGCGGCAGTGGCCTGACGCCGGCCTATACGGCTGTAGTCACCCTAAATGAAGGGCAGCACGCGGTCCGCATCGATTATTTCGAGCAGATCGAGGTCGCGGCGATCCGGATTGAGTGGGCGCTGGTCAATATGCCGGTCCCAACAGCTATCCCGCCCACGCCAGTACCTTCCGGTTCGCCTGTCACCGGCAGTTGGCAGGCCGAATACTACAACAATCCTACACTTGGCGGCAGCCCCAGCCATAGTGAAGCCATGGCCGCTCCTGGTCTGGATCTCGATTGGGGGACAGGCACCCCGGCTTCGACAGTACCTAGCGACAACTTCAGCGCACGGTTCACGCGTCAGGTTACGTTCACCGAAAGCAATGTCCGGTTCGTGCTGCGCGCCGATGATGGCGTTCGTCTGTACCTGGATGGCGTGCCGGTGTTGGATGAATGGCATACCGCTTCGGGCAGTTACTACTTCGCGGATCGCATCATCACACCGGGTGATCATACGCTGACCCTTGAATTCTACGAGTCTTCTATCCGCGCAAGTCTGCGTTTTTACTGGTTGTATCCACGTCCGGTAAGCGCCGGTACGGGCGCAGCCGCACAAGTTAACGCTTACCTCTTGAATGTCCGTAGCGGTCCCGGTACTGCTTATCCGGTCTTAGGCCGGGCCCGCCACAACGAAACGTTTACCGTTACTGGACGCAGTACCTCCGACCCACGCTGGGTGCGCATCAACTATGGCATGATGGAGGGCTGGATCAATGGCACTTGGACAACGCTCCAGGGCAGTTCAACCGCGATCCCGCAGGTGCCAATCGAGGCAGAAGCCGTCCCGCTCACTTTCGGTATCCCAACCGGTCTGCGTGCCCGTGCCACAACCAATCTGAACATCCGAAGTGGACCAGGCACGAGTTACCCGGTTATTGGGTGGTTGGCAGCCGGAGTAGATGTCGCCGTGGTGGGTCGCAACTCGACCAGCAGTTGGTGGGAAATCAACTTTTCACATGGCCGTGGCTGGATATCTGCTGGCTATGTGCAGCTTGAAGGCACGCTTGGTGCTGCGGTGCCTGTTACAGGTTAATCTGAAAGATCGTTGGCTAGTGGATCATACCGGCTGAATACAAGGCTTTCGAGAAATCATCATTGACAGTGAAAACCCCGACTGTTATAATGCTGCACACAATTGGGGGCGTAGTGTAGCGGTTAACATGCCGGCCTGT
>DAOUEM010000216.1:0-7546 GCA_034430555.1 Anaerolineae bacterium | reverse complement strand
TTCCAGATAGGTGCGTTCATCGGCGGTCAGTGCTACCCGTGTCGTCTGCGACCATTCCGCAAATTGCGTCAGCCGCGAGCCGTGCAGCAGATAGCTGGCATCGCGTCCGGCCTGCTGCCAATCCGCAGCGGCACGGGTCAACATACGCTGCAAGCGCAAATCATGCCGGCTATCGTCCAGCCAGGCACGCAGCCGACCCCACTCGCGGATGATGGCTTCGTGGGCTAGCTCAACACTAGGCTCGCCGGTGACAAAGTCCTGGTCGAAGGTCAGCAACCTCGGTTTGTCGAAGGCATCAAGCACGGTCTGCGTCGCCTTCCCGCCTGCCGATATCAACTCACTCTTCAGCGTGCGCCGGCGGATGTCCTCAGTGCCCTCGCCCAGCGTCACCAGCCGCAGGAAGACCTGCCGGGCAGCTTCTTGTTCATGTCCGTTCAGCCCAGCATAGACCGCGTCCGCACGCCGGGCTAACGCGCCCAGCGTACCGCCGATTTCCTGATATGTTGCCAGAGCCAAGGTGCTGTTGTCGCGGCGGTCAAAAAGCTCGGTCAGGGCATACTGCAGCAAAGGCAGTGCGCCAGGCTGCTCGCTGACCTCGGTCACGATGGTGGTTGCCAGCCCAGTCTCCAAGGAAATACCCACCCGGCCGGCGGGGCCGGTGACGGCGTGCTCCAGTTCGTCGGTGGTCATGGGGACCACAGCCTCGGTGCGTTGGCGAATCATCTCGCTGAAGTCGGGGTACATCAACGGGCGGTCATAGAAGTCGCCGCGCAAGGTGATGACAACGCGCAACGGCGTGCGTTCGCTGGTCACGGCGGCAAAAAGGCTGGCCAGCAAGAACCTGGCGGTGACCGGGTCGGGTACCAGTGTGAAGACTTCCTCAAACTGATCAATGATGAGCAGCAGCTGGCTTTCGTCTCCGGGTAAAACCATGCGAGCTGCTCTGAGGATGCCGCGCTTGTCTCGCTTCAACTGGGTCATCAAGTCGGTCGGCGGGTTTGCTGCCAGGCGGGTGAGGGCGATCTCAAGTTCCTCGAAGGGATGGCTGCCCGGCACGATCTCGACCACTGGCCAATCTGCTGAACCCGGCAGAGCGCCTTGCCGAATTGCTGGGATAAGCCCGGCTTTGACTACGCTCGATTTGCCGCAGCCACTCGGTCCGACCACGGCTAGAAAACGTGCAAAGGGCACGTCCTCGGCCAGCAGCCGGTCCAGCAGGCGCTGGGTCAGGGTCTCACGTCCGAAGAAGTCGACGGCATCAGCCTCCTGGAAGGCACGCAGACCTTTGTAGGGGTTCACCAGGGCTTCCGTCGAAACCACCTCCTGGGAAGAGGCAGCAGCCTGTAACTTGCCAGCTTGAATCTGTTTATGCAGTTCGGTGGTTTCAGCGGCTGGTTCGACGCCCATCTCTTCTTGCAGCAGTCTCGCGCAGGTTTCATACTGCTCCAAAGCAGCCACCCGCTCGCCCGACTGTGCCAGCAGCAGCATGATCTGACGATGGCTCTTCTCGCGGAGGGTATCCATGGCAAGGAGCTGGTTTGCACGAGCGATGCCGGCAGCATAGTCTCCCTGTTTGAGGTGGGCTGTGATCAGGACATCGAGGGCCTCTTGTGCCCGCAGACGCAGGCGTTCGCGTTCACGGGTCGTCCAGTTTTCGAAGGTATTGCTGTCGACAGAGAAGCCTTGCAGGAAGTCGCCTTTGTAGAGGGCCATTGCTTCTTCAATCTGCCCGGTAGACAGGCAGTCCTCGAAGGCGATCGTGTCAAGCCAGACCGTGCTATCAGCTTTGATCCCTACAGTCATACGGGTGATGTCTACGAAGGGTTCGACGGTCTGGCGCAAGCTGGTCAAGGCCACACGCAGGTTGGCCATCGCCTGGGCTTGCGTGCGTTCTTCCCAGAACATCTCGGCCAGGCTTTCGCGCGGGTGTGACCGACCGGTGCTGGCCAGGAAGACCAGGAGGGCTTCCACCTTGCGCGAGTCGAAGTTTGTGATGGGTTCACCCTGGCGGCTGATCGTCAGGCCGCCCAACGTCCGAATCTCAAGACGGTCATTCATCATAAGTACCCTGGATGTGTTGCCAGACTGATCTGTCGGATGGACAGGCGGAAGTTGGCACTTAATAGAAAAGCGGCACTCGAGGAAGGGGATGAGGATAGATTGCCGAGCAGGTCACTGATGCTTGTGCGGCGTCAATTGCTTCAATGATAACACAGGACAGCAGCATAGACTCTGGTTGCCAGTATACACTGAAGCGGGTCTGGACAAGCTGATTCATGGCCGGTGCGGGGACATTTGCCAGAACCGTTCCGGGAAAAACCGCCGATAGCGTCTGCCACATTGTACGCGTGACACGAGTTTTCCAGGCCGGATGCAAACCCGTGGTATAATAAGGAAGAGCGAAACACCCCAGCAGCATCCCCCCACGAGCGAAATGAACAACTGACCTGAGCCGAGTACCCCATCTCGGCTGTTTTCGATTCACCCATCCGCTCGTTTCACCTATCTCCCCCGCAGGTCACCTCTCATGCCCCGATCTATTCCCGTCACCCGTGGTTTGACCACACTTGTCGACGACGAAAACTACGCCTGGCTGTCGCAGTACACCTGGCACTGCACCCACAACGGCTATGCCGCCTCCCGCATCCACCTCAACGGGGGTTACCCCTACCTGTACATGCACCGCCTGATCATGGACGCCCGGCCCGGCCAGTTCGTGGACCACATCAACGGCGACAAACTCAACAATACCCGCGCCAACCTGCGGTTCGTCACCCGTGAGCAGAACGGCTGGAACCGCAAGATCGGCAAAAACATCTCCGGCTATAAAGGCGTGACCTGGCACGACCATCACGGCAAGTGGCAGGCGCGCATCTTTCCCCACCGCCAACAGGTCTTCCTGGGTTACTACGACGACCCGGTCGAAGCGGCGCTGGCTTACGACGCGGCGGCGGAGCTGCACTTCGGCGAGTACGCGCGCAAGAACTTCCCCGAGGCGCGTACAGAACTGGACACGGAGGAGGATGGACAATAAACGCACGATCACCAATCCCCAACTGACTCAAAATGACAAACCCATACGAAATCCAAAAGGAGCCTATCAGCCCATGAACACATCAACAGAAACAATCATGAAGATGATCGAGGCCGCGCACATCCCGGTCGTGACCAGCTACGAGCGGGTTGAGTTCTGGCCGACCGGCAGCCTGCTGCTGGACTACGCCCTCGGCGGCGGCCTGCCCAAGGGCCGGATCACCATGCTCTGGGGTGCCGAGAGTTACGGCAAGACCACCCTCGCCCTGATGGCCTGCAAGACAGCCGTGGATCGCGGTGGTTACGTGGCCTACATCGACGCCGAGCACAGCGTCGATCCTATGTGGGCCGCCAAATTCGGCATGGGCAAGGTCGATGATGAAGGTGCCCAGCACTTTTTTCTGATCCAGCCGGAGAGCGCCGAAGACGCCCTGAACGCCATCACGGCTATGCTCGCCATGAAGATCGACGGCAAGAGTGTCTTCCAGGTCATCGTGCTGGACAGCGTGGCCTCGATGGCGACCCGCGACCAGCTCGCCGGTAACGCCGGCGACGTGACGGTGGCGTCTCTGGCCCGTGTGCTGGCAGCCTGGACCAGCAGCAACAAGGGCCGGTGGACGGCCAGCAGCACCGCGCTGCTGTTCATCAACCAGGCTCGCAGCAAGATCGGCGTGTCCTACGGCGACCCGGACACCTACCCCGGTGGCCGCGCTCTGCGCCATCACTGCTCGATCATCGCCAAGATGCGTGCCCAGGGCGATACCCTCAAGGACGCGGGGACCGGCGAGATCGTGGCCCGTACGCTGCGGCTCGAAACCAAAAAGAACAAGGTCGCGCCGCCGTTCCGCCAGGCTGACGTCAAGGTTTTCATCGATGACAGCGCCGGGGCCGATCCCTGGTCGGAGATGGCGGCGGTCGGCAGGGAACTAGGCGTGTTCACCAAAGAAGATGGTAGTCCTATCAAGGGCAGTTGCTCCTGGTTCCTCTTCGGCGAGCGAGTAGGCGTGGGCGAGGCACAGATCACCGCAGCACTCAAAGCCAACAAGGAATTGGCCGCCCAGGTCTACGTCGCCATCCAGGTGGGCATGAACGGCCAGCAGGATTTGCCCAAGAGCGGCACCGGTGATTCTAATGAAGGAGGTAACGAAGATGCCTCGTAAACGCTGCACCTGTGACCGGAACTGCCGGAACCGTTCCGGCTCAAATGGTGGAATGCCTTTTGCCGTGCACTGCACTCACTCGTTTTGAAGCTCTGGAGATAATTCGTTCATGACCAACCACCACCGCGCCCCCAAACCCCTCACCCCGCATCAAGAAGCAAAAGCCCGCGCCCGGGCCTACGACGCTTATCTCGAGGAAATGGTTGTCCGGCATCCCAAACCCGAACCCTGCACCAGAGACCTGGTGCACGACAACAAACATGTCGCCCGTGCCCTGACCGGGGCCATCTCACTCATGCCGGTATTTCTGGCTGTGATCTGTATCAGCAGCATGGTCATCTCAGCCGACAAGACCTTCAAAGCCTTCAGCAGCGTCGCTGCGCATCCGGGCACGATCTGGGCGTCTCTTGTCGGGGCGCTGGGCGTGGTCCTGACCGAAGGCTCGATGGTCTATGTGGCTTTCGCTGCTACGCGCCAGCGCCTGCAGAAGGACCTGCCCAGGCGTGTCTTTACCCTGCCATCTCTCTGGCGGGGCATCAAGGTCCGGCTGGGACTGGTTCCCGTACCCGATTACGACGAAATGCCGGATACGTCCCTGCAGTGGTTCTCGCGGATGGTGTTCGTCCTGGTGCTGGCGGCCAACATCTTCACGGCGACCATGCCCATCCTGGAAAGCACCGGCCTGGTCTTGACGCCCCTGGATTTCATCAAGCTGGGGTTCGCCATCTTCATGGGCACGGTCGCGCCGTTTGCGCTGCACTCGGTGGGTGCGCAGCTGGCCCAGCTCAGCTTCGACCTCTACCGCCAGGAGCAGCAGCGGCTCAAACGAGAGCTGGAAGAGCAGTGGCGAGCCGAGATGGACCGGCGCTGGCAGGCGGTTGAGGAGGAACTGACACGAAGGGCGCTGCACCGGGCTTTTGTGGTGAAGAACCAGCTCTCACTTGATGCGGCAAGCCCCTATCTCTTGACGGCCGGCCAGGACGGGGAGGTGGCGGCTGTCCCTTTCGAGCCGTTGTAGACGAGCTGGCGGCGGCGGTAGCCTCTCATTTGCAGGGATGCCTGCCCGTTGAAGCTGTAACAAACCCTGTAACAGTGTTACAGCCGGAGGAAAAACCCCCCACCAGGCTGGAACAGGCGCTGGCCTGGCTGGAAGCGCATCCCGAACACTGGGACACTTCCAGCCGCCAGTTGGAGAGCTTGATCGGCGTCTCGCACATGACCATCAACCGGGCGCAGCGTCAGTTGCGGGCGGCAAAGGGTGCGGTGGTGAGTAAAGGTCCGAAGTGAGTATACCCCCCCGGAACGGTTCCGGGAGCTGCCAGACTGGGGCTGGACACGAGTCCATGAGGGGGTTACAATGAGTCCGAGTGGTGGTTAGATACGTTACGCGTATCTGATCAGACAGTCTCCTTGAGGCTTCCGATGGCTGATCGGGGGCCTCAAACCTTTTTGTGGGACCGGTGATGTTTTGGGCCGGGGGGAGGGGCGCAGTACATATACCAGTCCCTCATTCACACGCTGATTTCACCCCGTATCGCCCGAAAAACATGACCACAATTGAACCATGACGGCCACGTTCATTCGCCCCGCAAAGCACTTCAAACTATCGCCCTCCAACAACAAGTTCTCAGCCTCATCTCTGGCATGCATGTTGATGGTCAACCCAACGCTGTAACCCACTTGCCCATGAGCTCTTGATGCAAAAGGCCTGCTCGGAGAGCCGTGTCGTTCATTAACCAGCCCCCCTGCAAGGATGATGATGGGGGTGCTTTCACCATGCTACTCTACCAGTGAGGTGCAGTGTCCTGGCATCAAACTGGTCAGGCTTTATTGGACAGCCGGGCGCCCGACGGAACCGTTCCGTGGAGCGCCACTGCAACCACCCAAGCGCCTACGATGCCGTATCCTTGACGGTCTTCAACAGCCAACCCCGGACATCATCGCCGGCCTTGACCATGTCAGTGACGTCATGTTGAGTAGGCTTCAATCTGTCGGCCATTTCGCCCAGAGAATCGTGCCACCAATCGGCAGCCTCATCGCCTGCATGGTCGGCATCAAAGGCCAGCAACACGCGCCGCGCCAGCCCTACTCGCATAACCCACCGCGGAATACGAGCGCCATTCGAACTGCCGGTGGCGACAGGTACGATGTTGTATTGAGCAAGGATGTCACCAGCATGAGTCGCCATCGCCAGGACATCAAACTCGCCCTCTACCATAACCACAATGCAGTCCAGTTGTATGGCATCCACGTTGTACAGACCGTTGGCGTATCCCTTAGGGCTGATGTACTTGGGTGTGCCTTCCAGCTGACGGATGTTCACACGCCAGAACTTGCCCTGAATGTACCAGGGAATGGTGATCCCGCTGGGCAGCCAGATGTTCTTGCCGGAACCGTTCCGAGGAAATCCCCAGAGCTCCTCTGGCTCGTGACGGCTGTGAGGATTAAAGCCCAGACAACAGGACCTGATCACTTCATCCGAGAGTCCACGGTTGTGGAGCCATTGGCGAGCTGCGTGTCCCTGAGGGGTATGCCATAATGCTTGGAAGCTCGCATAGACAAGTGCCAGCGCGCCCTGCTGCCAATCATCACTGTTCAGAGCAATCCAATCCTTCTGGCTTCCGTTTTGGTGCGTCTTTGGTTCGGTGTACCTGCCTCGATTAAGTTGCTTCTGGAAACGCCGTCCAGAACGGTTCTGAGCCGGCAGCTCAAGGTTTAGTATTTGGCAGGCCTCTTTAAAGCCCACCGTGTCACGCTGCTCAACATAAGCAATGATGTCTTGCCAGCGGACCGAACATTGGCGGCAGGACCAACGACCCCGCCCACTTGGATGATGCGGCTGAACGGAAAATCGATCCTCACCACCGCAGAAAGGGCATGGACCTTTGTACTCTCCACCCTCTGTACTGGCGACGCGTTTGAGCTTGGTATCTTGCTCAATCCAGGCCAGGATATCAATGCTGCTGGTATCGATCATGTTATTTCCCTTGAAACCCTCTCCCCAAACTTCTCTACTACTCCCCCCCTAAAGGGGGGGGGAGAGTAGAGAGAGTGTACTTGGGCTAGTTCTCTGGACTCTTGGTAGAGTCTTCGGAGAGTTCGGTAGAGTCATCGACCTCTGAGCCGGACAGCACTTTTAGACCCAGCTCAGTGATGAAAAAGGGATCTCCCTTTTTGGCCTGGTTTACATAACCACGCTTCATCAGTTTGCTGAGCACTTTGTAGAGCGTGCTTTCGCCTATCTCAAGGGAGTTGCGCAGGACAGTGGCTTTCGCACCTGCTTTGACGAAGGTCTCCAGCGCAAGCGTCTCTAGAACGCTTCGCTGACTTGATGAAAGCTTGCAGCCATGCTG
>DAOUEM010000215.1:0-12767 GCA_034430555.1 Anaerolineae bacterium | reverse complement strand
CTTCCGCAGCGCCGACGCCGTTTTTTCGGCAGTGCAGCGGGCCGTGCGCAGCGCCGTGGTGGACCAGGCACCGACGCCATCCGTCCGGTTGAGCGACAGCGCCGCCGGCAGGCGCGCCGGCCAGCGTTCGAACTGGTTTGACACGCGCGGGCCGCGCCCGCGACAGGAGGTCGATCGGCCAGCCTCCTATCAGCCGGACCTTGGGCTTGAGCTGGAATCACCGGGTGGATACAGCCATCAGCAGCCAACATCATCCCGGCAGGAGGCGACACCGCCAGAGGGCGAAACCGACGAGTTCGCACACCTGCCGGAGGGGCCGGGCCGGCCTTCACAACCGCGTACGCTGCCCCTGCTGCGGGTATTGGGCCAGGTCGGCGCCTGTTACATCGTGGCCGAGGGTCCGGTCGGTCTTTACCTGATCGACCAGCACGCCGCCCACGAACGGATCTTGTTCGAGCAATTTATGGCAGAACGGGCAGCCCACCAGCCCGTCGCCCAGCAGACGCTGGACGCCGTGACGGTCGAACTGCCGATGACCGCCGCTTCACTCCTGGAAGAAAACCTGGCGATCCTGTCCGAGCTTGGCTTCGAGCTTGAGCCATTTGGCGGGACCACCTTCCGCATCCGGGCGGTGCCGGCGCTGCTGGCTCACCGCGACCCGGTTGATGCCGTCCATACCATCATCGAAGACCTGGAAGTCGGCGCGAAGCCAGGGCAGGCCACGCTGGAAGAACAGATCAGCCTGCAGGTTTGTAAAGCGGCAGCCGTGAAAGCCGGACAGGTGCTCAGTACGACCGAGATGCAGTCGCTGATCCGCCAGCTTGAGCGCTGCCAATCGCCGCATACCTGCCCCCATGGCCGCCCGACGTTGATCCACATCAGCGGCGACCAGCTGGCGCGAGAATTCGGCCGCATGTAACTTCAAACCGGGGCTGCCAACGACCGGAAGCGTTTACCCGGAGGGGAACGTAATGCGTTATCGATTGCTACTCGTGACCATCATGGCCGGGATGCTGCTGGCGATCACAGCCTGCACCACGGAAACCCAGCTCATGTTTGAGAACAACACGGTTTGTGGCACCATCCAGATAGACCTGACCAATACACAGAACAACACCACGGAAACCTACCGGGTTCCTAATGGCGAGACTCTGACCATCGACGTACTGCCAGACGTGCCCTACAGCTACGTGATCGACTACAGCGCCGCCGAAGATGGTGAAGGGTACACTTGTGTGGCCATTCAGCGCGGTGAGGTAACGGTGCCCGGTGGGGCAACCACGCAGTACAGCCTGACGGCGGTCACGCCCACGCCGGCGGCTACACCGGGCGGCTAACCGCCACGCGTCCTAGGGTGCCTGCCACTGAAACGGCCGCTCCTCGCCGGGAAAGGCGATCAATACAGCCGCGTTGTCTTCCTGCACGCGCACGACTTCAACCCGCCACGAGACCTCGTGCGAAACCGCGTCGCCGGGCTGTAACGCAGCGGGCAGCGTCAGGCTGTTGCTTCGGGTGAACGTCGTATACACCGTGCCAGCCGTCTGATCAGTGACCGTGACCTGGTAATATTCGCCCGGCTGCAAGATGCCCACCGACACCCAGCGGAGAGTCAGCGGGCCGCCCTGGATGATGTCGCCGGGGGAGGGCCACAACAGGTCTGCCGGCGCGTAAGTCGGGGTGGGCGTGGGTGTTTCGCCGCCGGAAGGCGTTGGCGAGAGGGTCGGTATGGGAGTCGGCGCGGGCACCAGGATTTCCTGGCCCACGCTTAACACCGGGCTGCAATCCTCACCGCCGCTGGGGATGGCGGGATCACATCCGGTCCAATCAACCGCCGGCCAGGGATTCAGCTCCCGTAATCGATACATCGGAATATCGTACTGGCTGAGAATGCCGACGATGGTCTGCCCCTGCTCGACGATATGCGTCATCGTCTGCAGCACGGGCGTAGGCGAGGCCGGGAACTGCGCCAGCACCGTGGCCGTCAGTTCACCGCCGGGAGGCGTGGCCGTCGCGGTGGGGCGCGGGATGAGGATCGTCGAGCCGGGCGGCGGCAGACGGTCGGCGCTTGGCACGTTTGGATTCAGCGCAACCACTTCGTCTAACACGGCCAGACTGCGATGCCCATTGTCACGAACAATGGCGATCAGCTGGTCGCCCTCCTGGATCACATATTGGATCGGGCCGGGCGTCTCGGTGATGGTCGGCGTGGCCGAAGGCGTGACCGGTGTGGGGGTGTTGGCGGGCGTGATTAAACTCAATGGCGGCGGCGTGCGGGCAGGAAGGGTCACCGTAGGCGTCATCGTCACCGTCAGGGAAGCGGTGGGCTGGATAGCGGCGGCTGTCGGTTCGGCTGCCGGGCCGAAGTTACAGCCAGCCAAAACCGCGATTATGAGACAAAAGCATCCTGCGATAAACGCTGTTTGACGTTTCATGGGTTTCCTCAGGGGCTATCCCAGAAGAATATCCTGGAATCCGTGGTGTACGTGACTGCTGACAGTCCCCCCTGACCGTTGGCCGGTCCGACCGCAACCTCCCAGGTGAACAAATGGCGCTGTCCATCGGCAGGCTGCCACAACGCCGGCACGATAAAAAAGGTAGCCGTCGTAGCGGCGGTATACACCACTCCCCCGGTGGTGTCCGTTACGGTCACCAGAAATGTTTCCCCTTCGGCTAGAACGCCAGTAGATACCCAGCGCAGTGTGACGATCTCAGCACTGCCGAACAGCGCCCGATCACCTGGCGTTAGCAACGAGGGTGCATTAAACGTCGGCGTGGGCGTCGGCGTGGGCGTTTCACTGCCGGAAGGCGTGGGCGACAGGGTCGGCGTCGGTGAAGGCGCCGGCACCCGCAGGCGCTGGCCTTCATACAGATTCACGATGCAGTTGGAGCCGCCGCTGTCCATCCCAAAATCGCACTGTGAAAACGTCACCTCCGGGTTTAGCTGCGACAGAATCTCCACGTTGGCGCTGAACAGCACCGCCACCGAGATGATCGTATCGCCCAACTGGACGGTGTACCACATCACGCCGGGCTGTAAAGTGGGCGACGGAATCACCGCGCTGACGAGGGTTGGTTCGGAGTCCCGCTCACCGGCGGCCACCGTCGGGACGTCCGACCCACGCGACTGCGTTTCGCCGCCCGATTCATCGGCAGGCACGGGGCCAGGCGTGGGCGTCGGCCAGGGAATCAGGATACGCTGCCCGATCTGCAGACTCTCCGGTGAACGCAGTCCATTCAAATCCACGATGGCATCCAGCACGTCCAGACTCCGGTGGCCGCAGCGTGTGGCCAGGATGATCAGCGTATCGCCTTCGCCGACGATCTGCTCACAGGGGCCGGGCGTTTCGGTGGGTGAGGGCGTGGCGGTGGGTGAGGGGGTGGGCGGCAAAGTGGGCAAAAAGAGGGTGGGCATCGGCGTGCCGCCGGAGCCGGGCTGCGGGGTCGCCCCACCCAGGGCGAAGGTCGGCACCGCCGTCCCCCCCCCGAAGGGCGTGGCACTGACCACGCCGCCGGCGGACCCCGTCCGACCTAACAGGGAACTACCGGCCAATACCAGCACCAGAAGGCCGAGCAGACCGACAACAATCATGGGCAGGCCCAGGCCGACCCACGGCACCCGGGCCAGATGCGGCGCGTACAGATCATCTTCCCCTAGAGCCATCTCAAAGCGTGGCGCCTGTCGCCGACGGCGTTCGCCTGCTGCCGCGCCATTCGCCGCGCCATTCGCCGCGCCATCATCTGGGATCACTTCCGGCAGACGCGCACCACACACCGGGCATTCCCCCTGGGAAGCCAGCACGTCGGTCTGGCAGATTGGGCACTTAATTGAGGCAGGCATCACACAACACGCTCCAGGCAAACAGCGCGATTATAGCAGGCAGGCGCGATCCTGCCAGGCAGGCAACAGCTAAGAAGATGCGCCTTCCTGGTAGACGAGCCTGCCCGAGACCTGTTCCCCTGCATGAACGGCGGCCCCGGCCAGCACCACGGCATTTTTGAGTGCCGCACCCGGCCCAACCATGCTCCCGGCTTCCAGATACACATGCGGCCCCAGGCGAGCGCCCTGCCCCACACTGACCCCCGGATCGATGCGCACTGGAGGGGCTACCTGCACCGTGCCGGGCAGTTCGCTAAGGATATGGGCATCCCGTCCCTCGCCCAACAAGTGACGGTTGACCGCCAGCAGGTCATCTGCGGTCATGAGGCGGTGGTACCAGTCGGCCAGCGCGTATCCGACGGGTCGATCAGCGTCGATCATGTGTTGCAACACGACCGCCAGGTCTTGCTCCCGGTACAATGGCTTCCGCTCGCCGGTCAGGTAAGGCAGCATATCCGGCGCACAGGCATAAGCCAGAAAAACGCCATATTCCGCACCGGCAGGCATCGTTGGCGAGACGGCAACCGAAGCGAGGGCATCCCCGTCGATGGCTGCGGGGAAATAACTACCGCCCCGGCTGAAGCGCACCTGGCCAAGGCTCACGATCAAATCCTTCTCGGCCAGCTCGAACCGCTGTGTGAGCTGGTTCAGATAGCCCTGAGGGGTCAACACGTCAGAACCGATCAAAAAAAACGGGCCGTCCAACTGCTGAGCAGCAGCCTTGATGGCAGCTGACAGTCCACCGGAAGACATCACCTGTGGGATGAACGATAGTTCCAGGTCAGGGTACCAGGAACTACTCAGGTAAGCGGCTACCTGGCCGCAGTCCTCACCCAGAATGATCACAAACCGCCGGACACCTGCGTCCCGCAAGCGCTCCATCACCCGCACCGCCATCGGCTTGCCCAATACCGGCAGCATGGGCAGTGGGCGATCTCGCGTCAGGGCGCCTAGGTGCCCTCCTCTGCTCTCCGCCATAACTATCGCCTGGTCGATCACGGCTCCAAACCTCCATCAGGAGAAGGTCGGGTCACAATATCCCAGGCCGCCGCAGTCAGGGCGAATAACTCCCGGAAGTCATACCAGCGGGCGCTGCGATAAGCCCGCCGATCGGCCGACAATCCCAGGGCATCCAACCCCAGGAACTCACAGGTGAACAAAGCACGGGGCAGATGAAAGGCCTGGGTGACCAGCACGACCTGCCGCAATGCATACACCTCACGCGCCCGGTAACAGGTGTCGTAGGTGCGCAGACCCAGCCGATCCAGGGTGAGGGCATCATGGGGCACGCCCTGCGCCATCGCGTAGCGGGCCATCACGCCCGGCTCGTCGTATCCTTCCCGATGCCCATCACCCGACAGCAGCAGGTGTTCGACCAGCCCACCCCGGTAAAGCTGGATGGCCGCATCCAGTCGATCGCGCAGCATGGTTGTAGGGTATCCGCCGCGCACAGCCGCTCCAAAAACCACCGCCGTGCGGTTTTGCAGCACCTGTGCGCCGCCAACGAAGATGGAGGCCGCATAACGGGCGGTGACCATACCCCGTAAGATCAGGGGGGCAGCCACCGTTAGAATCATACCTGCTCCTATCAGCCAAGCCCAACGTCCGTACCGATTTTGTGTTTGCCGGATATCTCTGGTTGCCATGTTCGCCGTAACCCTGTAACCAATAAACGTTTATCGAATCCCTACTATACCAATACACGCGGAATGATCCAGACAAGATTATAGGCCAGGACAGCCGCAAGAATCAATTCTTGATAGCGGCGGTGGCGCCGTCTATAATCTTGATGTCACTTCGTTATTGACTTGCATAGTAATGCCATACTTTTAAGGAATAACCCGTTGAATCTTGAAGTCTGTACCACACCGGATGTATTTGACCGCTTAGGCGAGGACTGGAACCCGTTACTGGCCCGCAGCCAGTCCAACCTCATTTTCCTGACGTACGAGTGGCAGAAAAGCTGGTGGCAAGCCTACCATCCCGGTGAACTGTGGATCGTGGTGGCCCGCACTGAAGAAGGCCATTTGGTCGGTATCGCGCCGTGGTTTGTGGAACACCGGCCCGACGAACGCGTACTGCGGGCGATAGGCTGTGTCGATGTGACTGACTACCTGGCCGTCATCGCGGACCAGGCGTATGAGCAAGCGTTCTTCGCCGCGCTGGCTGAATGCATTGCCGCAGCGGGAGACGAATTCGACCGGGTCAGCCTGTGCAACATCCCCGAGGGTTCATCGACCTTCAACCTGCTGCCAACCTTGTTGGAAAAACAGGGCATGACCGTAGAAGTCAGCCAACAGGAAGTCTGCCCGATCATCTCCCTGCCGGGCGAATGGGACGATTACCTGTCCATCCTCAATAAAAAACAGCGCCATGAGCTGCGCCGCAAGATTCGCCGCCTTGGAGTCCAGTCGGACTGGTATATCGTCGGCCCGGAGCATGATCTCAACGCAGCAACCGAGCAGTTCCTGCACCTGATGGCCGCCAGTACCGAGGACAAAGCGAGCTTTCTACAAGATGCGCACAATGACGCATTTTTCCGCATGATGATCCCGCGCATCATGGCCCAGGGCTGGCTGCGCCTTATCTTCCTGACCATCAACGGCGAACCCGCCGCCAGCTACCTGAACTTCGACTATAACAACCGTATCCTGGTCTACAATTCCGGCCAGGATACCGAACAGTTTGGCGCGTACAGCCCCGGAATCGTGCTGCTGGCCCGGGATATCCGCTATGCTATCGAGCAGGGGCGTGCCGAATATGACTTCCTGCGCGGTAACGAACCCTACAAATACCAGATGGGCGGACAGGATGCCCGGGTATACAAGCTCATCGCGACCCAGGCTTAACCATCATGGCCTTACGGAAGATCAGGCGTATCGCAATGCTGAGCGTCCACACCTGCCCACTGGCGACACTGGGCGGGAAAAAAACCGGGGGCATGAATGTCTACGTGCGTGACTTGAGCCGCGAGTTCGCCCGACGGGGTATCGTGGTGGACGTGTACACCCGCAGCCAGGACCCCTGCGTGCCGCACATCAACCAGTCGTTGGCGAAACAGGCGCGCGTGATCCACGTTCCGACCGGGCCGGAAGCGCCGCTGGATACGACCGACGTCTATCCTCACCTGCCGCAGTTCACCAATAATGTCCTGGCTTATGCCGCACAAAATGGGCTGCAATACGACGTGATCTTCAGCCACTACTGGCTCAGCGGCTGGGCCGCCCACGAACTGCGCACCGTCTGGCAAACGCCGATGGTCCAGATGTTCCACACCCTGGGGCATATGAAAAACCGCATCGCCCAAAAACCGGCCACACCGCCTGACTTCCGCGATATCCGGGTTTTCACCGAAACCGACATCATGTCATGGGCGGATTGTTTGATCGCGGCGACCCCTGCCGAACGTGCCCAGATGCTGTGGTTGTACCAGGCCGACAGGCGCAAGATTCGCGTGGTGCCGCCCGGCGTGGACCTCGCCCACTTTCGGCCACTGGATCGCGTGGCAGCCAAAACCAACATCGGTATCGCACCGCAACACAAGATGCTGTTGTTCGTCGGGAGGATTGAGCCGTTGAAGGGCGTGGATACGATCTTGCACGCGATGGCACAGATTCGCCAGGATCATCCGCAAGTGTGCGATAATCTGGTCCTCTCCATCATCGGCGGCAACCCGGATGAACCGGCCCACGAAAACGAGGAAATGGCCCGGCTAAAGACGCTCCGGGAAACGCTGGGACTGCACGACCTGGTGACCTTCCTCGGCGCAAAAGACCAGGACCGGCTGCGTTACTATTACAACGCTGCCGAGGCGCTGGTCATGCCTTCCGATTACGAGTCGTTTGGTATGGTGGCGCTGGAGGCAATGGCCTGTGGCACACCGGTCATCGCCTCCGAGGTGGGCGGGCTGGCTTACCTGGTGCGGGACGAGTACAACGGCTTCCACGTCCCGGTGCGCGAGCCGGAAGCCCTGGCAGCGCGCATTTTGAGCATCCTGGAGAACCCGGAGACCCGCGCCGCCATGAGCCGGGCGGCCTTGGCATCCGCTCAGGAATACTCCTGGGCTAAGATCGCCGATCAACTGCTGGGCATCTTCGAGATGCTGCCAGCCCCAACTTCGGATGTCGCGTCCGCCTTAACCGCCGTATGAGTTGGGCGTATTGGCCTGGACGGTGTCAATGTAGGGATCTGTTTCCTGCATTGCCAGCGTCTCGGCTTCGCTCAAGGTACGTTGCCCCTGGTGATAGAGCACATCATTGAACGAATCGTAGCGGTAGCGGCGGCTCACCCAGCCATACCTCGAATGCTGGAAAACCACATTAAATAACACGGCGTCTTTGTCATCCAGGATTTGCTCGCGGGCGAGCCAAACCGGCGCGTATTGCTGCAAGTGGTTTTGCACTTTGGCATCACGCCGCTTGCGAATCGTATCAGCGCTCATCTACATCTCCCTAAAACGCGACTTTAGCAGGTACAATACTCTATTGTAATTGACCTGTAACGGAGAGCAATAAACTCATCGCACAAACTAAGGGGGCGCATCCATGCCACGAGCAATCCTGAGTGTATCCGATAAAACAGGCCTGGTCGAGCTGGCACAAACGCTGGTAAACCTGGGATGGGACCTGGTCGCCAGCGGCGGCACGGCAGCGGCGATTCAAGAAGCCGGCCTGCCGGTCACACCGGTCGACGCGGTCACCGGCGCACCGGAGATGCTGGGCGGGCGGGTAAAGACGCTGCATCCCGCCATTCATGCCGGCATCCTGGCACGCGACAACGAGGCTGACCGGCAGGACCTGAGCACCCAGGGCTACGAACCTTTCGACCTGGTGGTGTGTAACCTGTACCCGTTCCAGGAGACTATCCGGCAGCAGGGCGTAACACTCGAGAAAGCCATCGAAAAGATTGACATCGGCGGTGTGGCTTTGCTGCGGGCGGCCGCCAAAAACTTCCAGCGGGTGACAGTCGTCTGCGATCCGGCCGACTACGGCCAGATCGACGCGATCCTGCGGGGCGCCGTCACCATCGACGACGCGACTCGCTACGCGCTGGCCGTCAAGGCATTCGCGCATACCAGGGATTATGATACCGCCATCCACGCCTACCTGCTGGAGAACCAGCCTGGTTCAGCAGTCATGGCCGAAGACTTGCCAGAGACGCTGTCCATCGGTCTGATCAAAACCCAGACGCTGCGCTACGGCGAGAATCCCCACCAGCAGGCCGGCTACTATTCACTCCGCCTGGATGATCTGCCGTTAGGTGGTCAACTATTGGGCGGCAAAGCGCTCTCCTACAACAACCTGCTGGACCTGGATGCGGCCTGGCAGGCCGTCTCCGCCTTTGGCGAGCCGACCGTCGTCATCGTCAAACACCAATCACCGACGGGCATCGCCAACGCCAGCACCCTCGCCCAGGCTTTTCCCCCTGCCCTGGCCTCAGACCGGGTTTCGGCCTTCGGAGGTGTGATCGCGGTGAACCGCACGGTGGATGAGGCTTTCGTCAGCGAACTCAGCGACCTGTTTGTGGAAGCCATCGCCGCCCCTGACTTCACACCGCCTGCCCAGGAAGCCCTGAGCAAAACCCGTAAAAACTGCCGCCAGGTGAAAATGCTGCCGGAAGCCCAGCCGGGCCATTGGCAAATGCGGACCATCAGGGGTGGTTTCCTGGCACAAACCATCGACCAGGGCGATCCGCCCGAAATGACCTGGCGGACGGTCTCCAACTGGAAACCGACCCTGGAAGAGATAGACACCTTACGTTTTGCCTGGAAATGTGTGCAGTACACGCCTTCCAACGCCATCGTGCTGGCCGTGCCAGGGGCTACCGTCGGGATCGGCGGCGGCTTACCCAGCCGCGTCGACGCTGCCAGGCTGGCGATTGAAAAAGCCGGTTCAAGGGCCAGGGGAGCCGTCCTGGCTTCCGACGCCTTCTTCCCCTTCCCCGACGCCGTTGAAATCGCGGTGTCGGCCGGGATCACGGCGATCGTTCAACCCGGCGGATCCGTACGCGATGCGGCTGTGATCGCCGCTGCCGACGAAGCAGGGATCGCGATGGTCTTTAGCGGGGTCAGGCACTTCCGCCATTGATCAAATATTCTCGTAGAACCCGAGGCCTAAAAGTTCGGAGATAGTGCCCAACCGCTCTAGTTTTACTTGGACAGAATGCCAAAGACAGAATATACTAGGGGCAATGAGCCGTTCTTATATTTTCAGTCGACAGGAGGAGTTCTGTGGCAGGTGTGACTTTCAGGAATGTCACCAAACGCTTTGGTGACGTCGAGGCCGTGTCAAAGCTAGACCTCGAAATCGAAGACAAGGAGTTCCTCGTTCTGGTAGGGCCATCCGGCTGCGGCAAGTCAACCAGCCTGCGCATGCTGGCCGGCCTGGAAGAGATCACCGAAGGCGAGATCATGATCAGTGAGCGCGTTGTCAACAACGTCGCGCCCAAGGATCGCGACATCGCCATGGTTTTCCAGAGTTATGCTCTGTATCCGCACATGACCGTCTACGACAACATGGCGTTTGGCCTCCGGTTGCGCAAGACTCCCAAGCAGGTGATCGACGAGCGCGTCCGCAAAGCGGCCGCCGAGCTTGGTATCGAGTCGCTGCTGGATCGCCGTCCCCGCCAGCTGTCTGGTGGTCAGCGTCAGCGTGTGGCCGTGGGCCGCGCCATCGTTCGCGAACCGGCTGTGTTCCTGATGGACGAGCCGCTTTCCAACCTGGACGCCAAGCTCCGCGTCGAAGCCCGCGCCTTCATTCAGAAACTGCACCAGCAGCTGGGAACCACGTTCATCTACGTGACCCACGACCAGGTCGAGGCTATGACGATGGGCAGCCGCATTGCTGTGCTCAACGCCGGCGTGCTGCAGCAGCTGGATTCTCCGGCCAACCTCTACCGCCATCCGAAGAACCGTTTCGTAGCCGGCTTCATCGGCAGCCCGGCCATGAACTTCTTTGACGCCACGTTGAAGGCCGAGGACAACAAGCTGGTCATTGAGACCGATCTCTTCACCATTGACATGCCGGGTGAGCTAAAAGAACGGTTCGAAAGTCACGCCGGCAAGTCCGTAGTGTTCGGCATCCGTCCGGAAGATATTCACGATCCCGACTACCAGCCGACCGGCACCCTGACGGCCATCGTCGAGGCCAACGTCGACGTGGTCGAACAGATGGGCCACGAGATGATTGTGTACTTCGAGCGTGAAGGCAAGACCTTCCTGGGCCGCCTGGACCCGCGCACACAGGCCCGCGTCGGCATGCAGATGGGCGCCGCCTTCAACCTGGCGAATATGCAGCTCTTTGATACGGAAACCGACGAATCCCTGTGGCTGCCGGAGCATATCAAGTAAGCTCTGAACTATCACGGTGAAATCAAAAATCGCCTGGGTATGCATACTCCGGCGATTTTTTGATTCTGGTAGTCGAGGTCCAGGCGGTGCCGGATCCGTTAATCCACGCCCCGCAGCTTGGGATCGAGTGTATCACGCATCCCGTCGCCCAGCAGGTTAAAGCCCAGCACGATCAGGGTGATCGCCGCGCCGGGGAACACCATGCCCCACCAGGCGCCGGTTATCAGGTACTGCTGACTCTCGGCCAGCATCTTGCCCAACTCGGGGAACGGCGCCCGCTGCCCCAATCCCAAAAAGCCGAGGGCCGCCGTCTCCACAACTGCCGTCCCAAGGCCCAATGTCCCCTGCACAATCAGCGGCGCCAGGCTGTTTGGGAGAATATGCTGCCACAGAATGTGCCGCCGGGTTGCGCCCACACTTTCCGCCGCCATCACAAAATCCTCGTTCCGGATTCCAATCGCCATGGAACGGGCCAGCCGCGCGTAAATGGGGATATTGACCACGGCAATAGCCAGCATGGCATTTCTCAACCCTGGTTCAAAAATCGCCACCAGGGCAATCGCCAGCAGCAAGGACGGAAACGCCAGCATCACATCCATTATCCGCATGATAACGCTATCCAGCCATCCGCTGGAAAAACCGGCAACGATGCCAAGTACTGTACCGACCACCAGCGAACCCGATACGGAAAAAACGCTGACGACGAGTGAGACCACCGCGCCATGTCCCACACGACGCATCACGTCCCGGCCCAGATTGTCCGTGCCAAACGGGTGTTCAAGGGTTGGCGCGGTAAAACGTGCTGGCAAATCCTGGTCGCGGCGTGGACTGTAGTCATCCAATATCGGCACCGAAACGGCGATAATGACGTACAGCACAACAATCACGCCGCCGATCCGCGCGCTGCGATTGTGCAAAAAACGCTGCCACAGCCTCCGCCATTCCGCCTCGTGAATATCTTCCTCCCCGAGTGCCACAGGTATTGAGTCTAGCAAGGTCTTGGTTTTCGTTCCGGCCATGACTATTCGTACCTTATCCGAGGATTAAGCCAGGCGTAGGAGAGATCGACGAACATATTGACCCCAATGAACATCACGGTAATGATCAGCGTAACCGACTGGACAATGGCGTAATCACGACCTTGAATGCTGTTGAACAGCCAGCGGCCAATGCCCGGCCAGGAGAATATCGTCTCGGTGAGTACGGCGCCGGCCAGCAACGAGCCAAGCTGCAACCCGATCACCGTCACCACCGGCAGCATGGCATTGCGCAGCGCATGGCGCCCGATCACGGCGCGATTGCGCAACCCTTTGGCGCGCGCGGTGCGAATATAATCCATGTGCAGCACTTCGAGCATTGCCGAGCGGGTGATGCGGGCAATAATCGCCAGTGGAATGGTGCTGAGCGTGACGGCGGGCAAAATCAGATGGGCCACGGCATTGCCAAACGCCGACCAGTTGCCCGTCAAAATGGCGTCAATCGTGTACAGGCCCGTCCGAGTCTCAATCTCGACGTTGGTGCTCAGGCGGCCAATGAAAGGCA
>DAOUEM010000214.1:0-6227 GCA_034430555.1 Anaerolineae bacterium | reverse complement strand
GTTATGGTGCCGGTGTTGGCGCCTGGGCGTCATAACGCCAGATCAGGGTATACGGCCCTATGGCGGCAAGGCTGGCTGGACTGATCGCCAGCCAATGGCGTCCGTCCTGGGGCACGATGATTTGTCGCAGCGCGGCGCTGCGTCCGCCCCCGCTGTTGTCGTCCCGGAAGAGCGTCTGCCCCCCAGGCGTGATCAGGCTGATCACCGGGTCCAGGGGGCTGTCGTCCGCCACTACCACGGCGATACTGATCACATCACCCAGGCGTAAATCCAGTTCCCATACGTCACGAGTGGCCAGCTGGCTGATCGTTCCCGTGTAGACAGCTTCCGGTGCGGCCTGCGCCTGGAAGGTATCGCGCATGGTGTGGCCGCCGCCATAGCTGATGGCGTACGGGCCGGTGTGGCTGTGCCCGGCATCTCGCGCGAAGATGACATACGCCCCGGTAGCCGGGATGATGACGTCGGTCAGGATGGCGTCGGCTGAGCCAAAGGCATTGTCGATTTCTGCCAGCACATTCCCTGCCGGCGTATAGATCGTCAGGTATGGATCGACGGGGCTGCCTGGAGGAGCTGTCATGCCGACCGCGATGCTTTGATCGGCGCGCCCGAAAAACGTGTAGCGGTCGATGTCGCCGGGCTGTGCCAGCTGTCCTTCGACGGTCCGGTAGGGCGTGAGTTGGAGGCTCGGCGCGGCCGTTGGCAGCGGTGTATCGATGAAATAGACGGTGGCGGTGTTCGCGATCGGCGCTGGTGTTGCCGGATTAAGGGTTACCGATGGCGTAGCCGTGGCGGCCTGCACCGGACCAGAGGTCGGAGTGACTGGGGGAAGCTGGTTTAGAGTCAGCGTATAGGTGCCGGATTCGTTCGCGCCTGAAACGACTGTGATCTCATAGGTGCCCGGCGCCGGCAGGACCACGTGGTGGAACAGGGCGATCGCCTGGTGACCCCCACCGCCGAGTTGTTCGATCGTCTCGCCGCCCGGCGCGCGCAGTGTTATCGTAGGAGCGATACCCGAGGGCTGCAGGATCACGTCGATGATGTCGCCGGAATGCCCGACAAATGACCAGCGGTGTTCTTGCCCGGCCCCGGAAAAAGCCTGCGTGACGGTTTCTCCATAGGTCAGCAGCCCTACCTGGACTGGCGCTGAATGACCGTTCCCGCTGCAGGCCGTGCTCCACAACAATGCCAGGGAAAAAAAGACCCATCGCCAGGGAGTGGTGGCCAGACGCGGGTCAGTCATTGGCGAGTTCACCGAGCACGCGCTCGAACTGGTGCAGCGTTGCCTGGGCCGTACGCGGCCAACCAAACTTTGTAGCCCGGCTCAGGCCCATATTTCGCAGTTGTGCAGCCAGCGGCGGCTGCGTCAGAATGCCCAGAATCGCGCCTCCCATGGCCCGAGCATCATCCGGTTCGACCAGGAAAGCGGCATCTTCCACGATTTCCGGCATCGATGAGATAGCACAGGCGACCAGCGGCGTGCCGCAGGCCATGGCCTCTAACGGCGGCAGCCCAAAGCCTTCATAGCGGCTCGGCCACACGACGACTTCCGCCAGCCGGTATAACGATGGTTTGTCAGCCTCATCGATCTCACCCAGCCAACGGACGTTATCCCCTATGTTTAACTCCTGGATATAGCGGGGCAGATCGGGAAAACGATCGGTGCCCCATGTTTTTGGTGGCCGCCCGGCCAGGATCAGCGGGATTTCGTCGCCTACCGCCTGGCCCACGTAGGTATAAGCCAGGAGGAGCATGTGGACGTTTTTCCGGATGTCGTAGCCGCCCAGATACAGGACAAAGCGATCGGGAAGATCGTACTTAGTCCTTACGGTGGCATCATGTTCTGCGCCGATTTTGGGGTGGAAGCGTTCATCGGCGGCCAGCCATACGACCGATATGTGATCCGGGGGGATGTGGAGTTTTTCGGTGATCTCGTTTGCGGAGGCTAACGAGTCGGTCAGGATGTGTCTGGCGCCGCGCGCTCCGGCTGCGGCGAGGCTCGTATAAAGTCGCGCGAGGAAACCGCCCTGGTATACCGGCATCGAAAGCGTGATCACGTCGTGGATCGTCGTTATGACCGGGCAGGGTGAGGTCATAGGCGGCCCCCAGTACGGTACATGATACAGGTCCGCGCCGACCAATCCCGCCGATCGGGGACAGCTCACCTGCTCGAACCATACTTTGCCCAGGTGTCCGCCGAAGCGCGTGGAGGCTTGCGCCAGGCTGATGTCGGGCGGCAGGTTTTCCGCCGTGGTGATAAACGGCGGCAGGATGAGCGTATACTGTACGTCCGGTCGCAGTTGTTGCATGGCATGCAGCAGGTTACGCGTATATTGTCCGCTGCCGGTATCTGGCCGGTCCCAAAACCAGCCGTTTATCGCAATGTGCATAAGTTTACCACGGACCATCACCAGGACGACGCTTTAGGTGAGCGCGTGCCCTGACGGAATCATACGACTTAACCGGAACCGCCGTAACCTTCGGGATGGCTCTTGTGCCAGGCCCAGGCGCTGTTGATGATGGTTTTCAGGTCGGGATATTTTGGCGTCCAGCCCAATTCATGGTTGATGCGCTCCGATGATGCGACCAGGATCGGGCCATCCCCGGCGCGGCGAGGGGTCTCTTTTTCCGGGAAGTCGATGTTGGTGACCTCACGGGCGATGTTGATCACCTCGCGCACGCTGTAGCCCTGTCCATTGCCGATGTTGTACGTCATAACTGGGGTCGAGTCCAGGGCGTTCAACGCCAGGACGTGCGCTTGTGCCAGGTCCTCCACGTGCACATAATCGCGGATGCATGTCCCATCAGGCGTCGGATAGTCGGTGCCGAATATCTTGATCTCCGGTCGCTGTCCCAAGGGCACCTGGAGTGTCAGCGGAATCAGATGTGTTTCCGGATGGTGGGCTTCCCCCCGGATGGCATTGCCGTTTTTTCCCAGCATGGCACCGCAGGCGTTAAAATACCGCAAGGCGCAGTACCGCAGGCCAAGCTGCCGGGCATACCAGTGCAGGGTCTGTTCGATCATCAATTTGGTCTGGCCGTAAACGTTGGCCGGCCCCAGCGGATCGTCCTCGTTGATCGGGCTGTTTTTGCTGGCGTATACGGCCGCTGTTGAGGAAAATACCAGCTTAGTTACGCCGTGTGAAACCATTGTATCGATCAGGCCTTGAGAGGATGCCACGTTGTTGCGGAAGTACTTGCCGGGCTGCTGCATGCTCTCTCCCGCTTCGATGAAGGCGGCGAAGTGAACGACAGCGTCAAACGCGTGGCTTTGAAAGAGCACGTCCAGCGCGGCGCGGTCGCCAATGTCACCTTTGATGACCCCGGCGCCCTGGGGGATGGCTTCGCGGTGTCCCCGGCTCAGGTTGTCATAGACGGTGACCTGGTGGCCGGCCTGCAGAAAGTACGCGGCGGTCGTTGAGCCGATGTAACCGGCTCCGCCCGTGACGAGTATGTGCATGGGTGCCTTCACTCCTTGTTAGGTGCTGCGGTATTGTACCGCAGAGTACACTGCCTTTCGAGGGTGGCGATGCCACGATCACGCTGTGAGGATCGTAGGTGAGGCGCCACCTTAAGGCGGTGTGGTTTCTGGTATTCCGAGTATAATGTTAATCACATTGCATGCCGCCTGTCGGTGAATAACGACTTCAGGAAGCGCGGCTTTCGGTGTGCGCTTGGCACCGGCCAGTATGTTACGCCCTGTGTTTCATTCAGGAGCCATTATCATGAATACCACTTCACAGGTGCTCGTTATCGACGATGATCCGGAAGTGCGCAAGCTCATCTCGGCGCTTCTCCAGCGAATTGGCCTCCAATCGATTTTAGTCAAGGATGGTCGCACGGCGCTGACTCTCCTGGAAGAAGGGCTGGTGCCGTCGTTGATCATTCTGGACTTGATGATGCCTAAGATGGATGGCTTTGAAGTGTTGGCCGCCATACGGGGCAACCAGTCCCTGCAAAAGGTGCCGGTGCTGATTCTCACGGCTATGGCCGATCCGGAGACTATCCGGCGTGGTCTGACCGCCGGCGCGGATGCCTATGTGGCCAAGCCATATATTGCGCACAGCTTGGTGGACCGCGTGCGTGTGCTGGTCGCGGCCGGACGTCGCACATTACCCCAGACGCGGCCTTTTGGCCGGACGACCCGCCTGGAGTCAGATGTAGTGGAGACCGCTCAGAGTGGGGTATCCCCCGATCAGGCGGTGGGTCAGGCCGCCGCCGCCTCAGGTGCCGGAGAGTCAACTGAGGTCTGACTCTTCAGCGTTCGCGAGCAGCCCGTCCAGCGTGGTGACCCAGCCGCCCGGTTCCGGGCCAAGATATACACCTGCGATTTGTTCACGCAGGTCCGCGTTGGCATCAAATGCCCGCCCCCCGAATCCAAAGTAAATCGGCTGCGAATTGTTGGCCAGGATTGTTGGCTGCATATCGGCGAGTTGTAAGGCGGCGGCTGGTAAACTGGCCAGAAGCACGATGATGTCCGGGAAATCATCCGGTGTGGGCAGGTCACAAAACAGGTCGATGCTGATGTCAGGGCCGAGGTAAAACACTTCGTAACCCCGTTGCGCAGCTATCAGCGCCAATACCAGCGCCTCGATCTCATCGGTATCCCCCGGTGCACACCCGATATACAGACGAGGTGCCTGTTGGTGCCTGGGCAGGTCCCACAATTGGCCGGCAAGGGTGCTGCGCAAAAATCTGTCGATCAGCCGGTTATGTGCCGGGTGGACATGCCCCTGTTCGACTGCCTGCTCGATGCGTTGCCGGGTCGGCAGAATGAGTTGAATACACACCTCGCTGACGTCGTAGCTGAAAAAGGCCTGGGTCAACATCTGGTTGCAGCGCGAGATTTCCAGTGTGGTCAGTGCATTGTAGAGCGGCCTTATCAGGTTGGCGGGTGCGGCGACTTGTGGCCGCTGCCGCTGGGCGGTGGGTTGTGCTGTTTCCACCCATAGAATCTCGTTGGTGGCGCGTTTTTCTGCCAGCAGGGAGGCGACTCGTCGGATGGTGAGTCCGGTCAGCAGTTGTTGCCGGACCCATCCCAGCAGTGCCACGTCTTGCTCCGAATACAGAGGATGGCCGCCCCGCC
This sequence comes from Anaerolineae bacterium, assembly GCA_034430555.1. GTDB lineage: Bacteria > Chloroflexota > Anaerolineae > Aggregatilineales > Ch27 > DAOTXK01. Next base: position 1,144 of record DAOUEM010000214.1, on the reverse strand, counting down.
TGTACGTTGGTTTTACCAGTTGATACCGGGTTTCCCAGGCGCGCAGCGTATTCGCGGTGACTCCGGTACGCTGAGTAACCGTGTTGATGGTGTAAATCGGGTCAGTGGAAAAATCGTTTAACGGGCGTTTCACGTCGTTCCGGGCTGATCTGTGACAACTGGGTATAACCTGACCGGGCCGAGCAGCTGCCGCAAAAAGCCGGCCAACGTCACGTCGTGCCTCTGCTGAGTCAGGGGAGGCGGCAGGTAATGCGGCAAGGCGCGGCCCGTGTCTGCGAATTCGGTGCGGCGGCGTGCGAGGCGCGCCCACTCATGCTCTGAATTCAGGTCGCGGCACGCTATCACCTGGTTGCCCATTGTTTACCCTATGCCAGTAAGATTGTTCCTCCTTATTCTAAAGGTTTTTAGGAGGCCTGCCATGGGTTATTGGGCGTATCCTGGTAAGGCTCTGGCAGAAGCGAATGGCTTTTACGGCTTACACGGGCAGCCCATCGCCGTTGATATCGCTGACGGTGGAGAACGTGTTCATTTGTGCCGGTGGCACATTGTTTTCCACGACGCCTAGACGGTTTTTCTGAATAAGAGCTTGCTCACGCGATTCTCCCTGTCTATTCTATGGTGGATAAAATCTGCGCCAGCCGGTTGGGCTGACGCAGATCGGTTCAGGAAGGTTTTACACCGGTTCCCACAGGTGCACGTAGATGCTGTCCTTCCAGCCGTGACTGATGATGCCTGGTTTTCCTGGCGAAAGCTCTATCAGCTTGGTGCCATCATGGTGCTCGAAGCGGTTGTCCAGTTCGTAGCGCCACCACGCCGAACCGTTCGGCTCTGCCCGTTTGTAGACGTACAGGCGGCACTGGTTGCGGTACGGCCAGAAGGGATCGTGCTCGCCCGCGATGATCTCCAGCTCGCCGTCGCCGTCCAGGTCGGCGACCTCGACCGAGTGCGGGCAGCGCATGATGTCGATGACATGCATCGGCCAGGGGACCTGTCGTGGGTCTGCCGGCTGCTCGAACCAGGCCAGTTGAGAGAAGGGGGCGACCTGCTTTTCAAAGTCGAGGACTTCTTCGCCGAGTACCACGTCCAGGCGTCCGTTGCCGTTGACGTCTGTCAAACGCAGGCGGGCGCTGGTGAAGCTGTCGTC
>DAOUEM010000213.1:0-8386 GCA_034430555.1 Anaerolineae bacterium | reverse complement strand
CCCTATGCTATAATCGGCGGCGTTATGGATGACGCTGCGGCCATGCGGCTGGCCCTGGATCAAGCGCGCCGCGCCCTGGAACACGACGACGTGCCCGTCGGCGCGGTCGCCGTGCTGGGGGGGCAGGTGATCGGCAGCGGGCGCAACCGCCGCGAGACCGACCGCGACCCCACCGCCCATGCCGAGATGATCGCCATCCGGCAGGCGGCGGCTCACATCGGGCACTGGCGGCTGGACAACGTGACGCTCTACTGCACGCTGGAGCCGTGCGCCATGTGCGCCGGGGCGATGGTCCTGGCGCGGCTGCCCAGGCTGGTCTATGCCACCGCCGATCCCAAGGCGGGCGCCGGGGGCAGCGTGATGGACCTGCTCAACCACCCTCAGTTGAACCACCGGGTGGAGGTCGTAATAATGAGCGGGGCCTGCGCCGACGAGGCCGCCCGGCTGCTGGTCGACTTTTTCGCCGCCTTGCGGGCCCAGGGTCAGCAGTAACGGCGACTCACAACCCAATACCGGTTCCGGAGAGGTGCCAGAGTGGACGATTGGGCCTGTCTCGAAAACAGGTGTGGCCGTCAGGTCACCGTGGGTTCGAATCCCACCCTCTCCGCCAAAAAAACTGCCGCGTCTGGGCGTGGCAGTTTTCTTTTTGGGCCGCGAATCGCGCCGTTCCGGGCCGCCTGAGTATCCCTGGCCCGGCTGGACAAGGGACGACAGGCCTGTATAATTCGCGGCACAGGGGAAAGGAACAACCTTATGCGCATGTTCACACGCACCCTGTTGGCCCTGCCAATGCTGCTGCTCCTGGTGGCCTGCGTTAGCACGCCAACCGCGACATCACCCACCTCAACTGCTGCTCCCATATCCAGCAGCGCCGGCGGCAGCGATCCATCATCCGGCCAGGCGACGGTGCTGGTCCAGCAGGGAACAGCGGTCACGCCGACACCGCAGGACAATCCCGCGCCCGCCGCAACCTCCGTTTCAGAGGAGGCGACCCGGCCTGATGTCGTCGTCTGGTGGCCGGCGGCGCTGGCCCCCGCGCCCGACTCGGGGGCGGCGGAGACACTGGACGGCCAGTTCAACGAATACGCCGACCGGCAGGGGCAAACGCTGCACATCCGCACCAAGCGCCTCGAGGGGACCGGCGGCATCCTGTCCACCCTGCGGACCGCGGGGTTGGTCGCGCCGGCGGCCCTGCCCGACCTGTCGCTGCTGCCGCGAGAAAGTCTGGCCGCTGCCGTGAGTGCCGGGCTGGTTTACCCGCTTGACGAACAACTGCCGGAAACCATCACCCACGATCTGTTCCCGTGGGCGATGGCGCTCGGCGAGGTCGATGGTTCGTTGTACGGCGTGGCTTACACGCTGCAAATCGCGCATATCGTCTACCGGGAAACGGTCTTCGACAGGCCGCCCACCACACTGGCCGCCGTGCTGGCGGAAGGGCAGCCCTTCGCCTTCCCGGCAGGCGTGGAAAACGGCGTCAACGAAGCCGTGCTGATCCAGTACCTGGCTGCCGGCGGACGCCTGGCCGGGGAAGACGGCAGCCCGCTGCTGGACGAAGAACCACTGCTGGCGGTGTTGGGCTTTTACGAGCAGGCCGTGGCCGACGAACTCGTCGGGGCGGAAGTGCTGGAATACACCAGTGTGACCGATTACTGGGATGATTTTCTCGGCGGGGCCTTGAGCCTGGCCCTGGTCGATTCGACGACCTACTTGAATTCGCACAGCCTGATTCCTAACGCCATCGCCGCCCCTATCCTGACCGACGATGCGGCGCCGTATACCCTGTTGAGCGGCTGGTTATGGGTCATCACCACGGCCGATCCCGACCGGCAGGCCGCCGCCATCGACCTGCTGGACTGGCTCATGCGGGAGGAGCACCAGTTTGAGCTGACCCATGCGCTGGGCTGGCTGCCCTCCCAGCCGGGCGCGCTGCAAATGTGGCCGCAGGACGCCTACAATACGCTGGCCGGCGAACTGCTCACCAGCGATCATCTGCTGCTGGAATCTTCCCGATCACCTGCTGCCACGGCCCTACAAACGGCACTGGAAGCCGTCCTGCGCGGGGAACAAACGGCAGCCGATGCCGCCGCGGCAGCCCTCGCCGCACTGGAATAATCGCAGATGGAATGATCAACAGGAGCAGGCCGTGGGCCTGCTCTCTGGAGTTTGACAGTCTTTGAAGCATCCGTTCCTTATTCCATCACTTTTTTCAAAGCGCCATAAGAGATCACGTCGCTGATGTTTTCGACAAATTTGATATGTTCTGGAACATCGCTAGCGAGCGAGCCGCGTAGGATAATCGGCGTCAGGTCCACATCTTGTGCCCCACGATAGGCAGAAAGAACACAATGCTCGGCACAAAAGCCGGTGAGAATAACCGTGTCTACGCCAAGATCGCGTAAACGATCTGCAAGCAGAGTCTTGGTAAACGAGTTCCCGTAAGTCTTGTGAATGTGCAAATCCGAAGGAAGTATGGTCAGCGAGTCAGGTAATTCAAACCCATCCTCACCGGGTACCAGGTGATTCTCTGCATCGAGGTGTTGAATAGAAATGACCGGAAGATGCTTTTCCCTAAACAATTCGATAGCCGCATTGATGTGCTCGATGGCATCATCAAGTGAGCGTGTCGTTGCCGGGCCAAAAAACTGTTTTTGAACATCAATGACAAGCAAAGCGGGTTTCATACAAATCTCCTCGAGCTAATTCTACGAAATCCAAAGGCCAAAGGCTTGGGAGCAGACCGTGGACCTGCTCTATTTGATTCAGGTCTGGGGAGGATTACATCAATTCGATGCTGTACAACTCCTGGCAAACGCCTTCGACTTCGGATTCCGGCCCCAGGATGGCGGCATGGTCGCCATAAACGACCGTTTCCAGCCGGCGAAAACCGAGCTTGTGCGCCCGGTCATTGATGGCGGTGATGATCGGCCCGGTGGGGGGTTTGGACATCCACAGGTAGACGCTGGCCCGGCGCGGATCAAAGGGGGACTCGGCGTAAATGACGAAGATCGTGCCACCGCCGACCGTGAACTTGAGCCGCTCGATTCGCTGCTCGCGCAGGCCCGGTACGGCGACCCACAGGTCCGGCCAGCGCATCACCCATTCGTAGCGGGCGCTCTGGCCGCGGCCCAGCGGCATCATCCACCCGGCGAGCTGCTCCGGATCGGACAGCGAGTGCGGCGTCGCCTGGTAAAAGCCCAGACCGGTACGGGCCGGCCAGGATACCTGCTGGCTGACGCTCAACAACCGCCAACCTTCGCCATCATAAAAGCCCTGGGCGTCGGGATTGGTGATGCAGATCCGCTCGCAGGCCAGCTCCTGCCCCAGGGCGATGATATGGGCCAGCAGCGCCCCCTCCAGGCCGCGTACCACGTGATCGGCATGGACGATCAACACCGCCACGTGCAGGTGTGCGCCAAAGGGCGGCGGCTCCTGTCCGGGGTAGACCTCGGCGTGGGCCACCACGTCGCCATCGATCTCGGCCACCAGCGGTATGCCCGCGCCGCGCCGCAAATGCGTCAGGTGGACGGCGCAGGTCTCGACGCTCATCCAGGGGCCGCCGTGCAGCCAGCGCTCGTGCAGGGTCAGGCGATCATAGGCCACGTCCTCGACCTGCCCACTTTCGTTCAGGCGCTGCCAGCGCTCGCTATTGGAAACGTGGATGGCGGTTATGGCGGCGGTATCGTCCAGGGTCGCCGTCCGCACCAGAATCTCGCTCATAACTGGTTTATGCTCGTCATCCGCATCATAAGATATCCGCCAGGCCGATGCGCGGCTCACGCTTGGGGAACAATACACGCAGCAGGTCCCGCTGCGGCTCGCTGAAATAGTCGCCCAACAGATCGTCCACGCCGAACCAGCCCGTCACCAGCCGCACCAGTTCCACCGACGGCATCTCCAGCGCCACGTCGTCCGCGCCATCGCCCAGCTCGATCGTGGTCATAGCTTCGCCCGTCGACACAAACAGCCGGATACCACGTCCCTTAAAGGCTGAGTTCGACAGGCGATACTCAAAGGTGGGCTGCAGCCGGGTCATCAAGGCCGGCAGATCGTGCAGCCGCAGGAAGGCGGCCCCAGTGAAGTCACGGTGGGTACCGCCATGGGCCAGGATATGCCGCATCATCTGGCTCTCCCGGTGGACGAACACGCCGATCCGCTCCGCGTTGTAAACAGCGGCCAGTTGAGTCACCGCGGCCAACAGGGCTTCGGTGGCATCCGCATCGGCGCCGCCGCTTTCGATGATCGAAAAACGCGCTGCCTCGTTCTCTTTGAACCAGTTTACCTGGCCCTTGCTCACCACCCGCACGTAACCCTTCAGCTCGCCGTTGATTTCGGCCACCAGGAAGTCGTCGGGATCGTAACGCCCGACATCCGCCAGGAACTGCAGCTGCCAGTCCCAGGTCGCCTGGTCACGGGCGATCAGGTAGCGGCCCTGGGCGCTCTCGGCCTGGTATAGAGCCATGACGCCGGTCAGGTCGCTGGTGTAAAAACGGCGCACCTCGACATCACGCCCCCGCATACCCAGGTAGGAGGCCGCCCGTCGCTGGTAGCTGTGAGTCATGTCCCAGTGGCCGGCCTTCATGGCCCGATCGAGGTCGATCTCGGACTCGTAACTGGTCAGGTACAGGCCGGCGGCATACTCGTAATCCCAGCGTTCGTAGAAGTTGGGGATGCCGAAGATTAAGCCGAGCACATCCCCCCGCTCCGTCATCCGTTCCAGGCAGCGATCGATCAGCGCGGCGGCATAACCCTGTCCTCGATAGGTATCCAGCGTGCCGACCACGCCTAACTCGCTGGCCGGCACAACCGCCTGGCCGATTTGGATGGCGCGGGGAATGAGCATGGTATGGGCCGCGATTTCGCCGTTGTCGCCGTCGATCACAAAACAATCCGCCGGGTTGAAACCGGGGTAATTCCCGTACCAGCTCATCAAAAAGTCACTGTCGCCAGGGCCATGCACCAGGCGGATATGCTCGGTTATGGCCTCTCGCTCCTCCGGCCAACGGATGTTACGGATTTGCATGGGCACGCACCTTCTGGTGTTCCGCGCGGTCCAGGTAGGCGCGGACGGTCCCTCCGTCGGCGACCCAGACTCCACTGGCAAACCGATCCACAAAGTAACGATCGTGGACGACGGCCAACACCGTGCCTTCGTAAGCGGTCATGGCCTGCTCGAAGCGTTCGCGGGAGGGCACGTCGAGATGATTGATCGGTTCATCCAGTATAAGCAGATTGCAGCCCTGCGCCACCATTTGGGCCAGCATCAGGCGGGCCCGCTCGCCGAAACTCAACTCGCTCATGGGCGTGAACACCTCGTCCCCGGAGAAGAGGAAGTAGTGCAAAAAACTGCGCGCGTCCGTCTCAGAAAGGCTGGCGACACCGAGGACAGCGTCCAGGGCATCGTCATAGCCGTCGAGCGTGTCCTGCTCCTGGGAGAGATACCCGACCGTGATGCTCGGCCCGACGACGGCCCGCCCGGCCAGGGATGGAATCTCCGCCAGGATAGTGCGCAGCAGCGTGGTCTTGCCGCAGCCGTTTGGCCCCAGCAGCGCGATCCGTTCGCCGCCGCGCAGCGTCAGGGTGATGTCGCTCAGCAGCGGGGCCGCCGGATCGTAGCCCACGGTCAGTTCTTCCAGCCGGATCACGTCCTGGCTGCTGTGTTCGACCGCCTGGAAGGCGAGCTTCATCTGCCAGGAGAGCTTCGGCTTCTCGACGCGCTCGTCGCTGTCCTGGTAGCGGTCCAGGCGTTTTCCCTTGGACTTGGCTTTTTTGGCGATCTTCTTGGCATAGCGGCGCTCCTGGTCAGTTTGCGAGTTGCGCTCATAGCTCTGCGCCCGGCCCATCGTCTGCTGTATATCGCGTTTGAGCCGCTCTATCTCGGCGACCTGGTCGCGCCACTGTGCGTAGTGTTTCTCCCGCGCTTTGACCACGGCGTCGATGTAATCGGTGTAATTGCCGACGTAAACGGCCGCCGTGCGGGTCACGTCGTCCAGGGCCACCACGCAGTTGACGGTGCGATCCAGAAAAGTACGGTCGTGGCTGACGATCAGGGCCGCGCCGGGATAGGCCGCCAGCCATTCCTCCAGCCACTCCAGCGCGGTAATATCCAGATGATTGGTCGGCTCGTCCAGCAGCAACAACTGCGGACGACACAGCAGCAGACGGGCCAGTCCCAGGCGAGTCTGCTGCCCACCGCTCAGGATGGCCGCCGAACCTGCCAGGTCGAGGCCGGCCAGGTCCAACCCGGCCAGGATGGCCGCGTCGGACTCCGGCTGGTAGGTCGCCCCGAGCTTGGCGAGGTCTTCCAGGGCGGCGGCATACTCGTTTTGCAGGGCCGGATCGTCGGGCGCTTCCGCCAGGCGGAAACTCAGCCGTTCCAGGTCCGCTTCCAGGGCCTGCAACTGGCGCGCCTGTGGGTACAACACCTCGCCGATGGTTTCGTCCGGACCCGGCTCCAGGCCCTGCGGCAGGTAGCCGATTCGCAAGTCCGGCGGGGTGAAAGCCACACTGCCCCGCGAGGCCGTCTCCTGCCCCATGATGATGCGCAGCAACGTCGTTTTACCGCAGCCGTTCGGCCCGATGAGCGCCACGCGTTCGCCGGGATTCAGGATAAAACTCACATTTTCAAAAATCAACTGGTCGCCGTAGCGTTTGGTTAACTGGTTAATCGCAAGCATGGATGGCGTCCTTCCTCCGGGATCAGCGCGAGCGCCACCTGCGACGGCAGGCCATCGACCAGCGAAGGCGCGCCCGGGATCGGCTGGCGATCCGGGCGAACAAAAAGCCGCAGGCAGACGCCCACGGCCAGTGTTTTCGTGTACAGGAATCAGCAGGAACAAACATGCAGGTGTGCCGACATCGACACACGTACAGTGCAGCGTCACGTCACAAAAGGCGCGGTGCGTCTTTTTATGGGGTGACGACCTCTATCATTCCAAACCTCCTGTTGAGCGGTTACTGCCACCCATTGTAATGGACGGCAGCCGCCCTTGTCAATGGCTGCCCCGATTCATACGCAGGATACCCCGCTCGGGTTTCAACGACCACCGCTCATAACCAGCGGCCAAACCATTCGTGGCTCAGGGCGTGATGGTAGGCGTGCTCGCCGGGATGCACCGCCAGCGAACAGCGGTCCGATGCCCCGACTAACTCATAAGCCCGCTCGACCGTTTGCCACTGCTGCCGCACCCCCGCGATGGGAAAGATCGGGTCCTGTTCCCCGGCAATGGCTCGGAACGGGCGCGGCGCGACCAGGGCCGCCAGGTCGCCCATCTCGCACAGCTCCAGAATGCCGGGCACGTAGTTGCACTCGCAGTGGCGCACGCCCAGGATCGAGTGTTTGAACGAGCAGAAGTAGCAGGACGGCACCGACACCGTAATCCGCTCATCCAGGGCGGAAAGCCACAGCGTGGTGGTGCCGCCGCCGGAATTGCCCGTACAGCCCACGCCGCCGGGCGCGACATCGTCCCGGCTCAGCAAATATGTCAGCGCCAGTTGGGCATCCCAGACGCGCTCGCCGAGCATGGTCCGCCCCTGCATCAGGTATTCGAAGGAGAGGTGGCGGCAGGTATTCGGCCAATCCGGCTCGGTAAACTGGTCGCTGATGCGCTCGCCAAAGCCGCGCTGCTCCACCGCGCACACCAGGTGACCGGCCTGGGCCAGCGCCTGGGCATAATTGTTGTCCACTGCCCGCATCTCGGCGGCAACCTGCTCGTTCGGGTAATTGCCGAGCACGTAATTCACGCTCGGATTGTGCCCATGCAGGACCAGCATCGGCTTGAAAGGTGGCTCGCCATGCGGCACCAGCAGGTAGATGGGCGCTTCCGTCTCGCCGACGTCGAGCGCGTATTTGTGCTCGGTATAGGCGCCGCGATCGACCTGCTGGAGGTGCTCGACCCGCGCGGATTGGGGCAGCGTCCGCCCGGCGATTCCCAGCACTTGCCGTACCGCCTGGCGCAGCGCTGCCTGCCAGGCCTGGAACGCTTCCGGCGTCTCGGCGCGGAAGGCCAGCCGGCGCGGTTGAAACGCATACAGATCATCGAGGTGGGCCTGCAATGCAAAACGGGGATCGCGTTCCATCAGGATCATCCTCCCAACAGTTTTTACCGGGCGCTGAGCCTATTATGCAGCATAAAGGAGCCGGCAGCACATCTCCGGCTCCATGTCGATGGTTATATACGAAACCCACTCAGACGACGCGTCGTTCAACCAAGTTTAAACGACGAACGCGCCATCCTGGTAGAACAACTCGCCGTCCACGTGAATCTCGCCGCCGTCGCGCATGTCGCAGATCATGTCCCAATGGATGGCCGACTCGTTTTTGCTGCCGGTCTCCGGGTAGCCGCGCCCCAGCGCCATGTGGATGGTGCCGCCGATCTTCTCGTCG
>DAOUEM010000212.1:0-8428 GCA_034430555.1 Anaerolineae bacterium | reverse complement strand
GATAGCCCAGGTCATCGATTGCGGCCAGAACCCGCTGTCGTGTTGCTTCGGAGACTTTACGCGGTCCATTGTTGATTACGTAAGAAACGATAGATCGGGATACACCGGCACGCTTGGCCACATCCTCCTGGGTCACATTCTCCCTATGGGTCATAGTCTTCTCCTGCTCCGAAAAGTGGGAACCACCATCAGGATATGCTCTGACGGGCATCATATCCTGAATCATTAGCTGATTTGAAGCACAATCGATGCTTCGGGCAGGTCAGCAGTCCTGGCGCAGATCTTCACTGCTCCCGCCGTGTGGCGTGATTTCAGATAACATGCGCCTTGTCCACCAAGAAGTACCAGCGGGTTCTCACCAATGAATTTGGCGTCGCCTTCGAGTGAAAAATACACAACTCTCATCTGGTTTTGCAGGGTATGCTTTCTCGCATGCTTAAGGGCGTGTTCTACTCGCCGCTCCTCGGGGTCCCATGCCTTGGTTGGGAACATGTGCCCTCCAAATTCGGTGATGAGATGCGGGCGAGCAAGCGGAGTCTGGATATCCTCGGTGAAATCGTTGATGGTGAATACATCTTCCAGCAGCTTACTCTCGAAGTGATTTCGAACACCTCCGGTTTGGCGCGTCGGATCGAGTTTATGCGCGATCGCGTTCGTGCGTGTGTACAGGTCATCATGGTCCGGCGACTCATTGATGCGAACACCCCACAAGATCAGCAAGGGATGGTTGCGGTCCCGCACGATCATGGCCTGCAATTCCTGCACGATCAGGTCCTGCCAGGCTTCGTCGCCAATATGCTGCCAGCCGGCGATTTCTTCAAATACGAGCAGGCCAATCTCATCGCAGCGGTCCAGGAACTGGGGCGACTGGGGATAATGAGAAGTGCGGACCACATTACACCCCAACTCATACTTGAGTATCTCGGCATCCAACTGCTGGAGCCGGCTGATTTCGCGCAGCCCCTCCATGCCATGTTCCGCATAGAGTTCTCTGAACCGGTAGAAACTATCGCGTGAGTAGCCCATAATGCGGTATGCCTGGCTCACATTCCCCAGTTCTTCTGCCAGTTGTAGCAAGCCCAGTTTGTTCTTGATTATCTTTTCTTCCGTTGTCATCCGACACTCCTTCTCAACAGGGTTGAGTGTAACTGAAGTGTCAGATTAAGTCTCGACTATTTCAAAAAAAGAGAGGCCACCTGAGCTTCCCTCTGAAGATTGTTGGCAATCTACCCTAACGTGCTCCGGCGCACGATCAACTCTGGCTTCAGGACAACTTGTCGTTCTGCGCACGGTTTTCGGTTGATCTCGCCCAGGAGGATATCAAATACAGTAGCCGCCACTTCGTCGATCGGCTGCCGCACCGATGTGATCCCCAGGAATTCAGACGTCGGATCATCATCATAACCCGTCAAGGCGATATCCCTGCCGGGAACTATACCAACGGCGTCAAAATGCGTTTTCGCACCGAACGCCATCACATCATTGGCGCAGATAATCGCCGTTGGTTGGCGCTTTGCTCCAAGCAATCGCTCAGTGGCAGTCGACGCCAGTCGGAAGATGTTCGGGGTATAGGCGACCCAATCCGGCTCAACAACGATCCCTGCCTTTTGCATCGCTTCACGATAGCCTGCTTCGCGGGCATCACCGACCATCCGTCCTTGTGGGTAGCTCAACAAACAAATGCGTTCATGACCGTGTTCAATCAGGTGGTCGACAGTCAACTTGATCCCATGCCTGCCATCAACATCCACATAGGCAAAGTCAGAGTCTTCGCTGTACATCCCCCCAAACGCGACAAACGGCGCCGCGAGTTTTTGCAGGCGTGTGATACGCGGATCGTGATACCGCACATCCGATATGATGAAGCCGTCTACACGGTTCGTCGAGATCAACTCGTCGTATATCTTTTCAGCGCTTTTCTGGGGTTGTATGAAAGTCAGCAGATGGTATCCCCCTTTTTCCGCTGAGATAGTCACGCGGTAAATGAAGCGGTCAAGCAGATTATTCATCGCGCTTGGGTCATCCGCGATGTGCCACGAATAGCCAACCACCCCTGCCTCGTTCTTCCTCAAATTTCGGGCGATGGTATTCGGGCGATAATTTAAAGCCTTCGCGGCATCCCAAACTTTTTGCCGGGTTGACTCCGAGATAAGCTCGCTGTTGTTCAGGGAATAGGACACCGTGCCTTTAGACACACCAGCCAGATCGGCGACATCGACTTGCGTGATGCGCAGCCTATATTTCAGCTGCTGTGCGCTCCGCACTACGCGCTCGCGTGTGCTGTCATCAACAGAAGCGTCATCTTTCAACGCAGCATAAGCCACAAGCATTGGGACTTTTGCCAGGTCTGCTACCTTCTTGAGTGTCGCCAAACTACCCTCCTTACCGCCAGTGCCTTCAAGAATAGCTGGTACCAGCGATTTTTCACATTTTTCCCCGCAAGGTGATTGACAAATCAATTATGTTGATTATATACTACTTATTGAGACGTCTCAATATCCTGTTCGTCGTGGATTTCTTAGGCCAAAAACAAAATAAGGAGAGTATCATGAAGCGCCATTCTCTGATGGCTATTGTTCTGGTAGTGATCCTCGTCGGTCTACAGATCACCCCTGCCTTCTCGCAAGGAACTTCGTCTTTGCCCGATATACTCACCTTGCCAGAGCAAATTGCCGGTGGGCGCGACGTCACCATTACCGTCTCGAACATGCCGTCGGCCGACCAGGCTGAACTGCGTGCCACCTGGGAAGAGCAGGCCCAACGTTTTATGGAAATGTACCCGAACGTGGTAGTTGAAGGTTTGGAGTTGCAGTATGATCCGGCTGCCTATGTCGCACTCGCGGTCGGTGGTCAACTCCCCACTCTATTCCTGACATACTTCACCGAACCCTCCAAGTTCATTGATCAGGGTGTTGTCGCTGACCTGACCACCTATTTTGCCAGTGCTGGCATTGCAGACGTCTTCAACCCCGCCATTCTGGATATCACCAGCCGTGACGATGCCATCTACGGTATCCCGCTGAATGCCTACGCCCTTGGGCTGGCCTACAACATTGAGATGCTGGCTGCTGCCGGCTACGATGTGCCGCCGGCCACATGGGACGAACTTCAGGAAATGGCCGCCGCGCTGACTAACCGTGACGAAAACGTGGCCGGTTTCGCGTTCATCAATGATGGTTCAGCGGCGACCGGTTGGCACTACACCAACATTGCTTACGGTTTCGGCGCGACCCGCGAAGACATCATCGCCCCTGATGAAGACGACCATTACACGGCCACATACGGTGAAGGCCCCACAGTGGATGCTCTCAACTTTATCCATGACCTGCGTTGGACCTCTGACGTACTGCCGGGCGCAACCCTCGACTGGGCAAGCCTGTCAGAAGCCCTCGTCTCAGAGCGTGTGGCGATGGTTATCTACGCTGGTGACCAGTTCAACTTCGTCTACTTCCAGTTTCCCGATGCCGACCTGGACAACTTCGGCTATGCCGCTGCACCAGCCGGCCCCAATGGATCCATTACGCTAACGGGTGGCAACCTGTGGATGGTGGCCGCCAATGCGACCGATGACCAGATTGAAGCGGCTGTCTACTTCCAGTTGTGGCGTCAGTTCAACCCTGGTGAAGTATTGGCCGCGCTCGAAGCCACTAATGAAGCGATTGGTATGCCGGTCCTGCCGCTCTATGTGGGCGATTACCAGGCCTCGTGGGAAGCATTCCGAGAGCCGTACAACATCCTGCCTGTCGAAAACTACGCCCTATTCAACGAAGCCATCAAGGATGGCGAAGTGACCCTTCAGCCTGAACCGATTACCGCGGTGCAGGACTACTACACCGAAGTCGGTGTGGTCATCAGTGAAGTGCTCAGCAATGAGAACGTCGATCCGGCTACCCGGTTGGCAGAATCCGCCGCAGAATTCCAGTCGTTTGTACTGGATCGGTAGGAACCACTTGAGTGTGCCGGGTGGCAAGTCTTGCCACTCGGCACTTTACGGTAGCTAACGCACAAAATCCTCTTTTTTACGAAGCGAATAACATGATGCCTCCACAGCCAGAACCACTTGCGGCAGGTTGGACAAGGCGCCTGTCGAAGCAGATAACTGCCTATCTATTCCTGTTGCCGGCCCTCGCCTTGTTCGGTGTGTTCGCGTGGTACCCAATTCTGAAGGCCATCTATATGAGCTTTCAGGATGTAACCCTGATGGGCGAATCGACTTGGGTCGGCTTCGATAACTACGCCTTGATGCTCAAGGATCCGGCATTTGGCGCCGCATGGAGGAACAGTCTCCAGTTTGCGATGTGGAGTATCCTGCTGGGCTACTTTCTCCCTGTTGTGATCGCCATTCTCGTTCGCGAGATGCGTAATGCGAAGGGATTCTATCGGATTGTCTACTTCCTGCCGACTGTTGTGCCCGGCGCAATCGCCGTCATTATCTGGCGGTTCATCTACGATCCCGATGCCGGCTTGTTGAACGAAATTATGATGCTGCTTGGCTTCACACGCCAGTTTTGGCTGAACAATGCCGGCCTGGTTAAGCCGGCCATCGTTATCATGATGACCTGGAGTGCCTTCGGTTCGACCGCGCTCATCTATCTCTCGACCTTGCAAGAAATCTCTTCTGAGCTGTATGAAGCAGCGGAACTGGACGGCGCCAACCCGCTTGATCGTATCCGCCACATTACCCTGCCACATTTGCTCCCATTGATGTCGGTCTTGTTCATTCTTCAGGTCATTGCCGTTGTTCAGGTATTCACAGAGCCGTTTCTACTCACCAACGGCGGGCCTGGCAGAGAAACCCTGACTCCCACTTTGCATATATACAATCGTGCTTTTATCCGCATTGATCTGGGTTATGCTGCTGCCTGGAGCGTCACACTCATCGTCGTGCTGCTAGTGTTTTCTATTGGCTACCGCGTCATCAATTATCGCTTGAATGACAATTAGCCCCTGGAGTTGACTAAATATGGAGCGGGGATTCTTATCCAATTCGGAACTCCACACGACCCGTGGACGAGTTTACTACTATGCGGCCATCGCCTTTTTGATCGTCCTGGCAATCCTGACCCTTTTTCCATTCTTCTTTACGTTCACATCCGGCTTGAAGAACAGCACTGAGATTTTCTCGGCAGGGCTGAACCTGTGGCCTGATGTTCCCCTGTGGAACAATTACACTGAAGCCTGGATTCGTTTCGACATGCTGCGTCTCCTGACCAACACCCTCATCGTCGTGGGTGGGGGCGTGGTTCTCCAGCTGGTCGTATCGACGGCGGCGGCATACAGCCTGTCTCAACTCAACCCGGTCGGGGGGCGCATCATCATGATGGGCTTTCTGGTGACACTGATGATCCCTGGTATCGCCTATATTGTTCCCCTCTATCTAACCATCCGCGATCTGCCCGTCATTCACCTCAACCTCCTGGATTCGTATCTGGGCTTGTGGCTGCCGTATGCGGTCAGCGCCTTCGCGATTTTTGTCCTGAAGACCTTCTTCGATCGCATTCCATCCGAGCTTCTCGACAGCGCGCGCGTCGATGGGGCATCACCCGTGCAGGTTTTTGCCTACATCATTCTACCTCTGTCGCGCTCTATTCTGATCGTTATCTGTGTCCTATCTTTCGTTAACCTCTGGAAAGACTTCCTTCTCCCGCTGCTCGTGCTGACAGACCCCGCCAAGCAGCCAATCACGGTGCGCTTGATTTACCTGGCGAATAACTACGGGGTCAACCTGCAAATGGCGGCGTCCTTTATCGCCCTCCTGCCCCCGCTTCTGATCGCGATTGTTCTTCAGCGATATATGGCGGTTGGGCTGACGGCGGGTGGTGTAAGGGGCTAATCGGCTTTCGATATTTTCTTGGAGAAGCGCATTCATGTCCGTTATTCCTGAACACTTTAAGCTAACGTTTAAGCCCGTCGCTCCCAGTGAATCCATCGTCCAGTGTGGCAGCGCGCGCTTCACTGTGCTGACCGCTCGTTTGATCCGCCTGGAATACCACCCCGATGGCTGCTTCGTTGACCGCGCCAGTCAGGCATTCTGGTTCCGCCAGCAACCCGTTCCACCTTTCACCTCCCGGGTCCAAGACCACATAGTCGAGATTGAAACAGAAGATCTATCCCTGCACTATTCCTGTAGCTCCGCGCACGGATTTAGCCCAGATAATCTCGTGATCCGCGTCAAATCGACCGGGACAACCTGGCACCCCGGTGATAACGATACCGGCAACTTGCACGGCACGGCGCGTACGTTGGATTTTGCGAACGGTTACAGGCCGCTCGAATCAGGCCTTATGTCGCAAGCAGGCTGGTCGGTGATCGATGATTCGAACACCCTCCTTTTTGACGATGACGGCTGGCTTCAGCCGCGCCTGCCCGGAGGCGTTGATCTCTACTTCTTCGGTTACGGGCACGATTACAGGGCATGCCTCCAGGATTACTGTCGTATCAGCGGGCATATGCCCATGATCCCGCGTTGGGTGCTCGGCAACTGGTGGAGCCGCTATTGGGCTTATTCACAGGATGACCTGACCGCCCTCATAAACGACTTCCGCACCTACGATCTGCCGTTTTCGGTTTGTATCCTGGATATGGACTGGCATATCACCCAAACCGGCAACGATTCCACTGGCTGGACTGGCTATACGTGGAACCGCGACCTGTTCCCCGATCCAGAGGGCTTTATCAAGTTTGTCCATCGCCAGAACATGAGGATCGGGCTGAACCTCCATCCGGCGGAAGGTATCCACCCGCACGAGGACCAGTACGAAGACATGGCCCGAATGATGCACATCGATCCGGCCTCCCAGCAGCCCGTGCCCTTCGAGATCGCCAACCCCGTTTTTGCCAATGCCTATCTGACCGTCTTGCACCATCCCTCCGAATCATTAGGGGTTGATTTCTGGTGGCTTGACTGGCAGCAGGGTCTCGAAAGCAGCATGCCCGGTCTCGATCCGCTCTGGCTCATCAATCACCTGCATTTCTACGATCTTGGCCGCGATGGTTCTAAACGACCATTTATTTTTTCGCGCTGGGGGGGTGAAGGCCATCAGCGGTACCCTATCGGCTTCTCCGGCGATTCCTACGCCACCTGGGATACCCTCAATTTCCAGCCCTACATGACGGCGACCGCGAGCAATATCGCCTATGGGTGGTGGAGTCATGACATCGGCGGCCACACGGGGGGCGTTCAGGACTGTGAGTTGCTCGCGCGCTGGGTGCAGTTCGGAGTCCTCAGCCCGATCAACCGCCTCCACGCCACCCAAGGCTTGTTCTACGACCGTCGTCCGTGGATCTTTGAAGATGCCGAGGTTCTGCGCGTGCTCAGAGAAGCACTCCAGCTCAGGCACGCGCTGATTCCTTATCTGTATACGATGGCGCGCCGTGCCTACGATCACAGCCTGCCCCTGATCGAACCCATGTATTACAGCCATCCTGATGCGGAAGAAGCCTACCACTGTCCGCACCAGTACTGGTACGGCTCAGAACTCATCGCCGCGCCTTTTGTCAGCCCGGCGGATGACGCGACAGGGTTGAGCCGTCAGGTCGTGTGGCTGCCCGATGGTGACTGGTATCATGTCTTTACGGGCGCACACTATGGAGGCAACCGCTGGCAGCCTGTTTACGGACGCCTGGCGGATATACCCCTTTTTGCCAGGGCAGGCGCGATCATCCCCCTGGCGGACGATCCCGTCGCAGATGCCATCGACAACCCTGGCAAGATGCAAATTCTGGTCTTTGCCGGTGCAGATAATACCTTCACCCTCTACGAAGATGACGGTCTCTCCACCGCCTATCGGCACGATCGCGCCTGCCGTACCACCCTGACGCAGGCGATGTCCGGCGATCACCTGGTTATGACGGTCGGCCAGCCAACCGGCGACACAACCCTGATTCCTCCGCAGCGCACCTACAGCATTACGGTTTACGGCGTCAGCCCGGCGGCAACCGTCCACGCGGCCGTGAATGGCGACCACGTCGCCGTTGAAACCACTTACGACAACACAACCGAAGCACTGCGTTTCACCGGGATCATCCTTGACAGGGTTTCCTCACTTCAGTTGACCATCACGACGGAAGCTGGCAGCCTGCGCTCTCACCGTGACCGCACTTCGGAAACACTACTGCGTATGCTCAAATTCTTTAAGTTGCATACCGGCGTGCGCAATGCTATCGCGTCCGAACTCGACGCCATTATCACCCACCCGGTTAAAATCGCTCCTTACATCATCAATCTAACCACGTCGCAGGCTCGCGCGCTGTGCGAGATTCTCTTTGACGCGGGCTTGCACTACATCACCGACACCATAGCGCCAACCCTGCTGCTTTTGTGGAATAATGCTGAAGATGCAGCCATCACCTTCCGCTACGGCGATAGTCACTTGTTCTTTGGTTCCATCAAGTCGATGAGTCACGACGGCGGTGTCGTCCCGCGTTT